>JBKKAZ010000028.1:0-9185 GCA_046714435.1 Casimicrobiaceae bacterium
TCAGCCAGTAGTGCATGAGTTGCACCCGCAAAACAAACGCGGCGCCTTGCGCGGGCGCCGCGCCATCATGACGCCGGCGACGTCGGTCGCCGGCACCGAAAGGGTCCCCGCAGGTGCCGTTCTGCCCTCACCCTGAACCTGGGTTCAAGGAGGTCGCCGAGCCGGAACCGTCAGGCGCTTCCGCTTGGGAACGCACACAGGTTCGCTTGGGGACTCGAGGCAACCGCGCCATATGGCATTGGTTCAGAGAGTGCTATGGGCAGTTTTCGAACACCGCAGGGATTGATCGAATCGGGGTCGTTGTCGGGCTCCTTCAGAACAGCCTGTCCTGCGGCGCGAGCGCCTTGTCGATCGCAGCTTGCATCGCCTTGATTCTACGCTGAGCGTCCGGGGCGTCAACACTGCTCGCGGTGGAAGCGCCGCGCCGCGCCGGCGTTTCCTTGCGCTCGCGTAGCAGATCGTTCGCAATGTTCAGCGCGGCCATCACCGCGATGCGATCGACGCCGTTAACCTTGCCCGCATCGCGGATCTCGCGCATGCGCGTATCGAGATGCGCGACCGCCCTCTGCAACTCCTCACGCTCGTTGTCGCGGCAGGCAACGCGATACTCGCGACCGAGAATCATCACGTCGATCTGCATCGGACCGTCGCGTGCTTCCGCCATCAGGCCTCCGGCAACCGGTCGAGCAGCACGTCGAGCCGCGCCGATGCCTGCTGCATGCGCTGCGCCAGCACGCGATGGCGCTCCTGTGCCGTCACCAGGTCGTGGGAAAGACGCTCGTTGGCCGCACGCAGCGCGCCTGCCTGCGCGATCAGTGTTGCGAGTTTCTGCTCCAGCAGGCCCAGGTCGGTGTCCATCGGTGAAATAGTGACGCCCGCGTGGAAGCGCGTCAACCGGGTGCGGGCGGGGGATCGACCGCGCTCAGCGGTCAGCCGCCGAACGGCCGGTTTCGAGCGGATGGTAGGCCACCTCGACGACTTCGAGGTCGGCTGCGCCCGCCGGCGTGCGCAGCGTGACCGTGTCGCCCTCGCGGCTCTTCATCAGTGCCCGCGCCATCGGCGAGATCCAGCTGATGTAGCCGCGTGCCGTATCGGTTTCGTCGATCCCCACGATCGCCAGCGTCCGCTTCGCCCCATCGCCGCCGCGGATGGTCACCGTCGCGCCAAAGTAGACGCGCTCCCCGGCCTCGCCATCACGCGGAGCGGCCGGATCGACCACTTCGGCGCTGTCGAGCCGGCGGATCAGGAATCGAATCCGCCGGTCGATTTCGCGCAGGCGTTTCTTCCCGTACTGATAGTCGGCGTTCTCCGAGCGGTCGCCGTTGCTCGCGGCCCAGGCGACCGTCGCGACCAGCGCCGGTCGTTCCTTGCCGACCAGCGCGTCCAGTTCCGCCTTCAGCGTTGCGAATCCTCCGGGCGTCATGTAGTTGCGCGCGCCGACGGGTAGCGGCGACTCCTCGACATCGTCGTCGACGACATCGTCGTTCTCCGTGCTTTCGCGGGTGAATGCCTTGCTCATCGTCGCGCTGGAAACCGGGGATCGTTGGGGGCTGCGGCGAGAGTATAGGCGCCTTGCCGCGCCTATAATCGTCCGAGGATGCGTGCCGGAGCGCGCGCACCGTCAAGAAAATCGACGCTGACACGCCGCCGCCGCATGTACGCGCAGGGGCCGTGGCTGTCCCGGAGGGAAATTCGGGCGATGACGCTGACAGAACTGCTGGGCATCGAGTTGCCGGTCATCCAGGCGCCGATGGCCGGCGTGCAGGGTAGCGCGCTCGCGGTGGCGGTGTGTGACGCGGGCGGTCTCGGCTCCCTCCCCTGCGCGATGCTGACCCCCGACGGCATGCGTACCGAGCTTGCCGCGATCCGGGCGCGGACGAGCAAGCCCTTCAATGTCAACTTTTTCTGTCACGCGCCACCCTCGCCCAGTGCCGAACGCGAAGCACGTTGGCGCGACGCGCTCGCGCCCTACTACCGGGAATTCGGCATCGATCCGGCCAGTATTCCCACGGGGCCGGGGCGCGCACCGTTCAGCGCCGAAGCTGCACTAATCCTCGAGGAATTCAAGCCTGCCGTGGTGAGCTTTCAATTCGGCCTTCCTTCGCCCGAACTGCTCTCCCGCGTCCGGGCGCTTGGCGCCCGCATCCTTTGCTCGGCCACCACCGTTGCCGAAGCGCGCTGGCTCGAATCGCAGGGCGTCGACGCGATCATTGCGCAAGGGCTCGAAGCCGGCGGGCATCGCGGGATGTTTCTCACGAACGATGTCACGACACAGGTCGGTACGCTCGCGCTGCTGCCGCAGATCGTTCGCGAAGTCGGCGTTCCGGTCATCGCCGCCGGTGGCATCGCCGACGCGAAAGGGGTCGCCGTCGCGCTCGCGCTCGGTGCCTCCTGCGTACAGGTCGGGACGTCGTACCTGCTTACACCCGAGGCCACCACCAGCCGCGTGCACCGCGCAGCCCTCGAAAGCGAAGCCGCGCGCCACACCGCGATCACCAATCTGTTCACGGGCCAGCCCGCGCGCAGCATCGTCAACCGGCTGATGCGGGAACTCGGCCCGATGAGTACGACGCCACCGGCGTTTCCGCTGGCGGCTCCCGCGATCGCTCCATTGCGTGCCAAGGCGGAAAGCCAGGGCAGCGGCGACTTTTCGCCGCTGTGGTCGGGTCAGAACGCAACCGGATGCAGGAGCGTGCCCGCGGCGCGGCTCACGCGGGAACTCGCCGCGGTCGCTTAGCAGGCTGTTGAAATATGCCGACCGTTACTTCTACCGGTGTCATCCCAAGCTCGTCGAGGGATCTGCCCCACTGGTGTCATCCAGAGCGAAGCGCGGGATCTGCTTTTTCAGTGGGCAACACGGCAGAAGCAGATTCCTCGTCCCTCGGAATGACACCGTAAAATTGGAGCGCCATGCAGCTTGACTCGCGGGCTCCGGTGACGCCGGACGCAACCCCTGCGGCGCGATCCGGGGCGGCGTGGAAATCGCAGCCCCCGTTGCGCGGCTTGGCACATGCCCCGCTCACGCGGACTCGTACCTTCGCGACACTTGCCGCGCTGGCGGTGATCGCTGTTGCCGCGGTCGCGTTATCGCTTTCCAGCGGCAGCGTGAGCGTGCAAGCCGGCGACGTCCTCAACGCGCTGGCAGGCAACGCGGTCGGCGAAGCGGCTGCCGTGGTGCGCGAACTGCGCTTGCCACGGGCGCTTGCCGCATTTGCAACCGGCGGGCTGCTCGCCCTTGCCGGCGCGATGATGCAGGTGCTGCTTCGCAATCCGCTCGCCGACCCTTATGTGCTCGGCATTTCCGGAGGGGCCGCAGTAGGCGCGTTGTCGGCGCTCATCCTCGGCGCGGCCGTGCTCGCCGGGCCCGCGGCGTTCATCGGCGCGCTGGTATCCACGCTGGTGGTGTTCGTGCTCGCGCGTTCGGACGCCGAACTGGCGGTGTGGACGCCGGCGCGGTTGCTGCTCACCGGCGTGGTCGTCGCCGCAGGCTGGGGTGCCGTGATCGCGCTGTTGCTAGCACTCGCACCGGCCGCGCAGCTCAAGGGCATGGTGTACTGGCTGCTCGGCGATCTCAACGGCGCCGGTTCACCCGGCCTGCCGCTGACGATCCTGGCAATCACGCTGGTCGCGGCGCTCGCGATGGCGCGGGATCTCAACGTGCTCGCGCGCGGAGCGCACGACGCAGCCGCGCTCGGCGTCGATGTCCCCCGCGTCTCGCTGTCGTTGTACGTGCTGGCCGCGCTCGCCACCGCTGCCGCGGTCACCACGGCTGGCAACGTCGGCTTTGTCGGACTGATCGTGCCGCATGCGATTCGCCTCGCGTTGGGTAACGATCAGCGCCTGCTGCTTCCCGCGGCAACTCTCTCTGGCGGCGCGCTGCTGGTCGTCGCCGATACGGCCGCGCGGACGGTCGTCGCGCCGCTCGAGTTGCCGGTTGGCGTGCTTACCGCGCTGATCGGCGTACCCGCATTCCTGTGGCTCCTGAATCGCGGCCGATGAACGATTCCGCCACGCTGCTCGAGGCGCGGGGTCTCGCCGCCGTCGTCGCAAGCCGGACGCTGTTCGACGCGCTCGATGTCACCGTGCGCGCCGGCGAATGCTGGGCGATCGTGGGGCCCAACGGGGCCGGCAAGACCACGCTGCTGCGGGTGCTGGCCGGGCTCGCCGCGCCGTCGGCGGGGCGGGTCCGTTACGCCGGGGAGGACGTTGCGTCGATGCCGCCGCGCGAGCGCGCACTGCGACGCGCGGTACTGCCGCAGGATTCCCTCGACGCGTTTGGGGCAACGGTGCTGGAGACCGCGCTGATCGGCCG
This sequence comes from Casimicrobiaceae bacterium, assembly GCA_046714435.1. Taxonomy (GTDB): domain Bacteria; phylum Pseudomonadota; class Gammaproteobacteria; order Burkholderiales; family Casimicrobiaceae; genus VBCG01. Next base: position 4,313 of record JBKKAZ010000028.1, read on the forward strand.
CCATCCGCACCTCGGCCGCTTCGCCTGGGAGGGAAGCGAAGACGTCGAGCGCGCGGTCGAGGCGCTCGCGCGATTCGGGCTGGAGAGTCTCGTGCAACGCGACGTGCGCACGCTGTCGGGCGGAGAACGCCGGCGGGTCGCACTCGCCGCGCTGCTGGTGCAGGACACGCCGCTCGCGCTGCTCGACGAGCCGTCGTCGCATCTCGACATCGCCCAGCAGGCCGCCGCGCTCGAAGTTTTCGTCGGGTTGGCCCGCGAGCGCGGGCGCGCGCTGGTCATGGTTCTGCACGACCTGCATCTGGCGACGCGCTTCTGCGACTACGCGATCGCGATCGGTGGCGGACACGCGCGCGCGGATCGCGCTTCCGCACTTCTGACCGCGCCGGCGTTGTCGGTTCTATTCGGCCGTCCGCTGGCCGAGCTTGCGAGCGACGGGCTGCGCGCGTTCGTTCCGCGCTAACGTCGGCGCGCTTGTTCAATGGCGGCGCAAAGATCGCCGACGCCCTCGGCGAAGCGCGGTCCCGGGCGATGCAGTCGGTCCGCGTCGACGACCTGCAGCATCGAATCGCGCACCGCGGGCAGCTCCGGCCAGCGCCGCCAGTCGTCCAGCCAGGCCGGCCGCGCCGCCGCGTCGGTGCCGGCGATGATCGTCTCCGGGCGCGCGGCCAGCACCGCCTCGATGGATACCTGGGGGGCAGGTATCGGCACCGATTCGAACACGTTGTCACCGCCGCACGCGCGAATCGCCTGGGTAATGAGATGTCCGGCGCCGATCGTGAACAGCGGCGAGCCCCAGATCTGGTAGAACACTTTCACGCGGCGGCCGCCGGCCTTCGAGGTCGCTTGCGCGAGCAGCACTCGAAATTCCCGCGCCGCCTTTGCGGCCCCGTCGCCGGTCCCCGCGAGCGCGCCCAGACGCTCGATGTTCGTGGCGATGCCTTCGATCGACGACGGATCGGTGGTGAACACGGCAATGCCGCGCTCCTTGAGCTTCGCGACCTGCGCCGGCGTCGTATACGGCCAGGTCACCACCAGGTCGGGCCGAAGCGCGACGATGCGCTCCAGATCGAGCGCATTCGCGTCACCGACGACCCGAATCGAGCGCGCCGCCGCTGGATGATTCGATCCGCGGACCGCGCCGACGATGCGTTCCCCGGCGCCCGCCGCGAACAGGAGCTCGGTCGCGTGCGGCGCGAGGCTCACGACGCGGCGCGCCGGCGCCGCAAGGACCACGTCGGTCGCGGCGTCATCGCGAACGCGGACCTCCGCTTGAGTGGCGAACGCCAGCACCGCGAACGCCAGCATCGCTAGCCGTTGCATCAGGGCTGCCAGCGGACGCCGACGAAGGCCTGCGCTCCCGGCGTTGCATAACCGTACGCGAGCACGTAGTCGCGGCCCGCGACATTGTCACCGCGCGCGAACAGCGTGACACCCCCGCCCACCGCCCACTCTGCGCTGACGTTGACAATCGCGTAGCCGGCGAGCCGGCGGGTGTTCGCGAGATCGTCGAAGCGGTAGGACGAAGCCACGACCTCGACGCCGAGCCGCACCGGGCCAAAGCGCTGCACCAGCGCCAGCGCGCCGTGCTGCTTCGCACGCCGCGGCAGCTGATTGCCGCTCGTCACATCCTCGGGATCCTGCAAGTCGAGCGAGGCTTTGAGCGACGTGTCGCGCCGGTCGGCATCGATGCCCAGCGTGACGCCGGTCAGCAGGGCGCGGTCGACGTTTTTCGGCAAGCAAACGAACAACGCGTCGCACTGGAACACGATCAACCCGTCGACCTGGTTGCGCCAGCCGATGGCGCGGGCCTGGACGCGGGTCGCTCCGAAATCCAGGGCGCCGTTCAGGCCGGCCTCGATGCTGCGCGCGCGCTCCGGCACGAGATCCGGATTGGAGAACCCGGGGAAATACAGGTCGTTGAACGAGGGGGCCTTGAACGCCGTGCCGTAGCTCGCGGTCACCCGCCACTGCTGCGCAAAGCGCCATCCCCATGCGATCGCGCCCGTGGTTTCGCCGCCGTACTGGTTCGAGCGGTCGTAGCGCAGATTGGCCTGCAGCGCGTGGTCCAGGTGGCGCAATTGCCACACGGCGAGCGCTGCGTTGGTGATGCGTTCGTTCAGCGCGAATCCGGCGTCTTCGTCGATGCGTTCCTCGCGGCGCTCGACGGCGAACGACAGGCTGCCCATCAGCATCGCGAAGTCGTTCTGCCAGCTGTACTGGCGCTGCTGGGTGCGATACGCGAATTCCCCGAAGCCGGTCGTCGACACGGAATCGTCGCGGCTCTCGCCCGCGCTCAACCGCGACGTCCAGTAATCGGTAACGCGGTTGCGGCTTGCGAGCTGCCAGGTTTCGAGGGTCGTCAGCGTCCTGTCGTCGAAGCCGGGCCCGCCGTCGTACTGCGCGTCGAGGCGATTGCGCAGCAGTCGCGCGCTCAACTCGTGTCCCGGCGCGACGGTGAGCGCGACGCTGGCGCCGATGTCTTCGCTATCGTAACCGTCGCGATCTGGATCGTGGATGAACGACGCCGCTGCGGTGGTCGCGTCGAAGCCGCTGCTGCGGCGCGCGCCGGCCTGTACCGACACGCGGAATGCGCCCGCGGCGGCCGAGAGACCCCCCGACAGCGTGCGCGTGCGATAGGTCCCATAGCCGCCGCCGACGTTGCCCGAAAGCGCATCCGCGGGTTTGCGCGTGAACACCTGGATCACGCCCCCGATCGCGTCGGCCCCGTACAGCGACGACGCGGGGCCGCGCAGGATTTCGATGCGCTCGATCTGGCCGAGCGGCACGGCTTCAAGCGACGCCGCCCCCGTCGTCGCGGACGCCACGCGCAGCCCGTCGATCAGCAGCAGCGTCTGGCCGCGGTTGGTGCCGCGGATGAACACGCCGGACGTCGACGCGGGACCGCCGTTCTGGATGATTTCGATGCCGGCCTGCCGCTGCAGAAGTTCGGCCAGGCTTTGCGCGCCGCTCTGCCGGATCTCGTCGGCTTCGATGACGGTAACGTCGGCCAGCAACTGCTCGATCGGTTGCGGCGTGCGCGTCGCCGTGACCACCACGGGCGCGATCTCGAGCGGCGGCGGATTCGCCGCGAAGGCCGTCGCCACGAACAGGGGCGTACCGGCGATGGCGACCAGCAGGTGCGCAAGTTTCACCCGGCCTGTGTGGCCCCGGAACCGCTTCGATGGAGGCATGCAACGCTCCGCAAAAGCCGTGCGACCCCGCACGGCGGTGGCGAATTTGCGAAGCGGAGAGTTGGCGCGGCGCCTTCGACGTCGCGATCCCTTGCGAGGGGGGTCGCGCCGGCTGCGGCGCCGCGACGACGCTTCCCCGCGCCGCGCCCTTGGAACCGATGCACGAGCCGCTGGGTTGCGGACCATCCATCGGGCGCAGGCCGGTCTCCGGGCTCGCCACACTGGACCGTCCGCCTTCCCGTCACGCCAAACGGCGCGGCAGTGGCATCGTGGACGGCCCTTTCAGGGGCTTACCGTTGCGGGGGCAGCCTCGGAATGAGCGCCCGCCCGGCTGGGGGCGGGTGCCGCACCGAATTCCCGTTTCACCCGCCGCGTTGACGCGCGGCGGACACCTGCAAAGCCGATTGTATACCTCCCGCGCTATACTCGCGCCCCTCCCCCCGGATGACCACCGGCCCCGGAGACGCGCCATGACGAAGAAGCTCTACATCCGGACCTTTGGATGCCAGATGAACGAGTACGACTCGGACAAGATGGCCGACGTGCTCGCCGACAGCGACGGACTCAGGCTCACGGACCACCCCGAGGACGCCGACGTCATCCTGTTCAACACCTGCTCGGTGCGGGAGAAGGCGCAGGAACGGGTGTTCCACGACCTCGGCCGGGTGCGCGCGCTCAAGGCCGGCAATCCGGACCTGATCATCGGCGTCGGCGGCTGCGTCGCCAGCCAGGAGGGCGAGGGGATCGTGCGACGAGCGCCGTACGTCGACGTCGTGTTCGGCCCGCAGACGCTGCACCGGCTGCCGGCGCTGATCCGTGCGCGCCGCGAGACCGGCCGGCCCCAGGTGGACATCTCCTTTCCCGAGATCGAGAAATTCGACCACCTGCCGCCGCCGCGTGTCGAAGCCGCATCGGCGTTCGTCTCGATCATGGAAGGCTGCAGCAAGTACTGCACGTTCTGCGTCGTTCCGTACACGCGTGGCGAGGAAGTGTCGCGCCCATTCGACGACGTTCTCACCGAGGTCGCGGACCTCGCCGACCAGGGCGTGAAGGAAATCACCTTGCTGGGCCAGAACGTGAACGCCTACCGTGGCGCGAGCGGCGGCGGCGACGACGTCGCCGATCTCGCGACGCTGATCGAGCACGTCGCCGAAATGCCCGGTATCGAGCGCATCCGTTACACGACGTCGCATCCACGCGAGATGTCGCCGCGACTCATCGCGGTCTACGGCACCGTTCCCAAGCTGGTCTCGCAGCTCCACCTGCCCGTGCAGTCGGGCTCCGACCGGATCCTCGCGGCGATGAAGCGCGGCTACACGGCCCTCGAGTACAAATCGATCGTGCGGCGGCTGAGAGCCGTGCGGCCCGAGCTGTCGCTGAGCTCCGATTTCATCGTCGGCTTTCCCGGTGAGACCGACACCGATTTTTCGCAGACGATGAAGCTTATCGACGAGATCGGTTTCGACGGCAGCTTCAGCTTCGCGTACAGCCCGCGGCCGGGCACACCGGCCGCCGAACTGTCCGACCAGGTCCCGCATGACGTCAAGCAGGCGCGCCTCGCGACGCTGCAGGCGGCCGTCGACGCGAAGTACCGAGCCGGCAGCGAAGCGATGGTCGGCTCGCGCCAGCGCGTGCTGGTGACCGGCGCGTCGGCAAAGAACGCGAGCGAGCTGGCGGGCCGC
>JBKKAZ010000029.1:0-3089 GCA_046714435.1 Casimicrobiaceae bacterium
GACGAGTACCTTCGCATCTACCGGGAGAATGAGGCCCGCTATGCAAGCAAGTGGGCAGCCACCGGGTCGGCGCAGGACAAGCTGACCGGTCTTGAGCAACGCTCGGCCGCCGCGAAGGGCGTGGTGATCTTCGCGCCTTCGGTGGGTTGGGCGATTGCGCTGGCCCAGCGCCCGCACCATCTCGCCCGCGCGCTGGCGAAGGAGGGCTACGTCGTCGTGTTCGATTGCAGCAACGCCGGCGACGAGGTGGACACGTTGCGCGAGGTCGAGCCCGGCCTGTTCCTCTACCGGGGTCCGTGGGAGGCGCTTGCCGGATTGCCGAGGGTGACGCTGTGGCTGTTCAGCTACAACTACGAGCATCGCGACGCGTTCCCGCCGGGGACGGCGGTGGTCTACGACTGGATCGACGACCTCAAGGTGTTCCCGTTCGACCAGCGCAAGCTCGAGGCCCTGCACGCGCGCGCGTTGCGGGAGGCCCACTTGGTGGTGGCGGTCGCGCGGCGCCTGCACGAGGCGGCGCTGCGCGAGCGTCCGGACGCAAAGTACGCGCCCAATGCCGTCGAGGAGGGACGCTTCGAGCGCGAGCCCGATCCGAATCCTGCGCTCGCCGATCCAGTGTTCGCCGCGATCGTCGCGCAGGGCAAACCGATCGCCGGCTACTACGGCGCGCTGGCGAGCTGGTTCGACTACGATCTGGTGCGAGAAACCGCGAGGCGACGTCCCGACTGGTCGTTTGTGCTGATCGGCCCGGACCACGATGGCAGCTACGCGCGATCGCGACTGGATCGGCTGGGCAACGTCCATGGGCTCGGCCCGCGGTCCTATGCGTCGCTGCCAGGCTACCTGCATCGCTTCGACGTCGCGACCATCCCGTTCGCGATCAACGACATTACGCTGTCGACCTCTCCGCTCAAGTTATTCGAGTACTTCGCGGCCGGCGTCCCGGTGATCACCTCGCCGATGCCCGAGTGCGCAGCGTTTCCCGAGGTGCAAGTGGTACGCGGCCCGGCCGAATTCGCGTCGGCACTGGATGCGGCAAGGGCGCGGAGGAGCGATCCGGCGTTTCGGCGCAGGCTTGGCGAAATCGCCGCGATGAACACTTGGCGCGCCCGCGCGCTCGAAACCATGCACGCGCTGGATCAGCGAAGGGCGAGTTCGCCGCTGGCACCAGGAGAACCCGCGCCGCCTGCCGATCCAGAGTCGGCATCTGGCGCAATTGCCGGCGGCCCTTCGCCGCTCCCCCGCGCACTCGCCGGCAAAGCGTTCCTGTCCGGTGTCTGCAACGTCTGCGGCAAGGCGACTCGGTTCTTCCGCGACGACCCTTCGCTCGATCGCGAGTCGCTCGCCTGCGAGCATTGCCGCACGACGTCGCGCTATCGCTCGATCGCGTCAGGCGTCCTGGACGCGATCGCCGCACGCACCGGCATCCGGGCCGACGCGATCGCGGCGTTGCCGGCCAAGGCCAAAGCCGGGCCGTTCCGCATTTACGACACGCAGCAGCCCTTCGCGTTCGACAACTGCGCGTATCCGCTGCCCGACCTGCTGCGCCGGTGCAAATGGATCGACGTGACTGTGTCAGCGTACCGGCCCGATCTGCCCGGGGGCGCGACGATCGAGCAGGGTGTGGTCAACCAGAACCTGGAACGGCTGACTTTCGCCGACGGGGACTTCGACCTCGTCGTGACCAGCGACGTGATGGAGCACGTGCGTTTGGACGGCCGCGCGCACGCGGAAATCGCGCGCGTGCTCAAGCCGGGCGGAGTGTACCTGTTCACCGTGCCACACTTCCGCGACCGCAAGGATACCTTTGTGCGCGTCGCGGTCAGGGACCCGGACGATCCTTCGCAGGACGAGTGCCTGACCGAGCCCGAATACGACGGCGACGCCAATTCGCCCGGGGCGCAGGGTGCGCTGTCGTACCGCAGCTACGGCACCGTGCTCGACGACGAACTCGCCGCGCTCGGGTTCGACGTCCGCTATTCGCTGCACGCTGACGACAAGCGCGGGCTTCGCAACGCCGAGTTGTTCTACTGCGTGAAGCGATGAAATGTGTCATTCCGAAGAACGAGGAATTTGCTGTTCGCCGTTCGTGGATCGCCTCGAAAAGCAGATCCTTGGCTTCGCTCTGGATGACACCGGTGGGATGGGCAGGCTCGGGATGACGCCGGATGGCGTGAAGGCGCGGGTCACCGAGCGCGCATGGCGCGGTTGACGATGCCGGCGAACGCGCTCGCGCGCTCGCTCCACGACTGCGGCGCGAGGAAGTGCTCCCGCAACGAGGCGTCGGGCGCAGCGGCGATCGCACGGGTCCGGATCATCCGCGAAAGCCCGTCGATGTCGTGGTAGAAGGTCACGAACGGCGCGAAGCGCTCAAGACCACCCCAGTGCGAGGAGAGAATCGGCTTGCCGAGCGCGATGTACTCGTAGAGCTTGACCGGGTCGACCGCGCGCGTGAGTTCGTCAACGCGGAACGGCAACAGCATGGCGTCGCCGCGCGCCGCTGCCGATGCCAGCCGGTGGTGCGCCAGCGGTGCCTCGACGCGCACCCGCGGGATACTAGAGACGCCCAAGTCGTCCACCGGCCCGATCAGGCGGATCGAGACCTCGGGATCGGCGTCGACGATCGCGCGCAGCGCCTCGAGGTCAAGCCAGGGGCCGAGGGTCCCGAAATAGACCAGCTCGATCGGGCCTGAAAGGGGCAACGCGGTCGACGGTGCGACCGGGAACGCGCCCGGGTCCCAGCCATTGGGCAGCGTGACGACGCGACTTGCGCGCGCGCCGCGCGCGATCATGCGCGCCGCCAGTTCGTCGCTGCTGCACACCAAGGCGTCGGTGCGCTCGATGAGCGCGGCCTCCCATCGCGCTTTCGCGTCTCGGACCCCCGGATCCTGCGTAAAGGCGAGCGCGTCGTCCATGCAGTCGTACACCAGCGTGCGCGGTCCCAGCGCGCCGGCGACCCAGGCCCAGAGTTCGGGCGAGGTCACGACGACCGCCGATGCATCGCGAACCTCGCGGCCGCACTGGAGGGCCGCGAGCGCGCCGTTCAGCCTGGCGACCGATGCGCTCCGATACGAACCAGGCAGCCGCCA
>JBKKAZ010000030.1:0-6747 GCA_046714435.1 Casimicrobiaceae bacterium
ACGCCGATCGCGATGCGCTGGCAGTCCACCTGGCCGTCGAAGGACATCTTCCACGAGTACGCCAACGACTTCGCCAAGAAGGTCAACGACATGACCGGCGGCGAACTCAAGATCGAGGTGCTGCCGGCCGGTGCCGTCGTGCCCGCGTTCGGCCTGCTCGACGCGGTCTCCAAGGGCACGCTCGACGGCGGCCACGGCGTGCTGGTCTACCACTACGGCAAGCAGACGGCGCTCGCGCTGTGGGGCTCGGGCCCCGCGTTCGGGATGGACGCCAACATGCTGCTGTCGTGGCACAAGTATGGCGGCGGCCGCCAGCTGCTGGAGAAGCTCTACGCGTCGATCGGCGCCAACGTCGTGTCGTTCCCGTACGGGCCGCACCCGACCCAGCCGCTGGGCTGGTTCAAGAAGCCGGTCACCAAGATCGGGGACTTCAAGGGACTCAAGTTCCGCACGGTCGGCATTTCCATCGACGTGTTCACCGGTCTGGGCGCTGCGGTCAACGCGCTGCCCGGCGGCGAGATCGTGCCGGCGATGGACCGCGGCCTGCTCGACGCCGCCGAGTTCAACAACGCCACCTCGGACCGCATCCTCGGCTTCCCGGACGTGTCGAAGGTCTGCATGCTGCAGAGCTTCCACCAGAACGCCGAGCAGTTCGAGATCACCTTCAACAAGACCAAGTTCGACGCGCTGCCGGCGAAGTTGAAGGCGGTCATCGAAAACGCGGTCGAGGCCGCCTCGGCCGACATGTCCTGGAAGGCGGTCGACCGCTACTCGAAGGACTACATCGAGATGCAGACCAAGCAGGGCGTGAAGTTCTACAAGACGCCCGACCCGGTGCTGCAGACGCAGATCACCGCCTATGACGCGACCGCCGCGAAGAAATCCGCGGAGAACCCGATGTTCAAGGAGATCGAGGCCTCGCAGAAGGCCTTCGCGGAGCGCGCGGTGCGCTGGGACCTCGACACCAACGTCAATCGGCGCATGGCCTACAACCATTACTTCGGCAAGCAGGCGGCAGCGCCTGCAGCAGCGCCGGCGGCAGCGCCCGCGAAGGCGGCTCCGGCGCCCGCGAAGAAGGCTTGAGCTCCCGCACGATCGACAGCCACCCGCGTCCGCGCGGGTGGCTGTCTTTCTTTCCGTCACTGCGGCGTGCCGCCGGGACACCGTAACCATGCAACGCTTCCTGCTCACCGTCGACAAGCTTTCCACGTTCGTCGGGCACGCGTTCTCGTTCATCATCGTCCTGCTCACGGTCCAGGTGAGCTGGGAGGTGTTCTCGCGTTACGCGCTGGACGATCCGCACGCGTGGGCGTTCGACGCGATGTCGATCCTGTACGGGACGATGTTCATGATGGCCGGCGCCTACACACTGGCGAAGAACGGCCACGTGCGCGGCGACGTGCTCTACGGCTTCTTCCGGCAACGCACGCAGGCGACGCTGGACCTCATCCTCTACATCCTCTTCTTCATTCCCGGCGTGGTCGCGCTCACCTACGCCGGCTACTACTACGCCGCCGAGTCCTGGGCGATCCTCGAGCGCAGCAACGTCACCGCCGAAGGCCCGCCGATCTACCCGTTCAAGACCGTCATCCCCTTCGCCGGCGCGTTCCTGCTGCTGCAGGGCATCGTCGAGATCATCCGCTGCGCGATCTGCATCCGCCAGGGTTACTGGCCGTCGCGCGAGGAGGACGTCGAGGAGGTCGACGTCGAGAAACTCAAGGAAATGGTGCGGATCGAGGAGGCCGCGCTGGGCGCGGCGGATCAGGCGGCGGCGGGCCGGAGCGCCGCGCGATGAAGATCCGCAAGGAACTGTGGTTCGGATTCTCGCTGATGGCGCTGATCGTCGCGCCCATCCTGTTCTTGACGCCGTGGACCAACCTCTCCAACGGCCACCTGGGCCTGCTCATGCTGGCGCTGGTGGTGGTCGCGATCATGCTCGGCTTCCCGACCGCGTTCACGCTGATGGGCATGGGCATGTTCTTCGGCTGGCTTGCCTACCGCAGCGTCAACCCCGACCTCGCGACACGCCAGATCCTGGACCTGATGGTTCAGCGCGCGTACGCGGTGATGTCGAACGACGTGCTGATCGCCATCCCGCTGTTCGTCTTCATGGGCTACCTGGTCGAGCGCGCCGCGCTGATCGACCGGCTGTTCCGCAGCCTGCACCTCGCCCTGGTCCGCGTGCCGGGCTCGCTCGCCGTGGCCACGATCGTGACGTGCGCGATCTTCGCCACCGCCACCGGCATCGTCGGCGCCGTGGTGACGCTGATGGGGCTGCTGGCGCTGCCACCGATGCTGAAGGCCGGCTACAGCACCCAGCTCTCGGCGGGTGCGATCACCGCGGGTGGCTGCCTCGGTATCCTGATCCCCCCGTCGGTCCTGCTGATCGTCTACGGCGCGACCGCCGGCGTGTCGGTGGTGCAGTTGTACGCCGGTGCATTCCTGCCCGGCATCATGCTGGCAGCCTTGTACGTCGGCTACGTCATCCTCGTCGTGAAGTGGAAGCCGCACCTCGCGCCGAAGCTCTCGGCCGAAGAGGCGCGCGTGCCCGTGCCGCCGGCGCTGGTTCCGCTTGCCGAGCAGGGCCGCAATGCGTTCTCCGGCCTGGTCGCGGCGGTCGGCGGGCGCAGCTTCGGCGTACCCGCTACAACCGTCTATGGCCAGTTCCTGGTTACGCTGCTGCCGCTGCTCGCCATCGCGGCGGTGGTCTGGGCGACCTGGTTGGGAGCGACCAAGCCGGTCGAGGTTGTCGATACCACCGGCCTGCAGGTGGCTGGTTTCGCGGCGGACGAGGTCAAGTCGGGCGAGCCCGCGGAGCGGCCGACCGAGGGAGGCCTTGCGGAGCCGCCGGCCGATACCGGGCTTGCCGAGCCTCCGGCGGAAGAAGACGCCAAGGCCGAGCCCGCACCCGCTCCGGCCACCGCGTCGGTGGCAGCGGACAAGGTCGCGGCGGCCGCAGACGCGGGTGCCGCCGCGCTGAGTGTCGCCGCCGAGCAGGACCGACTGGAGACGCCGATCTGGTTCTGGATCTTCGCGGGCGTGGCGGCGCTGATCGCCGTGCTCATCTACGTGCTTTGGTCGTGGGAGCGGCTCGAAGTCTTCAAGATGCTGCTGTCGTCGTTTTTCCCGCTGGCGGTGCTCATCCTCATGGTGCTGGGCTCGATCGTGTTCGGGCTCGCGACGCCCACCGAGGCAGCCGCGGTCGGCGCGTCCGGGGGCTTCGTGCTCGCCGCCTGCTACCGCTTCGTCAACCACTCTCGCATCGACCGCAGATCGGCCGCCGGGGCGACGCTGCGCGACCTCGGACGGATCCTCAAGGAGTCCTCGTTCCTCACCGCCAAGACCAGCGCGATGGTGTGCTGGCTGTTCGTCGGCTCGTCGATCTTCTCCGCGTCGTTCGCGCTATTGGGCGGCCAGGACATCATCAACAAGTGGGTGCTGTCGATGGACCTCACCCCGCTGCAGTTCATGATCCTCGCCCAGTGCATCATCTTCATCCTGGGCTGGCCGCTCGAGTGGACCGAGATCATCGTCATCTTCATGCCGATCTTCATCCCGCTGCTGCCCCATTTCAATATCGATCCGCTGTTCTTCGGGTTGCTGGTGGCGCTCAACCTGCAGACCGCGTTCCTGTCGCCGCCGGTTGCGATGGCGGCGTTCTACCTGAAGGGCGTCGCGCCGCCGCACGTCACGCTGAACCAGATCTTCGTCGGGATGATGCCGTTCATGGGCATCCAGCTGATCGCCCTGGTGCTGCTGTACACGTTCCCGGCGATCGGGCTGTGGCTGCCGCAAACGCTGTACAAATGACCCAACGCGGGAACGCGCGGGATTGCCCGCGCCGAAGGCGGGGAGTACGCTGAGCCGTTCACGCGGTGCGGGAGGGACGAAAATGCACGTCGGCGAAATCCTGCGGATCAAGGGTCACACGCTGTTCACGACCGCGCCCGAGGGCATGGTGCTCGACGCGGTCAAGGCGATGGCGCAGCACGACATCGGCTCGCTGGTGGTGATGGACCACGGCCGGGTGGTCGGTGTGCTTACCTTTCGCGAAGTTCTCGAAGCGCTGGCCCAGCGCAACGGCTCCATCGGTGGCGTCCGCATCGACGAGATCTACGAGCGCGAACCCTTGACGGCGGCCCCCAATCTCGACGTCATGGAGCTGCGGCGCACGATGCTTGAGCGACACGCTCGCTACGTACCGGTGCTGGATGGGACCACGCTGCTCGGCGTCGTGTCGTTCCACGACGTGGCCAAGGCGGTGTACGAGGAGCAGAGCTTCGAGAACAGCATGCTGCAGAGCTACATCAGTAGTTAAACAAGAATCTTGGGGCACATGAGGCGACGTCTCGCGCTGCTCGACATCGACTGTCGAGACGTGAAGCTCATCCTGCGAGCGGCGTATGTCGGGATTGTCGTCGTGGGTGCGGGAGGGAGCGAACTCGGACTCGCGAGCCAGTACCGACGCGTAGAGGTCCGCGACCTCCGCATCCGGTAGAAATCGCTCGAACCGGACAATGGCATGGCGGATCAGGCGCTCGGCGGTGGGACCGGCGGTTTCCAAGCGCGCAATTGTAAGCCGGCTCGCGTCTTGCGCAGCCGGCTTCAAGCGGGAGCACAATGCCGGGAACGGCGCGTGGAGTATGGATGCGGCAGAACCGGCGGCTCGGATGGCGATTCACCGCGCGGGGCATTGCGCGCGGCGCGGTGGCGCTCGGGCTCGTCGCCGCGATCCCTGTCGAGGCGGCCGCCGTCGACGCCCATGCGGCGGCGCGCGAGGGCATGCTGCGCGAAGTCGCCGCCATGGCCCGCGAGACATCCCGCGAGACCGGGCGCCCGGTGTTCGCCGACGCCGTGATCGCCGCGCTGCGTCGCGTGCCGAGGCACGCGTTCGTGCCCGCCGCGCTGGTCGCGGTGGCCTACGAGAACCGGCCGCTGCCGATCGGCCTCGGGCAGACCATCTCGCAGCCCTACATCGTCGCGCTGTCGACCGATCTCCTGGACCTGCGCCCGGAACATCGGGTGCTGGAAATCGGCACCGGATCGGGCTATCAGGCGGCGGTGCTGGCCGAGATCGCCGCCTCGGTCGCTACGATCGAGATCGTCGAGCCGCTCGGCAGGGCGGCGGCGGCGCGCCTTGCCACGCTCGGCTATCGGAATGTCGAGGTCCGGATCGGCGATGGCTACCGGGGGTGGCCCGAGCGCGCACCGTTCGATCGCATCCTGGTCACCGCCGCCGCCCCCGAGGTCCCCGCGCCGCTAGTCGAGCAGCTGGCGCGCGGGGGGCGCATGGTGATTCCGGTGGGTTCTTCGCAGTTCGCCCAGCAGTTGCTGCTGGTCGAGAAACGCGCCGACGGCAGCGTGAACAGCACAGTCGTACTTCCGGTCCGCTTCGTGCCGCTCACCGGTCCGGGCGTCGAGTCGGATCCACGCCGGCAACGCTGACGCGTGGTGGCTGGGTGCGCTCGAGCCCGGGCCCGGGTTTTACGAGCGGGGGGTGCGCGCGGGGACCGTGTAGAGGTAGATCGTCGCCTGCCCGTTGAAGTTGATGTCGCGCTTTTCCAGAGCCCCCCAGGACTCGAGCCTGTCGATGCGCCAGCCCGGAAGCGGGTAGTCGTGCACGACGACGCGGGTGCCCGGCGCAAGTTCAGCGCGGAGCTTCGCGGCCACGCGCGGCATGATCGAAGGCAACAGGTAGACCGTGATGACGCTCGCCTGGCCAACGTCGGTTTCGAACAGGTCCTGCAGGCGAAACGTGGCTCGCTCCGCGACCCCTTCCTGAGCGGCCATGCGCGTCGCAAACTCGACGAGTTTGGCGTCGATGTCCACGCCGAGTCCGCGCGCTCCACGACGCGCCGCGGCGATGACCATCCGGCCATCGCCGGAGCCCAGGTCGATCACGAAATCGCGCGGTTCGACGCTGGCCAAATCGAGCATCTTTTCGACCACGGAGTCGGGCGTTGCCGCATAGGGCGACACGCTCTTCGCCTCGTCGGCGTTCACCGGCACGGACGTCAGCATCAGCAACGCGGCGACACCCGCTGCCAGGACACGCCCCGGTAACGAACGATTCATGTTCCGACGCGCACGGCGCGCCAGCGCAACCCGTCGTGCGTTCCCTCGATCGTCGACTCGGACGCCTTGCCGCGCAGCGTGACCGGATTCGCACCCGCAGCTCCGGCAGGAAGCGTCATCGAGACGTCGCTCGCGTGCACCGTGAGGGATGGGATCTTGACCATGCCCGAGGCGGCGGCGACTTGGCCGGTAGCGCCGCTTGCCGGCTGCAAGATCGCAAGGCGCAGCGGCTTGGCGGCCAGGGCGGCGGGCAACCGCAACTCCCAGTTGCCGCCGATGCGCGCGGGCACCGTGTACAGATACAGCGTCGTGCGAGTCGTGCCGGTGATCGCGATCTTCTCGTCCACGTCCATCTTGACGAAGCGGTCGTGCGGCCAGTTCGGAAATGGGTAGTCGTGCGAAACCACGCGTGAGCCTACCGCAAGCTCCGCGAGCAGCTTCGGCTCGAGCTTCGGCACCGAGGTCGGCAATAGGTAGAGCGTGACCACGCTCGCCTCGCTGACGCGGGTCTCGAACAGGTCGCGAACGTGGAAGCGGACCCGGTCCCCGACGCCCTGCCTGCGCGCGCTTTCGTTGGCGTCGGTCACCAGCGGCGCCTCGATGTCGACGCCGAAGCCGCCCTTGGCCTTGTAACGGGTGACCGCGGTCAGCACCAGCCGGCCGTCACCCGAT
>JBKKAZ010000031.1:0-17799 GCA_046714435.1 Casimicrobiaceae bacterium
CGTTTCGGGTTGCCTTGTGGCGGAACCATCCAGCTGGTGCTGGAGCCGCTCACCCGCGAGTCGGGCATGCTCGCGCTGCTGCGGGAGATCGAAGCTGGGCACCTGGTGGCGCGCAGGCTGGATCTCGCCAGCGGCTTTGCCACGCTGCATCCGGCCAAGGCGACCGACGGCCTCGCTTTCGACGGCAAGACACTTGCGACGATCCACGGGCCGCGCTACCGCATGCTGGTCATCGGCGCTTCGCAGCTTTCGAAGTACCTGGCGCAGATCGCCGTGGGACTCGACTACCAGGTCACCGTCTGTGATCCCCGCGAGGAGTACACCGAGACCTGGGACATCGCCGGGGTCACGCTGGTGCGCACCATGCCGGATGACACCGTCCATGCGATGAAGCTCGATGAGCGCTGCGCGGTGGTCGCGCTGACCCACGACCCCAAGCTCGACGATCTCGCGCTGATGGAAGCGCTGAAGTCGAACGCGTTCTACGTCGGCGCGCTGGGTTCGCGCGCGAACAACGAGAAGCGGCGCGAGCGGCTGAAGGAGTTTGATCTCGACGATGGAGAAATTGGGCGCCTGCACGGGCCGATCGGTCTGTACATCGGCAGCCGCACGCCGCCGGAGATCGCGATCGCGATCCTGGCCGAGATCACCGCGATCAAGAACGGCGTGAAATTGCCCGATGTCGCACGAGTCGCCGGCGCCAAGGCGCAGCTGGCCGCGACACCGGCCTGCGAGGTCGCGACGGCCCCGCGCGGCTAGCAGGCCGATGCAAAAGGCGTCCGCGACTTCTGTGGGTGACGGGATTTCATCGATGCGTCTTTTGCATCGGGATGAGATTCAGGCGGTCGGCTAGGGGCGGCGCGCATTGGCCACTTCGGGCGCCCGCCGGCAACAGCACCGAACAACGCGCATCATGCGCGAGGCGTCCCCTCTCGAGCGATTTTGCATCGGCGCGGCTAGCGCGGAGCGAGCGTGATGTCGCCGTACCAGGCGAGCGCGCTGCCCCTGGTGGTGTCCGCATCGGACATGATCGCAACACCGGTGCTCGACGGCGGATCCTCGCCGAAGGCTGCGCGATAGTCGGCAACCACGTCGCGCTGGTACAGGAGCCACTGCGAAAGCCGCGCGGTGCCGCTTTCGACGACGAGGCCGATCGACGGCGCGACCGGCTGCGCAACGCCGTCCGGCGCGATCACGGCGAGCGCTGCGACGGCGATCGCGGTGAGTGGCGCGGTACCGATCACGAGCACACCGACGGTGCCGCGAGTGGCGCCCCGCCGGGCATTTGCCGCCAGCGCGAGTAATCCTCGACGGTGTCGATGTCCCACAGCGGCGGCAGCTCCTGCCACGACGCCTTGACGGCCTCGAGCCGAGTACGGGTCGCAGCGGTGACGGCGGACGTGCTCCACGGTATCCCGTCGAACACGTCGACATCGCGCGCCAGGCCCACCAGCACGTAGCCGCCGTCGTCAGCGGGACCGAGCACGGCGTCATGCGATTGCAGGATCGACGCCGCATCCGCGAGGTAGGCTACGTCGTACCCGGGTACGTCGGTGCCGATCACCAGTCCGCTGCGGCCGGCGTCCAGCGAGGTCCGCAGCGCATGGCGCATGCGTTCACCGAGGTCGGTTCCCTGCTGGGCATGAAGCAGCGCGCCGAACTGCTCGGCCCACTGTGTTAGCGCACCCAGCTCTTGCTCCGGTGCGAACCATAGTTCCAGGTCGTTCACGACGCCCGCACGCCGTGCCGCCGCCGCCGTCGATAGCGTGCGCAGCAACAGCGACCGATAGACCTCGACCGCGGCATCGTCACCGATCTTTGCCGCGAGCCGGGTCTTCACCTGGCCAGGCAGCGGCGCCTTGGCGAATACCTTCAGCGAAGGCGCGCGTCCCGGCTCGACGCCGTAGTAGCGGCGCGCGAGTTCACGGGTATCCTCGCCGCGCCAGTACGCGAAGCGCAGCGCCCACATCCTGGCGATCGTCCGCCAGGCGCCCTCGTCATCCCAGCGCCGGCCCGAGGCGATGACACGCTCGCGCAGACACGCAGGCGGCCCGGCGACCGCTTTGAGCGCGCGTGACATCGCGACGTCTTCCATCAACGCAAGCGGCGGGAATCCTCCCACCGCATCGAACAGCGTGCGTTGGACAAACAAGGCCTGATCGCCGGTGGAAATGCCGGTGAGCCGCGAGCGGCCATTCATCAGCGCTGCCACCAGCGGCAGCATGCGGCTCCTGCCTTCGAGCGCGACGTCGAAGCGTCCCCACCGCGCACCGCTATCGCGCGATCCGGCTACGACTTCGGCAACGCGCTCGGGAAGCCGGCAGTCGGCATGAAGGAACAGCAGCACGTCGCCAGTGGCGAGCGTCGCGCCGGTATTCATCTGCGCTGCCCGGCCGCGCGGCGCCCGCAGCACGCGATCCGCGTGGGCGGCGGCGATCTCGAGCGTCGCGTCGCGGCTGCCGCCGTCAACGACGATGAGTTCGTGTCCGGCGGCCCGCAGCGCGGTCAGCGGCGCGAGAAAGGCCGCGAGCCGCGGCGCCTCGTCGAGCGTCGGGACGACGACGGACAGTTTCATGAGTGCCCGTCACTCCCGCGAATGCGGGAGTCCAGTGTTTTCGCGATTCACGGCATTTCGAAAGACGCTGGGTTCCCGCCTCCGCGGGAACGACAACGGCGATTACCCGAGCGCACCGCCGCACGAGGAACCCTGGCCGGCGGTACACCCGTAGCAGTGGTCGGCGACGGCGATCGGCGCACCTGCGAAGTCCTCGTGGAGCAGGTCGCTCAAATGGCGGCGTGGCTTGCCCGCGACGGTCAGCGGGATGCCGAGCATCTGGTTGAAATCGCAGTCGTAGAGGAATCCGCGCCAATCCACCGACACCAGCGAGCGGCACATGACGCCGTCGAGATTGGCCGGATTGTGCGCGCCGCGCAGCAGCGCCATATACGGTGCGAACTTGTGCTGCGAAACCAGCGTCGAGCCGAATCGCGCAATCGGCATGTTCGCAAGCGTGAACAGCTGGTTGAAGGTCACGCCGAAATTGTGGCGCAGTTCGCGCTTGTAGTCGGCCTCGAGCTTGTCCTGCGCGGGCGGCAGATAAGCCCCGAGCGGGTTGTACACCAGATTCAGCACGCGTCCGCTCCCTTCGCGGCCATAACCCAGCGCGTTGAGCTTCTGCAGGCCCAGGATCGACGATTCGAAGACGTTGTCGCCGCGCTGCCTGTCGACGTTTTCCTTGGTGTAGCAGGGCAGCGACGCCGTGACTTCGACCTCTTCATCAGCGAGAAAATCCGCGAGGTCCTCGAAGCCCGGCTCATTCAGAATGGTGAGGTTGCATCGGTCGATGACGCGGACGCCGAGCGCGCGGGCCGATGAGACCAGATGGCGGAAATGGGGGTTGAGTTCGGGCGCACCGCCGGTGAGGTCGATGCTCGCCAGGCGCCGTTCGCGAAGCACCCGGATCACCAGCTCGACGCTTTCGCGGCCCATCATTTCCTTGCGATCCGGGCTCGCGTTGACATGGCAGTGCAGGCAGGCCTGGTTGCAACGGTAGCCGAGATTGACCTGCAACGTGTCGAGCGCGCGTCGCACCAACGCGGGGAAATCAGTCGCCTTCAGCAGGGGCAGCGTGGCGTGCATGCGGTACCGTGGGGGACAGGGAATGGGCGCGGGCATCCGCGTAGCGGCCGGCCGTCTCGCGCTCGGCCGGGGGAAGGATGTTGAAGCAGGTGGTCCAGATGCCGCGAACCAGGGAATCGACGAAGGTCTCGGGCAGTCCCTCGGCGCGCATCGCGGCGGCGACCGGCGCGACGTCGTACTCGAGCGGCACGAGCAACGGCTCGATGGTCTCTCCCGTACGGCAAAGCAGCGCGTAGCTCACCCGCGGCGTTCCGTCGTGGGGGGGCCGGCCGAGCACGCCGACATTGCACCAGAAGCCGCGCACGGTCCGCCGGACCCACGGCAATCCGGAGTGGGTCGCGCAGATGCCGTCGACGGCTTCGCGCGCAAGCCACGCATCGATGGCGCCATCGCCAGTCTCGCTCTGCCAGACGAACTCGTTGACACTTTCGGGACTCCCGTGCACGAGGAGGACGCGCGCGCCACGCCATTCGATCAGCATCTGCACCGGAAGGTTCCGTAGCCAGGCCTTGTTGGTGCCATGGGTATTGGCCGCGGTGTAGTCGAAGGAGAGTTGCGCGTACTCGCGGTCGCGTGCATCGACGTAGCCGCAGCCGCAGTCGCGCTCGTCGTGGCCCACCGCGTGATCGTAGTTCCCCTGCAGGCAGGGGACGCCCGCGCTGCGGAGGAGGTCGATGGTGCGGTCCGGAAGCGGACCGAAGCCGCCGAGATCCCCGAGGCAGAAGCGTGGCAGAGCGGCGGTCGCGGCCAGAAAGGCTTCGACCGCCCCGAAATTGCTGTAGGGCCCGCCGCACAGCGCGACCGTGTCGCAGTCGTCGGGAACGACGTGGGTTGCGCGCGGTTTCATGGGGGGAAAATCAGCATAACACCGGCAAGCATCGCGGTGGAGTTCGGTAGAGCGTCCAACGACTGGCGACTCAGGGCCGACTTTCGGTGCGGCGCCGCGACTTCAATCGTTTCCATGCGATCGGCAGCAGCGCGAACAAGCCCAGCAGCGCGAGCGCAAGCAGCGTCTCGGTGGCCACGAGGCCGTGCAACGAATCGATGCGGCCGAGCGTCTGGCCGAGGTTCACGTAGACGAAGCTGCCCGGTATGATGCCGATCGCCGTCGCCAGCACGTAGGTCCGAAGCGGGATCGCGGTGAATGCGGGCGCCAGGTTGACCAGGAAAAACGGGAACAGCGGCACCAGCCTCAGGAACAGCAGGTACGAGAACGCGTTCTCGATGAAGCCGGCGTTCAGCTTCTCGCCGAGCGCGCCGAGGCGCCTGCGGGCCGCCTCCGCGAACAGGTAGCGCGCCGCAAGGAAGACCAGGGTTGCGCCGAGCGTGGCTGCGGTCACGACCAGCAACGTGCCGGTCCAGCGTCCGAAAATGAACCCCATCGTCAGCGACAGTACCAGGGCGCCGGGCAGCGAAAGGGCGGTCGCGCCGGCATAGACAGCGAAGGCGATCACGAGCGCCGCCGCGAAGTGGCGATCGGCGAAGGCGAGCAACGCGTCGCGATGGGACTTGACGGCTTCGAGCGACAGCAAGCGCTGGCCATCGAGCGCGAAAAAAGCAACCAGCCCGCCGACGAATAGCACGGCGATCGCCAGCTTGCCCCAGCGGCGGCGGGGTTGGGCGGGAACCCCTGTAGAAGGTGGGGGCATCATGCGCCGCGTAGTCCGAACAGGCGCTTGATCCATCCCCGGGACGACGGGGTCAGGCCTTCTTTCTGGCGCTGGTCGGCCGCACGCCGCGTCACCATCGCGAGAGTCGGATAGGCGTGGATTGTCGCCGACAAATCGCCCGCCTTGAGCCCCTGGTTCATCGCCAGCGCACATTCGGCGATCAGCTCGCCGGCATGGGGGCTGACGATCGCCGCGCCCAGAATCCTGCCGCGGGGATTGGTGAGGATCTTGGCGAAACCTTCGGTCTCGCCTTCGGCGCGTGCGCGGTCGATGTCGTCGAGCGGGAAGCGGTAGACGCGATGCGCGATACCCAGGTGCGAGGCTTCGCTCTCGGAGAGGCCGACGCGGGCGAGCTCGGGATCGGTGTAGGTACACCAGGGGACGACCGGCGAGGGCTTCGCCCACTTCATCCTGAAAATCGCGCGTCGCAGCACGATGCCGGCGTGATGCTCGGCGACGTGCGTGAACTGGTAGCCGCCGGCGGCATCGCCGATGACGTAGATGCGTGGATTCGCAGTGGTCAGGTCCTGATGCGCGATGCGCCCCTGCTCGACGCGCACGCCGGCCGCGTCGAGCCCGAGGCCGTCGACGTTGGCCTTCCGTCCCGCGGCAACGAGCAGGTGCGTACCGCTTACCGTCTGCGGCATGCCGTCGCGGGTGAGCATGATCCGGATGTCGCCCGCCTGACCTTCGATGTTCACGATGGACACACCGAGCTGGTAGCGAATGCCCTCGGTCTCGAGTTGCCGATGCACGACGTCGGCGAGGTCGCGGTCCTCCTTGGGCAGAATCGACGGCGCGACATCGAGCACCGTGACTTCGCTGCCGAGCCGGCGGAAAGCCTGCGCGAGTTCGCTGCCGACCGGACCCGCGCCGATGACGATCAGCTTGGGCACGTTCTCGCGCAGGTCGAACACGGTCTCGTTGGTGAGATAGGGAACCCGGTCGATGCCTGGAATCGGGGGCACCGCGGGTCGAGAACCGGTCGCAATCACAAAGCAACGGGCGGTGAGGGCGCGGCCCTCGACCTCAAACCGGTCGGGGCCGGTGAATCGACCAGCGCCAAGCATCACGTCGACCCCGTGTCCCCGGAAGCGCTCCGGGCTGTCGTTGGGCTCGATGCTCCGTATGACACCCGCGACACGCTCCATCACGCGAGCCAGCTCGATCCGAGGTTGCTGCGCCTCAATGGCCCAGCGATCGGCGTGGCGCATCTGGTGGGCAATGCGCGCCGACTTGATGAGCGTCTTCGACGGCACGCAGCCGTACCAAAGGCAGTCGCCGCCCAGCTTGTGCTTCTCGACCAGCGCGACCTTGGCCCCCAGCGCCGCGCCGCCGGCAGCGACCACCAGGCCGCCAGCACCGCCGCCAATTACCGCAATGTCGAACTCGGGTCGCATCCTGGTATCCCTGCGCGGCGCCTTCGCGTCGCTACGATGGTTGCCTCCGGCGCGCGGGCTGCCGATGGACAGGTCGCTACTTCCCGCCGATCGCGCCTGCCGCCGACCGGCTACCATAACGGCTGCATCGCCATTCTGCCAGCCTCGCCCGCGTTCGCAGCCCTCCCGCGCGTCCTCGCATCGCCGGGCTGCCGGTGAGCCGGCGAGATCACGCTGCCGTCAGCGAGATTTTTGATGGCGGGCGGTGCGCGGACAGACCTTGGTGAACAGGCATACGACGATGAGCGACGCCGCCGGGGATGCGCAACGCTGATGGGCGGACAAGAGAAAGCGAGCGGCGTTCCGGACCCGGGCGCCCCCGACGCCTCGCGCGCGACGGTTTCGCGCACACGACTCGTGGCCGTCCTGGCGGGCGCGGTGGTTGCGCTCGGGCTGGGCTTCGCCGCGTGGAAAGTGGTTCGCCCCACGGCTGCGGTTCCACAGCATGCGGTGCAGCCGGCGCCGGCCGTTCCCGCGCATCCGTTCGGCTTCATCGATACGCCCGCCACCGCGGCGGTGACCGGGCCCATCGTCAGGCTCACCGGTTGGGCGCTGTCGGCGAAGGGCATCGACCGCGTCGAAGTGCGCCTGGACGATGCGCGCTACGCGGCCCGCTACGGGATATCGAGGCCCGACGTCGGAGCGGTCCATCCCGCGCTGCCCGGCGCGGCGCGCAGCGGTTTCGAGTTCGACGGTGAATTTGGCGAAGCGCTGACCGGGCGTCACAAGCTGTCGGTGGTCGCAATTGACCGCGACGGCGTCGCGCACGCCGTGGGGCACAGGATCGTTATCGCGCCCGACGCGATGACGCGGTGGAAGCCGTTGCTCGACGCGCATCCGCAGACTTCGGAACCGCCGTTCTATCTGCTTCCGGCAACGTCTGGAATCAAGGTGCGCGGGGCCGACGGGATCCGGGAGACCTACGCTTCCTACGAGTCGACAACGATGCGCGTCGGCATGCGGGTCCCGATACTCTATCTTCGCACCACCAAGGGACGTGCCGCCGACTGGGTGTTCGATCCCGACTGGGACTTCGACCGCCGTTGCGGCGAGCGGCGGATCGCCGACGATTCGCTCGCGTCGGTGATCGCCCATTCGGTCGCGAATCGGCTGCCGGTGATGTTCACGCTGAACGGCGGCATTTGGGCCGACGCTTCCTGTGACGTTCCCGACTGGGACGTCAACGACGAGCTGGAGCGCGATCCGCAAAACTGCCAGTGGACCGCGAGGAACACCGTGCCACCGGATGATGCGCTGCGAAATCTGCCGGGGTCGCAGGCGTCGCCCGAAATCGGGCGCGGATTGACGTTCAATGTCTATGCGAACAAGGTGCGCAGTTACAAGCGCCGCAACCTGCAGGCCGCCGCAGCGGTCATCCAAAAGTTCGCGAAGCAGCATCCCGAGCTGTTCGTCGGCGTAAGCGTCGACCCCGACGTCTACATCTTGCCGTGGTATGCGGGGGCCGAGTGGTTCGATTTCAATCCGGACACGATCCGGCAGTTTCGACATTGGCTGCGGGGAACCGGTCCCTACACCGGGTCGGAGGGGGCCGACGTGCCCGACCTCTCCGCATACCGCCGCGCGCCGCCGTTGACGCTTGCGCAGGTCCGGCGGATCGCGAAACGCAACTTCGTGACCTGGGACGACGTGGATCCACCGCGCACGTTTCCGACGCCGGGGAATCTGAAGGAGCAGAAGGACTGGAACGCGCCCTGGCGCTTGCTGTGGGATCAGTTCCGCCGCCACCTGGTGCAGGTGCACTACACCGAGCTGGCCGGCTGGGCGATCGATGCAGGGATTGCGGCCGACAAGGTCTATACGGCGCAGGCATTTACGGCTCCGGACCCCGGCGTGCTGCCCCAGGCGATTAGCATAGACAGCCTGGGCACCGACCATGACTCGGCCGGCGTGTCGGTCGAGGGCGCCATTCCGCGGCGGGGCCGGCTTGGGGTGATCCTCTATGGCGAAAGCGCGCGGAACACGACGTACACGCAGACCCGAGAGCCACAGTTCCGGATTCTCGAGCGCATGGCCGGGCGCTGGGGCGTGGTGGAGTTCTCGACCGCGAATCTCAAGGATCTTGGCTATCTGCCGACTTATGCGGATGCCTACCGCGCATTCCGCGAAATCACCAATTTCGGCGGCGACCTGGTTTCGCCGATGGCCTGGAACGGCTCGAATGGGATCTTCGTGGGGCAGCCCGGTTACGTCACCTACACGTCGTGGCGGAACACGCCGGCCGAGGAAGCGGCGATGGACCTGCTGGTCGAACGGGCGCACCTGCCCCGCGGCGCCAAGCTGTGGACGTTCGGTACGCCGCGTCACGAGGACAGCGATGGCTGGATGCTGGAGGGCGGCGTTGCGCTCGCCGCGGGGAAAGGCTACGTCAAGATTCCTGACGCGGCGAAGTCGCCAAGCCTTCGATCGCCGGCGTTCCAGTACCTGCGCGGCGATCACGACGTGCTCGTGCTCGGCGTCGCAGACCCGTCGAAGATCGAATCCGTGCGCGTGCTGGGGCGGATCGAGGACAGCGGGCGCTGGATTCCGCTCACCGGGCGCCTGCCGACGGCGACGTTGACGCGCACGCCGGCCGGCCTGTCGATCCCGCTCCGCTGGCCCGATGCGCGCGCGGTGGTCGATCAGCTGCAGATCAACATCACGCGCGCCGATGGAGCCGCGCGGCTGCGAATCGATCATGTCGCGCTGTACCCGCGGGGATAGGCCGCCTACTTCATGGTCGACAACAGCAGGCTGGTCTCGGTGCGGGCGATGCCTTCCAGCAGCCCGATGCGCCGCAGCACCTGATCGAAGTCCTCGAGGCTGTCGGCGCGCAGTTCGGCGACGATGTCCCAGCGGCCATTGGTGCTGTGCAGGGCGCCCACCGCCGGCTCGCCACGCAACATCTGGAGCACCGACTCGGTCCGGTTGCCCTCGACAGCAATGGTCATCAAGGCGCGGATCCGGTGTTGTTGCGCCTGGGGCTTCAGGCGCACGGTGTAGCCGACGATGGTTCCGTCGCTCTCCAGCCTGGACAGGCGGTTCTGCACCGTTCCGCGGGCCACCCGCAGCTTCTTGGCCAGCGCCGCCACGGAGGTGCGGGCGTTGTCGCGCAGCAAAGCGATCAATTGGCGGTCGGTATCGTCCATGGCCAGGCCGAAGTGCGTTGTCCGAAAATTACCCAATACGCCAGACAACAGTGACGATGTGTCCAAATTCTACCCTAAAGCGATCAATGTTCTGCCTTTTCATTGGCTCGTCGCCGTCTGAAAATTTTTGTGTCAGCCGGTCCATCGGGGCCAGATCCACGGCATGGAGCGACAAATGCTGGACTACATCGGCGTTGAAGCATTGCAGGGCATCCTGGCATCCATGGGGCCGGCGGCCTTCATCGAAGACCTGGCAACGGAAATCGCGGCGGACTACCGGCGCTGGGGCGAGTTCGACAAGACCGCCCGGCACCCGTGTTACTCGCCCGGCGGCGTGATCGAGTTGATGCCGATCAGCGACGGGCGCCAGTATTCGTTCAAGTACGTGAGTGGACATCCCGATAACACCGCGTCGGGGCGACTGACGGTCACTGCGTTCGGCGTGCTCGCCGATGTCGACACCGGCTACCCCTTGCTGTTGTCCGAATTGACCCTCACCACGGCGCTGCGCACCGCGGCGATGTCGGCGCTGGCCGCGCGCCACATGGCCCGGCCGGGCAGCAAGGCGATGGCGCTAATCGGCAATGGCGCGCAGAGCGAATTCCAGGCGATCGCGTTCCATCGCATGCTCGGCATCCGCGAGTTGCGCCTGTTCGACACCGACCCGAAGGCAACTGCCAAACTGCAGCACAATCTGCAGGCGATCGGACTGAGCGGGTTGCGGCTGCGCGCCTGCGGCAGCACCGCGGAGGCGGTGCACGGCGCTGACATCGTCACAACGGTGACGGCGGACAGGCGAAACACCCTCATCATCACGCCGGAAATGGTTCAGCCCGGCATGCACCTGAACGCGGTCGGTGGGGATTGTCCGGGCAAGACCGAGTTGCACCCGGACATCCTGCGCCGTCCCGACGCACGCGTCGTGGTCGAGTTCGAGCCGCAGTCGCGCGTCGAGGGCGAGATCCAGCAGTTGCCGGTGGACTTTGCCGTCACCGAGTTTGCGCAGGTGGTGTCGGGCGCCATGCCTGGCCGCGCCCATGAAGCCGAGGTCACCGTTTTCGATTCGGTCGGCTTTGCGCTGGAAGATTTCTCGGCCCTGCGCTTCCTGCATCGCCTGCAGCGGCAGCGCGCCGGCGGACGGCGCATCGACCTGCTGCCCGAACTGATCGATCCGAAGAACCTGTTCGGGTTGTTGCTGCCGGCCGCCCCGGCTGGCGCGCGGCCCGAGGCGCGCGTGGCGGAATTGCTCGACTCATGAGCCCGCCGAGTCCCGCCGAGGTCAGCTTGATCGGCGCGCCCACCGACGTGGGGGCCGGCACGCGCGGCGCTTCGATGGGGCCGGAGGCGTTGCGCGTGGCAGGCATCAAGCAGGCCGTCGAGGGCCGCGGCCTGCGGGTGGTCGACCGGGGCAACCTGAGCGGTCCGCCCAACCCCTGGATGCCGCCACTCAACGGCTACCGTCACCTGCCCGAAGTCGTGCAGTGGAACCGCCAGGTTCATGACGCCGTGCTTGCGGAATTGACGCAGGACCGCTTGCCGATTGTTCTGGGCGGCGACCATTGCCTGTGCGTCGGTTCCATCAGCGCGGTGGCGCGGCATTGTCGCCAGCGCGGCAAGAA
This sequence comes from Casimicrobiaceae bacterium, assembly GCA_046714435.1. Classification (GTDB taxonomy): domain Bacteria; phylum Pseudomonadota; class Gammaproteobacteria; order Burkholderiales; family Casimicrobiaceae; genus VBCG01. The sequence goes on from JBKKAZ010000031.1 coordinate 11,515, forward strand.
GCTGCGCATTCTCTGGCTCGACGCGCACGCGGATTTCAACACCAGCGAACTGACGCCCAGCGGCAACCTGCACGGCATGCCGCTGTCCTGTCTGTGCGGCTTTGGTCCGGCGGCGCTGCTCGGCCTCGGTGGCGAGCGGCCCGCCATCCAGCCGAAATGGGTCCGCATGGTGGGCGTTCGCAGCGTCGACCAGGGCGAGAAGAGATTTGTCCACGAACAGGGGCTGGAGGTGTTCGACATGCGCTTCATCGACGAAGTGGGCATGCGCCACGTCATGGAGCTAGCGCTGGTGCTGGTCGACGCGAACACCCACCTGCATGTCAGCTTCGACGTCGACTTTCTGGATCCCGAGATTGCCCCCGGCGTCGGCACCACGGTGCCCGGCGGTCCGACCTACCGCGAGGCGCAGCTGTGCATGGAGATGATTGCCGACACTGGACGGCTGGCTTCGCTGGACGTGATGGAGCTCAATCCGGCCCTCGACATGCGCAACAAGACGGCCGGGCTGACGGTGGACCTGATCGAGTCGCTGTTCGGCAAGAGCACCTTGATGCGCAGCCACGAGCCGGCGCGGCGCTCGTGAAACCGACCGCCTCGGGGCTTACGCTCACTTGCCGCTGCCGCAGCATCGGCGGGGAAGCAGCGGCCGGGCGGGTACGCCTCGCCAAGCGGCGGAGGTAGGACTACACTCGCCGGGCATGGATTTTCGAGCCGGATTCCGGCCTGACCCTGGGAGCAGACCATGATGAAGAAGTTGGCAATCGCCGCGGCGCTTTTGGCGGCGTTCACGGGCACGGCGCAAGCGGGCAAGACCATCGATACGATCAAGCAGAAGGACGTGCTCGCCTGTGGGGTCAATGTGAGCTTGCCGGGGTTCTCGGCGGCGGACAGCCAGGGCAATTGGACGGGGTTGGATGTCGACGTCTGCAAGGCGATCGCCGCGACCCTGCTCGGCGACGCCAAGAAGATCAAATGGGTGCCGCTCAACGCCGCGCAGCGGTTCACCGCGCTGCAGTCGGGCGAGGTCGACGTTCTCTCGCGCAACACGACGTGGACGCTGACGCGCGACTCGTCGCTGGGCCTCTCGTTCACCGGCGTCACGTACTACGACGGCCAGGGCTTCATGGTGCCGAAGAAATCGAAGGTGACGGGCGCCAAGCAGTTGAAGGGCGCGACCGTGTGCGTGCAATCGGGCACGACCACCGAGAAGAATCTTTCCGACTTCTCGAAGGTCAACAATCTGGGGATGAAGCCGGTCGTCTTCGAGACGCAGGAGGCGACCAACAAGGCCTATTTCTCCGGCCGCTGCCAGGCGTACACCACCGACGCTTCGGGCCTCGCCTCCGTGCGCAACAAGGACGCGGGCAATCCGGAAGACCATCTGATTCTCCCCGATCTCATTTCCAAGGAACCGCTGGGACCGGCGGTGCGCCGCGGTGACGACGAGTACTTCGCGATCGTCAAGTGGGTCGTGTTCGCGCTGATCGAAGCCGAGGAGTACGGGATCACGCAGGCCAACGTCGACGGGATGAAGGGGTCCAGCAACGACCCGGTGGTGCAGCGCATCCTCGGCGTTTCGGAAGACACCGGCAAGCTGCTCGGGCTCGATCGGGATTGGGCGTTTCGCGCGATCAAGGCGGTCGGCAACTACGGCGAGATCTTCGAGCGCAATGTGGGTCCGAATTCCGCGTTGAAGCTACCGCGCGCAGCGAACAACCTCTGGAGCAAGGGCGGGCTGATGTACGCGCCACCGGTGCGCTAGGGAAATCGTATGGCCGGGCACGGGGGCGCCGTCCCCCGTTTCCGGTGTCCTGTCGCGGGGCGACGCGTGCCCCGCCGACCGATTTCCAGACTGCGCGGGGCGTGTCATGGCGGCTCCTTCAGGGCATTTCCGCTGGTCGTGGCGCAGCGCGTCGTTCCGCGGCCTGGTCTATCAGGTCGTTGCCGTCCTGCTGGTGGTGGCGGCCGGCTGGTACCTCGTCCACAACACGCTGCTCAACATGCGCGTGCGCGGGATCCAGAGCGGGTACGATTTCCTGCAGCAGCCCGCCGGCTTTGCGATCAGCGAGAGCTTGTTCGAGTTCGACTCGGCGCATTCGTACGCCCGGGCCTTCCTGACCGGCCTGTCGAACACGTTGCGCGTCGCCATCGTTGGGATCGTGCTAGCCACGATCCTCGGAACGTTGGTGGGCATCGGCCGCCTGGCGAAGAATTTCCTCATCCGCTCGCTCTGCGGCGTCTACGTCGAGGCGTTTCGCAACGTGCCGCTGCTGCTGCAGCTGTTCATCTGGTATTTCATCCTGACGGAGTTCCTGCCGCCGATCGACGAGGCGCTGCAACCGCTGCCGGACGTCTACTTCAGCAAGAACGGACTTCAGTATCCGATCCCATTGTGGGCGATCGGTCACGTCGGGCTGGCGCTGGGCGTGCTCGCCGGCTTCGTTGCCTCCTGGTTCTGGGCGAAATTCGTGCGGCGCAGGCACGAGGACACGGGGCAGGTACTGCCGGTGATCCTGCCGGCGTTGGCCGTAATCGCGTGCGGGGGATTGCTCGGGTGGTTTGCCGGAGGAGCGCCGTCGGGGCTCGACATCCCGGAGAAGACCCAGATCACCGTGGTCGGCGGCGGCGCGGTAACGCCGGAGTTCCTGACGTTGCTGATCGGATTGACGCTGTATACGGCGAGCTATATCGCCGAAATTGTCCGGGCCGGGATCCAGGCCGTCGCCTACGGACAGCATGAGGCCGCCGCCGCGTTGGGGCTTGGCCGGATGCAGGAAGTCCGGCTGATCCTGCTGCCACAGGCGCTGCGGGTGATCATTCCGCCGATCACCAGTCAATACCTGAACCTGACCAAGAACTCGTCGCTCGGCGTAGCTGTGGGCTACCCGGAGCTGGTCTCGATCGCGACCACGTCGCTCAACCAGACCGGCCGCGCGATCGAGGCGATCTCGCTGGTGATGCTCGCGTATCTGACCTTGTCGCTCGCCACGGCGGCCTTCATGAACTGGTACAACCGGCGCGCGGCGATTCGCGAGCGATGAGCGCCACGGCCGCAGTCTTCCAGGTCGTTCCGAGCCGTCCGCCGCCGGTGGCGACCGAGGGCGTGCTGCCGTGGCTGCGGCGCAACCTGTTCTCCGACTGGAAGAACACGCTCGGCACGATCGTCGTGCTGGCCGTGCTCGCGCGGTATCTGCCGCCGTTGCTGGATTGGGCGGTGTTCTACGCGGTAGCCCGGCCAGACAATGCGGCGTGTCGCGCGATCGGCCACGCTGGCGCCTGTTGGGGCGTCATCGCCGAGAAGTACCGGCTGATCCTGTTCGGACGCTACCCGTACGACGAGCAGTGGCGGCCGTTGATCGCGACAGGATTGATGATCGCGCTGCTGGCGGCGAGCTGCTACCGGCTGTTCTGGAGCCGCTGGCTGATCGTCGCGTGGGCGGCCGTGCTCGCCGCGTTCTTCGTCCTGATGATGGGCGGCGTCTTCGGCTTGAGCTTCGTCGACACGGCGCGCTGGGGCGGCTTCCCGCTGACGATCATGCTGTCGACGATCGGGCTCGCGCTGGCCTTTCCGCTGTCGATCGCCGTGGCCCTCGGCAGGCGCTCGCGCCTGCCGGGCATCCGGACCCTCTGCGTGCTCTACGTCGAGCTGATCCGCGGCGTGCCGCTGATCTCGGTGCTGTTCATGGCGTCGTTCATGTTCCCGTTGTTCATGCCGGCGGGCATGACGATCGATGTCCTGTTGCGCGTGCAGGTGGGGATCACGCTGTTCGCCGCCGCGTATCTCGCCGAGGTGGTGCGCGGTGGGCTGCAGGCGTTGCCTAGGGGACAATACGAGGCGGCGCAGTCGCTTGGCCTCTCGTATTGGCAGACGACGCGCAAGATTGTGCTGCCGCAGGCGCTGCGGCTGGTCGTGCCGGCGATCATGAACAGTTTCATCGGCACGTTCAAAGACACCTCGCTGGTCACGATCGTCAGCCTCTACGACCTCACCGGCGCGCTGCAGCTCGCGCTGGGCGACGCCGACTGGCGCAAGTTCTTCCTGGAGGGACAGCTGTTCGTTGCCGCGATCTATTTCATCTTCTGCTTCGCGATGTCGCGCTACAGCCAGTGGGTCGAGCGGCATCTCAACACGGGCACCCGCCGCCAATGACTAGCGAGGACGGCATGCAGGCGACCGAACCCATCATCGAGTTCTCCCGCGTCAACAAGTGGTACGGCGCCTTCCACGCGCTTCGCGACATCGATCTTGCGGTCGCTCGCGGCGAGCGGATCGTGATCTGCGGGCCCTCCGGCTCCGGCAAGTCGACGCTGATCCGCTGCATCAACCGGCTCGAGGAGCACCAGCAGGGTGTGCTCAAGGTCGACGGCGTGGAACTCTCCGACGACCTGAAGGCGATCGAGGCGGTTCGCCGCAAGGTCGGGATGGTATTCCAGCAGTTCAATCTTTTCCCGCATTTGACCGTGCTCGAGAACCTGACGCTGGCGCCGATGTGGGTTGGCAGGATCCCCAAGCGCGAAGCGGACGAGCGCGCGATGCAGCAACTGGTGCGGGTCAAGATACCGGAGCAGGCGTCGAAGTACCCGCTGCAGCTCTCCGGCGGCCAGCAGCAGCGGGTGGCGATTGCCCGCGCGCTGTGCCTCACGCCGAAGATCATGCTGTTCGACGAGCCGACCTCCGCGCTCGACCCGGAGATGATCAAGGAAGTGCTGGACGTAATCGTCGAGCTCGCGAGCCAGGGCATCACCATGCTCTGCGTGTCGCACGAGATGGGCTTCGCCCGCTCGGTCGCCGACCGCGTCGTGTTCATGGACGAGGGGCAGATCGTCGAACAGAACACGCCCGCGGAATTCTTCGGCAATCCCAAGCATGAACGAACCCGGGATTTCCTGTCGAAAATTCTCGCCCATTGATCGGACGCGATGCGTTCGCCTCGCCGGGCGATGTCATTGCGCGGCCACACGCCAACTGTTACTGGGTGATCCCCGGGCGGCTCCTCGCGGGCGAGCACCCGGGCGCGATTGCTCCCGCAGAGGGCGCGGCCAGGATCGACGCGCTCCTCGACATCGGCGTCCGGCAGTTCATCGACCTCACGGCCGAGCACGAGGGACCGGCGCCCTACGTCACGGTTCTGCTCGAGCGCGCCGCGGTCCAAGCGATCCACGTGACCCACGTTCGTCATGCGATCGGCGATTTCGGCGTGCCGGCGCCGGCATTGATGCGCGCGGCGCTGGATGCGATCTACGTTGCGCTGCGTGCCGGCGAGACCATCTACCTGCATTGCCGGGCCGGTGTCGGGAGAACGGGCACTGTCGTCGGCTGCCTGCTGCGCGAGCAGGGCTTCGACGCCAATGATGCACGCGCCGTGATCGACCGGAAGTGGCAGGCGATGGAGAAGCGGGCCCGGCATCCGAATTCTCCCGAGACGCGCGAGCAAGTCGCGTTCATCGAGCGGTGGCCGGGCGGCTGCGCGGCCGCGGATTCACCCGCGCGAGGGTAACGAATCGCGAACGAGTCCCAGCCCCGCGGCGAGCCGCGTGAGCCCGGACAACGTCGTCGCCGGGTCGTGGACGAGCGCGATGCGAACGAAGTCATTCCCGGTGTCGCTGCCGTCGCCGTCGGGTTGGGTGAGATACGCGCCGGGCAGCACCTTGAGCGCCTGATCGCGCCACAGACGCTGCGTCAGCGCCAGCCCGTCGCCGGTCCGAAGCCACAGGAAGAAGCCGCAGGGCGGGCGGTAGTAGCCCGGGTGCCGCGCGAGCAGGCGATCCGCCACGTCCTTGCGCCGGGACAGTCGCTCGCGCATCGCCGTGACGTGCGTGTCCTCGGACCACAGCGCCGTCGCGGCCGCCAGGAGCGGCAGCGGCGTGCAAGCGGTGCCGTTGAGGCGCACCCGATTGAGCGCGACAAGGATGTCCTGCGCGCCGACCGCGAAACCGGAGCGCATCCCGGCGGCGCTGGAGCGCTTGGAGAGCGAATGCAGCACCAGCACGTTGTCGAGCCAGCGCTCCGAGGCATCAAGAGCGGCGAGGACGTCCAGCGCACCCGCGGGCGGATCGTCGTCGTAGAGCTCGGCGTAACACTCGTCGAACACCACGAGGAAGTTGTAGCGGCGCGCCGCCTCGATCGCGTGCCGCATCGTCGCCGCCGCAATCTCCCGCCCATCCGGGTTCGACGGCGAGCAGAGGTAGAGGATCGAGGTGCGGGCCAGCGTGTCCGCGTCGCATTCGTCGAGATCCGGCGCAAATTCCGGGAACCCGCTGTGGCGCAGATAGCGGGGTTCGGCG
>JBKKAZ010000032.1:0-8175 GCA_046714435.1 Casimicrobiaceae bacterium
AACCGGTGCGCTTCGTGAACATGACGACGGCGGCGTCGAACGGAGTCTGCAAATCCTTGGTCGGCATGCTTCGCCGCGCGCTAGTGCGCGCGCTCCCAGTTGGGGCCGGTGCCGACGTCGACGACCAGCGGCACGCGAAGCGCCGCGACGCCGGTCATCAGCCCGGGCAGCTCCCGCTGCACGCGCGCGACCTCGCCGTCCGGCACCTCGAGCACGAGCTCGTCGTGGACCTGCAGCACCAGCCGGGTCGCGAGTTTCCCGCGGTCGAGCCACCCGGCCACCGCGATCATCGCCAGCTTGACCAGGTCGGCGGCCGTGCCCTGCATCGGCGCGTTGATCGCCGCGCGCTCCGCGCCCGCGCGTCGCGGGCCGCCGGCTGCCTTGATGTCCGGCAGCCATAGCCGGCGCCCGAATACGGTCTCGACATAGCCCTGTTCGCGCGCGAGCTCACGCGTGCGCTGCATGTACTCGGCGACGCCGGGGTAGCGCTGGAAGTACTTGTCGATGAACTGCTGCGCCGCTCCGCGCTCGATCCCGAGCTGCTGGGCGAGCCCGAACGCGCCCATGCCGTAGATCAGTCCGAAATTGACGGCCTTGATGTAACGGCGCTGCTCGGCGCTGACTTCGCCGGCGGGGAGGCCGAAGATCTCCGCCGCGGTCGCGCGATGGATGTCGGCGCCCGCGTGGAACGCGCGCAACAGCGCGGCGTCCTCCGAGAGGTGCGCCATGATCCTGAGCTCGATCTGCGAGTAGTCGGCGGACACCAGCAGGTGCCCCGGCGGCGCGATGAAAGCCTCGCGGATGCGGCGCCCGTCCGCGGTGCGGATCGGGATGTTCTGCAGGTTGGGATCGTTGGACGCGAGCCGCCCGGTCACCGCGGTGGCCTGCGAGAAGTTGGTGTGCACGCGGCCCGTGCGCGCGCTGACCATCTGCGGCAGCTTGTCCGCGTACGTGTTCTTGAGCTTGGTGACCCCGCGGTGCTCGAGCAGGAGCTTGGGCAGCGGATAGTCGGCGGCCAGTTCCTGCAGCACGTCTTCGTCGGTGGAGGGCTGCCCGGTAGCCGTCTTCTTGATCACCGGAAGCTTCATCCGCCCGAACAAGATCTCGCCGAGTTGCTTGGGGGAGCCCAGGTTGAACGGCTGTCCGGCAAGCTCGTACGCCCGTTGCTCCAGCGCGTACGCGCGTTCGCCGAGCTCGCGGCTCTGTCGTCCGAGCAGTTCGGCATCGATCAGCACCCCCTCGCGCTCCATCCGGAACAGCACGTCGCGCACCGGAAGCTCGATCTCGCGATAGATGCGGTCGAGACCCGGGTCGGCGGCCAGCTTCGGATAAAGCGTGTGATGCAGTCGCAAGGTGACGTCAGCGTCTTCGGCGGAGTATTCGGTCGCGCGCTCCACACTCACCTGGTCGAAGCAGATCTGCGACGCGCCCTTGCCGCAGACCTCGCTGTAGCTGATCGTCTTCCAGTCGAGATGGCGCAAGGCGAGGTTGTCCATGTCGTGCGGCTTGTGTGACTCGAGGACGTAGGACTGGAGCAGCGTGTCGTGCGCCACACCGGCCAGCGCGACGCCGTGATTGGCGAGCGCGTGCTGGTCGAACTTGGCGTTCTGCGCGAGCTTGGCGCGCGCCGGGTCCGCGAACCAGGTTCGCAAACGGTCGAGCGTGCGATCGCGATCGAGCTGGTCGGGCGCGCCGGGATAGCGATGCGCGAGCGGGATGTAGCAGGCGCGACCCGGTTCGAGCGCGAACGACAATCCGACGATTCTCGCCGTCATCGGGTCAAGGCTGTCGGTTTCGGTGTCGAAGCACACCAGTTCCGACGAGGCGATCGCCTCGGACCAGCGCGCGAGTCCGCCTGGATCGAGCACCGTCTCGTAGTCGAGCTGCGCCGGCTTGCCGGCGCCGGTGGACGCGGGACCCTCGACGTCCCAGCGCCGGCCGGTCTCGCGCGCCGCTTTGCCGGCGATGGCTCCGGCTACGTCGTCGCCCGCGCGTGGAGCGGTGCCGCGATCGGCCAGCCAGCTCTTGAACTCGAAGCGCTTGAACAGCTCAGCCAGCTTCGCCGCATCGGGCTCGGTCGGCGCCAGATCGGCTGGGCCCACCGGCAGATCGCAATCCGTTTTCACCGTCAGCAACTCTCGCCCGTGCGGCAACCACTCGAGCGACTTTCTCAGACTATCGCCGACGACACCGCCGATCCGGTCTGCATTGGCGACGATGCCGTCGAGCGTGCCGTACTCGCTGAGCCATTTCGCCGCAGTCTTCGGGCCCACTTTGGGAACGCCGGGGACGTTGTCGACGCTATCCCCGGTGAGCGCGAGGAGGTCGAGAAACTGCTCCGGGCGCACGCCGAACTTCGCGACGACGCCGTCGCTGTCCAGCGTCTCGTTGCTCATCGTGTTGATGCAGGCTATGCCGGGGCCGACCAGCTGCGCGAGATCCTTGTCGGAGGTCGAGATCAGCGTGTCGATGCCCTCGCGCCGGGCGCGTATGGCGAGCGTGCCGATCACGTCGTCGGCCTCGACGCCGTCGATCACCAGCAGCGGCCAGCCGTGGGCCTTCACCGCGTCCTTCAACGGCTCCAGCTGGCGCACGAGATCGTCCGGCATCGGCGGACGGTTGGCTTTGTATTGGGGATAGATCGCGTCGCGAAAGGTCTTGCCCGGCGCGTCAAGCACGACACCGAAGTAGTCCGGCTTGCCGTCCTCCACCATTCGGCGCAACATCGCCAGCACCCCGCGCAGCGCGCCGGTCGGCTCGCCCCGCGAAGTGCGCAGGTCGGGCAGCGCATGGAAGGCGCGATACAGGTACGACGATCCATCGACCAACACGAGTTTAGGCATGCGACTTACCGAGAAGATTCCCGAGCTGATCGACCCGCACGCGCTGTATTCCTCCAATGGGCAGGAGGCCTGGCGAGTGCTGGGGATTATGTCAGAGTTTGCCATTGCAACCGAGCGGTTGCGCGGGATCCGCCCTGCCGTGTCGATGTTCGGCAGTGCGCGAATACACGAAGGCCATCCCGACTATGTGAAGGCCTGCGACATCGCGCGACGTCTCTCCGACGCCGGCTTCACGGTGATCTCGGGCGGTGGCCCGGGCCTGATGGAAGCCGCGAACCGGGGCGCGCACGCCGGCCGATCGCCGGCAATCGGACTCAACATCCTGCTGCCGAAGGAACAGCACGACAACTCGTATCAGGACGTCAGTGTCAATTTCCGCTACTTTTTCGCGCGCAAGATGATGTTCGTCCGCTTCGCATCGGCGTACGTCGTCATGCCCGGCGGATTCGGCACGCTGGACGAACTGTCCGAATGCCTCACGCTGGTGCAGACCGGCAAGTCGCGTCGCATCCCGATCATCCTGGTCGGCGGGACGTTCTGGCGGGGCCTCCTCGATTGGATGCGGGCGAGCCTGGTGGGTGACGGGATGATTTCGCCCGAAGACATGGCGCTGATGCAGGTAATCGACGAACCCGAAGCGATCGTCGATGCGATCTTCACGTTCTACGAAGGCCGCGGCTTCCAGCCGACCCGCGAGGAGCGGCAGCGGATGCTGAACCTTTAGCCGATTGTCAAAGTTCGCGCACCGGTACCCCACCCGGTGTCATCCCGAGCTTGCCGAGGGATCTGCTTCTTCCTTGGGCGTCAAAGCAACAGCAGATCCTTCGCTTCGCTCTGGATGACACAGGGAAAGGTGTCATCCCCTTTTCTTGACCGCCTGCTGGCCCTCTCGGCGGACGCGGGGCGATGCGCGGCCTCTGGTAGAATTGAACTTCGCCCCGACGATTTCGATGAAGCTCGCGCAACTCGCCTGGATTGCCCTCGCCGCGACGATCCTCGCTGGCTTTGCCGCCGCGCAGTCGCTGCCGCCGCCGCCCCCGCTCCCTCCCGGCGGTGCGGCACCGCCGCCGCTTCCGCCGCTCGCCGGCGACCCCGAACTCGAGCCGCAGGTCACCATCATCCGGCGCGATGCGGAAACGCACGAGGAAGTGCGCATCGGCGGCGAACTGAAGTTTGTCCGCGTCACGCCGCAACACGGCCGTCCGTACTACCTGGTGCCGGACGCTGCCGGCCTGCAGTTCACCCGCCGCGACAGCCTCGACATCTCGTTGAAGGTTCCGCTGTGGGTGTTGTTTTCCTGGTGAGCAGCACATCCCGCGCGCGGCTCGGGATGGCAACGGCAGGCATACGAGCACGCCAATCTCAATGACCTGCTAGTGCGCATGCGCGACCTGCGAGGTCATCGGCGCCGTTGCGCCACGGCCGGGTGCGTAGCGTCTATCCTTCATGTCTGTCTATACCAAGGTGACCGCTCCTGATATCGACGCGTGGCTCACGCGTTACGCGGTCGGCACGCTGGCTGAACTCGAACCGATCGCGTCGGGTATCGAAAACACCAACTACTTCGTGACCACGGATAACGGCCGCTACGTGCTGACGCTGTACGAGCGTCTCGCGGCCGAAAATCTGCCGTTCTACCTCAACTTCATGGCGCACCTCGCGCGGTCGGGTTGCGAGGTGCCGGCGCCCGAGCCCGATCGCACCGGCGCGCTGTTCTCGATCCTGAACGGCAAGCCGGCGGGGCTGGTAGCGCGCGTCGACGGCGAAGCGACCGAACCACCGAGCGTGGCGCACTGCGCTGCGGTCGGCGGCGCGCTCGCGCGGATGCATCTAGCGTCGCAGACCTTCCGCGCCCGGCTCAGTAACCGGCGCGGGCCGGCGTGGTGGCGGCAGGCGGCGCGAGCCGTTCGCTCGTTCCTGACGCCGGACCAGGACGCGCTGCTGCGCGGCGAGCTCGCATTCCAGGCCGGATGGGGCAAGGTGAATCTGCCCAAGGCCGCGATCCACGCCGACCTGTTCTGTGACAACGTGCTGTTCCATGACGATCGTGTCGTGGGCATCATCGACTTCGGGTTTTCCGCCACCGACTTCCTCGCCTACGACATCGCGATCGCGGTCAACGACTGGTGCGACAGCGGCGACGGATCGCTCGACCCGCAGCGCGTGAACGCGCTAATCGCGAGCTACCACGTCATCCGCCCGATCACGCCGGACGAGCGCGACCAGTGGTCCGCAATGCTGCGAGCGGCCGCCTTGCGCTTCTGGCTGTCGAGGCTCTACGACCTCAACCTGCCGCGGCCGGGGGAACTCACCCACGCGCACGACCCGGCGCGCTTCGAACGCATCCTCCGGGACCGCGTGGCAACGCAGCCGCGCCTTCCGGAACTCGCACCGGCCGCCCGATGAGCACGCCTGCTCGCGCGACCGACATCCTGTTCACGCAGCATGGTGCGCGGCGTGGCATCGACTGGCTCCGCGAAGCCTATGCGATGTTCAGCCGCGCCCGGCTGTCGTGGCTAGTGCTGATCGCGCTCTACTACATGGCGATGATCACGGTGAACATCGTGCCGCTGATCGGGCAGCTGGCCCTGCCGCTGCTGAAACCGGTGTTCACGGTGGGCCTGCTCGCCGCCGCGTGGACGCAGGAGCGCGGCGGCAGACCGCTTCCGAGCCATCTGTGGTCCGGATTTCGCGCCAACCTGCGCGCGCTGATTCCACTCGGGATCACCTTCGTGCTGGGAATCACGGCAGCGATCGCCGCGACCTGGGTGGTCGACGGCGGCCTGCTGCTGGACCTGCTGGCGGGCAATGAGAAGCCGACCGAGACGCTGTTGCGCAGCGGCAAGCTGCAGGTCTCGCTGCTGGTGGCGGCGCTCGCGGCGCTGCCCACGATCCTGGCGCTCTGGTTCGCGCCGGCACTGGTGGTCTTCCAGGACGCGGGGCCGATTGCGGCACTTGGCGCGAGCCTGCGCGCGGCGCTTGCCAACTGGCGGCCGCTCGCGCTGTTCGGTCTCGCCGTCACCTTCGGTGCGCTGCTGCCGGCGATCGTCGCGCAATTCGTCGTCATGCTGATGCCGACCGAGTCGACCGTGGTCGTCGTCCGCTTCCTGCTGATCGCCTACGGCCTGATGTTCGCCGCAACGCTGCACATCGCCGACTACGTGAGCTATCGCGACATCTTCCACGCCGGTGAGACGCTGGCGCCGCTGTCCCCGGTTGCACCGGAGAACCGGTGAAGCAGTGAACGAGTGAACAAGTGAACAGGTGAATTGAGCAGCGACGCGTGCTTTGCGCGCTTTCATTCACTCGTTCACAGCCCCCTTTACGCCGCCTCCAGCTTCGCGTAGTCGAGCGCGAGCCACTTGACGCCGACATCGCGGAAGTTGACCTGCACCCGCGCGTCGGTCCCGCGTCCCTCGGCATCGATGATGACGCCGATGCCGAACTTGGCGTGACGCACGCTCTGGCCGATGCGCCACGACGGCGCCGGTGGCGTTGCCTGCGGATACGCTTGCGTCGTGGCGACCGATGCGGTGCTCCACTCTCTCGCGTCGAAGCCGCCGCTTCGCCGGCGCGCGGGCGACAGCCATTGCAGCAGGTCCTTTGGCACTTCGTCGAGGAACCGGCTGGGGATGTGGTAGCGCGTCTGGCCGTGCAGCATCCGCGTCTGCGCGCAGGTGAGATAGAGGCGGCGGCGCGCACGCGTGATCGCCACGTACATCAGGCGCCGCTCCTCCTCGAGGCCTCCCTGCGCCGCAACGCTGTTCTCGTGCGGGAACAGGCCCTCTTCCAGCCCGGTGACGAACACGGTGTGGAACTCGAGTCCCTTCGCCGAGTGAACGGTCATCAGTTGCAGCGCCGGCCGCCCTTCTGCCGCTTGGGTGTCGCCGGCCTCGAGCGCCGCGTGTGCGAGGAACGCGGTGAGCGGGTCGGTCGCGCCTTCCTGCGGTCCGTCGGCGGGCGAGGGCGAGTCGGGCGCGACGCGGTCGGAAAGCATCGGCGCGTCGGTCGCGATCTCGGCTTCGCGCACGAAGTTGTCGGCGGCGTTGACGAGTTCCTGCAGATTCTCGATCCGGTCCTGCCCTTCCCTTTCGTTCAGGTAATGCGCGGCCAGCCCGGAGTGCTCGATCACGTGATCGACCGCTTCGGGGAGCGGCAGCGACTGCGTTTCGCTGCGCAGGCGCTCGATGAGTTTCACGAACTGCGCGATCGCCCCACCCGACTTGCCGCCGACGATGCCGGCGCGGGCCGCCAGCCAGAGGGTCATGGCACTTGTCGCAGCGTGATCCTGTAGCTGCTCGAGCGAGCGGGCGCCGATGCCGCGCGGCGGGAAGTTGATGACCCGCAGCAGCGCGCCGTCGTCGCCGGGCACGGCGATCAGCCGCAGATACGCAAGCGCGTGCTTGACTTCGGCGCGCTCGAAAAAGCGCAGGCCGCCGTAGACGCGGTACGGAATGCCCGCCGCGAACAGTGCGTGCTCGAGGACGCGCGACTGGGCGTTGCTGCGATAGAGCAGCGCGACCTCGGAATACGGCACGCCTTCGTCGGCCAGGTTCTTCACCAGGTCGACGACGAAGGCGGCTTCGTCGAGATCCGAAGGCGCCGAAAACACCCGCACCGGCTCGCCCTTGCCTTCGCTGGTCCACAGGTTCTTGCCCAACCTGGATCGGTTGTGCCTGATCAGCGCGTTCGCCGCGTCGAGGATGGTTCTGTGCGAGCGATAGTTCTGCTCGAGCTTGATCAGCCGGACCGGCCGCTCCACGGCGGCGAAATCGCGCTCGAAATGCTGCATGTTGGCGACGTTCGCCCCGCGGAACGCGTAGATCGACTGGTCGTCGTCGCCGACCGCGAACACGGTCGCATCGGGGCCGGCCAGCGTTCGCAGCCACTTGTACTGCAGGACATTGGTGTCCTGGAACTCGTCGATCAGCAGATGCGAAAAGCGCCGCTGGTAGTGTTCGCGCAAGTTGTCGTTGCGAGTCAGGAGTTCGTAGCTTCTGAGCAGCAGCTCGGCAAAATCGACCACGCCCTCACGCTGGCACATCGCCTCGTACTGCGCGTAATGCTCGACCTGGCGCCGGGTGAAGTCGTCGCCGGCCTCGACCGCGTTGGGCCGCAGGCCCGCTTCCTTCGCGTTGGCGATGAAGTACTGGAGCTGGCGCGCCGGGTAGCGCTCGTCGTCGATATTGCCCGCCTTGTACAGCCGCTTGATCATCGCGAGCTGGTCCTGCGAGTCGAGGATCTGGAACAGTTGCGGCAGGTCGGCATCGCGATGGTGGGCCCGCAGCATCCGGTTGCACAGGCCATGGAAGGTGCCGACCCACATGCCGCG
>JBKKAZ010000033.1:0-6254 GCA_046714435.1 Casimicrobiaceae bacterium
TTCAGGATCTCGCAGGCGTCGCCGATGCCGTTCTTGTTGACGTCTTCCTGGCCCGGATTGGGAACCGTCGGACAGTTGTCGACGTCGTCGCAGACGCCATCGCCGTCGGTATCGACGCATCCAGCACCCGTGGCGCGTTGCAGGACGAGCAGCGCATACGACACGCGATCAAGGGTCTCCCAGCTACCCGGGGCGGCGTTGCAATTGAAGTTCCCGTCGTTGCCGTTGATCGGCAAACTGCCGTCGTAGCACTGGTGGCCGATAATCTGGTGCGCGAAGTCGAAGTACTGGCCCTTCGGCTCGCCGGCGTAGTAACCGACGGCCCCCGCACCGAAGCTCGCCACCCTTGCAAACGTCGCCGGGTCCTTGTTCACCTGCCGCACCACGCAGGCAGGAGCACTGAGTGCCGGCAGCTTGCCGAGATCATTCCCGCCGATATTGCCGGCGTTGGGGACTATGCCCGAGAGCCGGATCAGCTCCATGCCCTTGAACGAGCTCCACAGGTAATACCAATAGGAATTAGCTGCCCAGAAGTTCCCGAGGTTGTCCAGATCCTGCCAGCGGTAGCGGTTGCGCACCCATTCAAGGTATTGCTGCACGATCGGCGAGTTGACGTTCGAGCCGCCGAAGAGCTGGATGTAAATCCCGGACGCCGTCTGCGCCAGCGAGGGAACGTAGCCCACGTTGTATCCGTGACCGCGCTCGGACGCCGTCAGGACGTTGCAGCTCGCGTTGTCGGATCCCGTCGCCGCATTGAGCTCGTAGGCCTGCTTGGCGAGCGCCAGCGCGGTGTTGATCGACGCGACCCGTCCGGCATCGGCGAATGCCGGGAGTGAAGCGTCCGAGTAGAGGGACTTCGCCCCTGCCAGACCCGCCACGACGAACTGGGTGGTCGAGGAATCTTCACAGCCCGCATTGGTGTAGCACCAGTAACCCTGGTCGATTGCGTTCGGGAAGGCGGGCGCCTTGCGCTGATTCGGAAGGGCCCGGTCGACCAGCGCGTCCATCGCCTCCTTGATGGTCTGGTAATCCGGGCCGACATGCCCGAGCGCGGCTCGGTCGGGCCCGCCAGTTCTCGCGTATACCGACAGCGCGAACATGTACGCTCCATCGCGATACGCGTAGAAAGTCGTTTCGTTGACGCGGTCGAGGATATACGCGGCTGCCGAACGGAGGCGGGCCTGGTCCACGGCGTTGGCGCCGTTGTAGCCCTGGGGCGGCTCAAGGGGATTGCCGCTCGCCCGCTTCTCGAGCAGCGCCAGCATCGGCAGGCCGTGCACGTCGCCGTCGGCGCTCGGATTGTTAAATGCGCCGGCGTTGGCCAGGTATTCGATACCGCGATTGATGGCCGTGGAGACATCCTGCTCGAACGGCGTGATCGCCTGCGCCGAACCCGCCGGAAGCGACAGTGCTCCGGCCATGACCGCACCAGTCAATAGCTTATTGATAACGCTAGGCAATCTGTACATGACCACGTCCCTCCCGGCGATGGAACTCGATCGCGCGCGGCGCCCCCCCGGGCACCGCACAACGGCCAAGCAACGAGCTTTCAGGTCCTACTTGACGCGTGATACCGGTAACATCAGCCCGGAACAGCGGCCCCGTGACGCCTTTGATACCGCCAAAGTCGCTGGGCGCCTCCGGCAATCCAATCTGGACTGTTTTGAATGCAAGTTCGATACCGGGAGAACAAGTTAGAACAAAAGCAACGCGGTAGCGCCTGCGCGCCCGGCGCGTAACCGCGGCGCCGTAAGAATTGCCGACAGGTTGCGGGCCTGGCTCGAATGTCGGGAAGACGCTGCCCCTCATTTTCGAGATGACTTAGGGGTGTGGTGTCCCGGAAAGGATCTTCCAAAGTCTTCCCGAGTAGCATTGCCGCGTGCGCTATCGACCCTCGCTTTACCTGCGCCTGATTCTCACGCTGCTCGGGCCGTTGCTGCTGGCCATGGCCGCGGCGTGGGCGATCGGCGTCGGCATCGTTACGAAAACGCTGGAACAGCGCCTCGAAGGCCAGTTGCGCAATGCCGCCACGGTTTTGGCCACCGGAGGATTGCCCTACACGCCCGAGTTGTTGAGGCGGCTGGCGTCGCTGCAGCAGTCGGATTTCGTGCTGCTTGATCGCGCCGGCCGCGTCGCGATGACCACGTCGGCCAAGGTCGGCGACGCGATCGAAGCATCGCTGGCCGAGAGCCCGCCTTGGGCGAACGCCGCGACCCGGAGGCTTGAGGCGCCGGTGCAGAGCATCGCCGTTTACCAGCCGATCGAGGCAATCCACGATCCACGCTATTCGGCCCTCGTGGCCGTCGCGCCGCTGGGTGACGCCGAGTCGGCGGCCCGGCGGGCGGCTTGGTGGCTCGGGCTGGCCATGCTCGCGGCGACCGTCGTCCTCGGCGCCGTATTGCTTGTGCTGGTGCGAAACATCACTCGCCCCCTCGCTGAGCTTTCGGCGCTCGCCGATCGAATCGCGGCCGGCGAGCGCGAGCAACGCGTCGAGCTGCCGCGCGCCGATGAAATCGGCGCGCTGGGGGAAGCGTTCAACTCGATGATGCTGCGCCTGGGAAGTTACGAATCGCGCCTGGCGTCGCGCAGCCGGATGTCCGCGCTCGGCGAGATGTCGGCGCGGCTCGCCCACGAGATCCGCAATCCCCTGACCGGACTGAAGTTGCACCTGCAGCTGCTCGCGGAACGCATCGATGCGCGGGAGGCGGGCCGGGTCGAACGATTGCTGGTGGAGGTCCAGCGCCTGGAATTGCTCGTTTCGTCCACGCTCCTGCTTGGCGGGGAGCAGCCGCTGGACGTAGCGCCCACCCGCATCGGGCCGCTGGTCGCGGAGGTTCTCGACCTGATGGGACCCTCGCTCGCGCACCGGGGCATCCGCGCCGACACCCGCTGCGACGACCGGCTGCAGGCCCGCGTCGACCGCGGGCGACTGCGCCAGGCGCTGCTCAACCTGGTCGTGAATGCGGCGGATGCGATGCCGCAAGGGGGCCCGCTTCGGATCAGCGCCGAACACGATGCCGCGGCATCCCGAATGCTGATCGTCGTCGAAGACTCCGGTCCGGGCGTGACCGACGAGATTCGCGCTCGCCTGCTCGACTCCCCGATCAGCACCAAACCGTTCGGTCTGGGGTTGGGCCTGACCGTCTGCCGCGATGTGGCTGCGGCGCACGGAGGCGAACTGCGGATCGAGCGCAGCACCGACCTCGGTGGCGCGCGCTTTGTCATCGCGTTACCTTTGGCCGTAGCATCCTCTCCCGCCACCGCCGACTGACGCCATGGCCCGGGTTCTCGTCGCCGACGACGAACGATCGATCTGCGAAGCCTTCTGCCTGTTGCTCGAGGCCGAAGGACACACGCCTCTCACCGCGTCGACGGGCGAGGAGGCACTGCGCCTGGTGCGGGTCGGGCGACCCGACCTGGTGTTCGTCGACGTGCGCATGCCCGGCATGGACGGCCTCGCGGTGCTCAAGGAGATCCGGCGCTCGAATCCCGCGCTGCCCGTCGTGGTGATGACCGCTTACGGTACGCTGGAAACGGCCGCCGAAGCGCTGCGCAACGAGGCCTTCGATTATCTCGGCAAGCCCCTCGATCTCGCGCAGATCCGGCAGGTGTTGCAGCGCGCGCTGCACGCGCCGGCGCCACAGTCGGAGTCCACCAACGTGCCGCTCGGCGGGGACGCTGTCCAAAGGCCGACTCTGGTCGGGCAGAGCGCCGTGATGCAGGAGTTGTTCAAGCTCATCGTAATGCTTGCGGACAACGACCTGACGGCGCTGGTGCAAGGAGAGAGCGGTGTGGGCAAGGAACTCGTGGCGCGTGCGATTCACGCATCGGGGGCGCGGGCACAGGAGCCGTTCGTCGCCATCAACTGCGCCGCCATTCCGGAGCAACTGATCGAGTCCGAGCTGTTCGGGCACGAGCGTGGCGCGTTCACCGATGCCAAGGCAGCGCGCACGGGAAGGTTCGAGGCGGCGGGGCAGGGCACGCTGTTTCTCGACGAAATCTCGGAACTGCCGCTGCACCTGCAGAGCAAGTTGTTGCGGGTGCTGCAGGAACGCAGCTTCGAGCGGGTGGGCAGCCTCAATCCGGTGCCGTTCCGCGCCCGTCTGGTCTGCGCGTCCAACCGCGATCTCGCCTCGGCCGTTGCGGCCGGCGTGTTCCGCGAGGATCTTTACCATCGGGTCAACATCGTGACCCTGCAGGTTCCGCCGCTGCGCGAACGCCGGGACGACATTCCCGATTTGGTGCAGGCACTCATCCAACGGGCGAATCGGGAGGTCGGCAAGGCGATCACGTCGGTCGAACAGGCGGTGCTCGAGAACCTGAAAGCCCGCGACTGGCCTGGCAACGTGCGCGAACTCGAGCATGTGATCAAGCGGTCGGTACTGGTCGCGCGCGGGTCGGTGCTGACGATCCATGACCTAAGCTTCGATCAGGAACCGGCGCAACGCGCGGACGAGGGCCGATCCAGCCTCGACAGCCTGCTGGGGGCGCTCGAGGCGCAAGCCGCTCCGCTGGTTGACGCGGCGGGACGCGGGGGCGTTGAGGTCGCCGTGCACGAACTGGCGATCGACCGGCTGGAACAGGCCCTGATTCGAGCGGCACTCGCGGCGACCGCGGGCAATCAGGTCGCGGCTGCCCGTCTGCTCGGCATCAGCCGCAGCACGCTGCGGTCCAAGCTGACGAACTGACCGCGGGCTGGCCAGTTCTCGGCCAGCAGCTGGCAGATTTCGGTCACGTTCATTTTGGTTAGCGAGAACAATGAATTAAGGACGTAGCGGGGGTCCGGCGCGGTCCGGACCCTGGCGCTTCTGCATCATCCTCTCGTGTAGTGGCCCGCGCGCTGCGATTGTCCCGGACGCGCAAGTCATTGAAACAAAGCCATTGCTTGAGCAGCATGCGATGACCGGAAAGCGGCATGCCGCTTGCTTACAGAGAATCCAATGGCATCCAGCCGTGGATGTCGCCCGCCAGCCGTCCCCCCGGATCATGCTGCTGGCAGGGTTTACCGGAGCGCGGTCCCTCCCGCGCCGGAAATCGCGGCAACGTGGTCAGGACGTGGCCCGTCGCGCAAGCGAAAGGCCACGGCCAAATAAAATAGCCGGTGCAGCCGGCGTCGCGGTTGGGACGAGAGGGGTCTACAGATGTTTGCCGGTGCGAGATCCAGCCTGTCGGCCGACGATCCATTGGCCTGGGTGGAGCTCGCACCTGCCCCCCGAGCGTCGGGTGCCCGTTCTGCCGGGAGCGCACAGGACGTGCGCGAGCCGGTCGAAGCCGTGGTGCCATCGAGGTTGCGCTTCGGCGCCTGCTGGATCAGGCCGCAACTGCGGTTGCGCATCTCAGGCCGGCTTGGGCACCGTCGATGACACGCATGCTCGTTCTCGACGTCGTCGGACTGACACCGTCGCTTCTCGCACACGCGCCGAACCTGCAAGCGCTTGCAGCGCGCGGCGGCATGCGTTCGCTGACCACGGTGACGCCCGCAGTCACCACCACGGTGCAGTCGACGTTCGTCACCGGCGCGCTGCCTCGCGAGCACGGCGTGGTTGCGAACGGCTGGTATTTCCGCGATCTCGCCGAAATAGGGTTCTGGCGCCAGTCGAATCGCCTGGTCGGCGGGGAGAAGCTCTGGGAGGCGGCGAAACGGCACGACCCGTCGTTCACCTGCGCCAAGCTTTTCTGGTGGTACAACATGTACGCGTCGGTGGATTTCTCGGTCACGCCGCGCCCGATGTACCCGGCCGATGGCCGCAAGTTGCCGGACATCTACACGCGACCGGCGGAACTGCGCGACGAACTGCAGCGCGAGCTGGGGCAGTTCCCTCTGTTCCGCTTCTGGGGCCCCACAGCCGACATCGAGTCCACACGCTGGATCGGACGCAGCGCGCTCCGCGTGTTCGAGCAACAACGCCCGACGCTGACGCTCGTCTACCTGCCTCATCTCGACTACAACCTGCAGCGGTTCGGTCCGCGCTTCGTCGGCGTCGAGCGCGACGTGGCGGCGGTGGACGAGGTTTGCGGGGAGCTGATCCGTGCGGCCGAGCGCGCCGGCGCGCAGGTCGTCGTGCTGTCCGAGTACGGCATCACCGAAGTCTCCAACCCGATTCACGTGAACCGCGCGCTGCGACGCGCCGGCTGGCTCCGCGTGCGCGAGGAACTGGGTCGCGAGCAGCTCGATCCCGGCGCCTCCGATGCCTTCGCCGTGGCCGATCATCAGATCGCGCACGTCTACGTGGCGCGGCCCGAGCTCGTGCCCG
>JBKKAZ010000034.1:0-3458 GCA_046714435.1 Casimicrobiaceae bacterium
GGGCCCGTGTACTGGAACATGCAGCCGATCATCGACCTGCGCATCCTCGACGAGCGCATCCGCGACCAGCTCCCCGCGTACGCAACCGCGGGCGCGGCCGGGATGGACTTGCGTGCCTGCGTCGACGAAGCGCTCACCATCGCGCCGGGGGACGTCCACCTGGTGTCCACCGGACTAGCGATCCACATCGGCGACCCAGGCTACGCGGCCGTCATCCTGCCGCGCTCGGGGCTTGGCCACCAGCACGGCATCGTGCTCGGCAATCTGGTGGGGCTCATCGATTCCGACTATCAGGGCCCGCTGATGGTGAGCTGCTGGAACCGCGGGCGCGAGCCGTTCACGCTGGCCCCGCTCGACCGGCTCGCTCAACTTGTCATCGTCCCGGTCGCGCAGGCGCGCTTTCGCGTGGTCGAGAGCTTCGACGCGAGTGAGCGCGCGGGCGGCGGATTCGGGAGCACGGGCCGGGGTTGAGGCCCTGCCAGCGATCTCGATCGATGCCCGCGCGGACTTTCCGCCTGCAACGGCGCGGCGCCGCCTTCGCCCGAGCGCGGCAGGATTCCTAAACCCGGCCCGCTTTCACGGCCTCACGAAGCAATGCGTTGACTCGCGTCTGCCAGCCACGGCCGGTCGCGCGCAGCGCGGCAAGCACATCGGGATCGATTCGCAACGACACCATGGTCCGGACGATCGCCTTGCGCGGTCGCCCCGGCCCGCGAACGATCGTCGCGCTGTTCCAATAGGCATCGACGGCCTTCGGATCGTTGGGATCGTACGGTCCGTCCTCGCGATCGTGCGGAATCTTCGCGTCCGCGCTCGCCTCACGCTTGACACGATCCCAATCAGACTTCCTGCGCGTCGGCATAGTGCCTCCGTTCCTTCCGCGACGCGCGCCGCAGCGAAATCGCGCGCATCTCTTCACCTCGTTCGACGTACACCAGTGCGAGAAACAGATCCAGCGACGGCACAAAGGCCACGTCGATCCTTCGCGATTCGACGCCTGGTGGCGCAAGAATCGTTAGCTTGTCCGCCGCGTCGTACACCAGCGCCGCGTCGGCAAGCGACAGGCCATGCTTGCGCAAGTTGGCCGCATCCTTGGCGTCGTCGAACGTGAGATACACTTGAAATATCGCATCGGATCCAATTATTGTCAATACAATAATTGGATCCGGGCGCACTCGCCATCGGACATTCGACCGAAGCCGGACGAAGCCTGGCAGCCTCGTTACCCGATCGATCCGGACATCGCCCGCATGCAGCACGCGTTCGTGATTCCGGCCTACGGCGATTCGCTGTATCTGCCCGCCTGCCTGGACTCGATCGCCGGCCAGACCCGATCGGGCAGCGCCGTCGTGATCGCGACTTCCACGCCATCGGACTATCTGGCTAATCTGGCCCGCCGCTACCGCGTACCGCTGCGCGTGAATCCGCGTCGCGCGGGCATCGGCAGCGACTGGAATTTCGCGCTTCGCGCTGTCGAAGCGAACTGGCTCACGCTCGCGCACCAGGACGACAGCTACCGCGCCGATTATCTCGAGCGCATGGCCGGGGCGCTGGCGCGCACTGGCGATGCGACGATCGCGTTTAGTGATTTCGTGGAAATGGGTGACAAGGGGCCGCGCCCGCTCAATCTCAACATCCGCGTGAAGCGCCTGCTGACGCGTCGCGCGTTCGGCCACGATGACGCGATCCGCGATGCGCGGTCGAAGCGGCGCCTGCTCCAATGGGGCAATCCAGTGTGCTGTCCGAGCGTGGTGCTGAACCGTGCCACGCTCGCAGAGTTCCGGTTCAGCGAGGACTTACAGAGCAACCTCGACTGGGAGGCCTGGCTGCAACTGGCCGGACATCCCGGAGCGTTCGTCTACGTGCGCGAGGCGCTGGTGACCCGGCGCATCCACGCCCGCAGCGAGACGACGGCGCTGATCGCCGACCGGCGCCGGGCCGAGGAGGACCGCGCTATGTTCGAGCGTTTCTGGCCTGCGCCGGTCGCTGCGCTCATCATGACCGTGTACCGCGCAAGCTACCTCGCCAACCGGAGCTGAGGCAATCGCAGGCTTCGAGATTGCGTCGCGACGTCAGCGGCCTACCGCGCCCGGCGGCTTGACCATCAGGCCCTGGCCGGTCGGCAGCGAACAGACGGCGACACCCTTCTCGGCCGCGAAGGCATCCATCGCGCGCTTTTGCGCGCCGAATCCCAGGTAGGCGTAGTCGTCCAGCAGGACCATCGCCCCGGGCACCAGGCGATCCCAGAAGTACTCGGCAGCAGCGACTTCCGGCGGCGCGCAGTTCATGTCCAGGTGCAGGTAGGCCACGCGAGTCGTCTGAACCTGCGGCAGCGTCGCCGGAATCGCGCCAACCACGATTCGCACGTTCTTCCACTGCGCGAAGTTGGCGACGACGCTCTCCGCGCCGCGAACGTAGAAACCGCTCGCCAGCTCGTCGCGGTTGCGTAGCAAGGCGCCGCGTTCGCGCTCTTCGGGCGAGACCAGCCGCTCGTCGAGCCCCGCGAACGTGTCGAGCAGCCAGAACGTGCGGCCGCGCAAGTCCCAGTCCAGATACTCCATGATCGCGCTCGACAGGAAGCCGCGATTGACGCCGCACTCCACGAAGTCGCCGTCGAGCTTCGCCGCAGCCGCTGCCGCCCACAGCCCGACATGGATGCGCCAGTGCCAGCGGTAATCCTCCCGTCCGTCGAGCGCCTTGCGGCCGCGCGCGTACGCCCGCATGAAGGCCGGATCGTGCATGAAGTCGTGGTTGTGGACGCTGACCAGGCCGTCCTGCGCGTAGACGCCGGGGCCCAGGACGCGCGCGGCGCGGTAGGCGAGCGCAGCTGCGAACCGGGTAAGTGCGCGTGGAAGTCTCATCGCCATCGACGCGCGGGGGTTAAATCATCATGCAGGTCACGCCCGCCGTGATCAACACGATGCCCGCCCACTGCAGCTGCGTGAGCTCTTCGCCGAACACGAGCCAGGCCAGCACCGCCATCAGCACATAGAAGCCCGCACCCAGCATGGCGACGGCGACGCCCAGCTTCTCCTGCGAGATCACGATCATCCAGATCGCGTAGCCGATGATCTGTAGCAGCAGCGATGCGTAGACCGCGGGCGAGACCGCGGCGGCCGCGAAAAAGCCGGGCCACGCCGCGAACGATGGCGGCGCGCCGATCTCGCCGACGGCGCGTTTCAGCAGCAACTGGCTCGCCGCCGAATTCAGGGTCACGACGATTATCAGGAGTTTGGCGAGCATGGGATTCCTGTCAGAGTGCGTTGCGGCGGGCGCCGACCCACCGCGTCGGGCGTCACCATCACTGCTGGAACACGAGAGCGTAGTTGGGCGGGTCGGCTGCGAACAGGCTGGTCTCGTGCCAGCGGATGGGCTGGTGCGCGCGACACATCGCGTCGATCAGCTCCGACTTTCCGATCAGCCGTACCCGACGATCGCCGGTTACGTAGTGGTCCGAC
>JBKKAZ010000035.1:0-3396 GCA_046714435.1 Casimicrobiaceae bacterium
GCTGGGGCCCGCATCGCTGGGTTTTCTCACCAGCGCATATTTCCTCGCGTTCGGGACCATTCAGATTCCGGTCGGCATGTTGCTCGACCGGTTCGGACCGCGCCGCGTCGAGCCGGTGCTGCTGTCGATCGCCGCCGCTGGAGCGCTGGTGTTCGCGTTCTCTGACGGCGTGCCCGGCCTCACGCTGGGGCGTGCGCTCATCGGCGCGGGCGTCGGAGCGTGCCTGATGGCGCCGCTCAAGGGCTTTGCGATGTGGTATCCGCGCGAGCGCCAGGCGTCGCTCGGCGGGTGGATGATGGTTGCCGGAGGGGTCGGCGCGCTGATGGCCACCGCGCCGCTCGAGGCCGCGTTGCGCTTCGCAAGCTGGCGCACGATCTTCGTTGCGCTGGCCGCGGTGACTTTCATCGCCGCGCTGTGGATCGCCTGGCGCGTTCCGGACACACCGAAGCCCGCCGTCACGGCGTCGTTTCGCGCCCAGTGGAACGGCGTCCGCGAAGTGTTCCGGCATCCGCGGTTTTGGTGGATTGCGCCGCTCGGTAGTTTCGTGATGGGCGCATTCATGGCGATCCAGGGGCTGTGGGCGGTGCCGTGGATGATGGAGGTCGAGGGCCGGTCGCGGGGGGCGGCGGCTTCGATGCTGCTCGTGATGAGCTTCGTGATGGTTGGCGGCTATCTGTCGCTGGGGCTGTTCGCGACCGCGCTGGATCGCCGCGGCGTGGGCGCGAAGCACCTGTTCGCGACCGGATTCACGCTGAGCGCGCTGGCACTGGGCGCGATCGTCGCTGGAATTTCGGGAAGCCTCGCGTGGTGGACGCTCTACGGTCTCGGCGCTTCGGCGAACATCCTCGCGTTCGCCGTGCTGAACGAAGGCTTCGCGCCCGAACTCGCCGGACGCATCAATACCGCGATGAACGTGATGATGTTCCTCGGCAGCTTTGCGGCCCAATGGGGCATCGGGGTGATCGTCGACGCAGTTCGCGCGATCGGAGGCGTCGACAGCGCGACTGGCCTGCGCTGGGCGTTCGCGCTGATGCTGTTCCTGAACCTGGCCACGCTTGCCTGGTTCTTCCGGGGCTGGGGGCGATTCACCGCGACCGCGCCGGCCGCGACCAAGGTTTCCTGACGATGCACCTGCACATCCTCGGCATCTGCGGCACGTTCATGGGCGGCCTCGCAGCGATCGCACAGGTCGCGGGCCATCGCGTGACCGGCTGCGATGCCAACGTCTATCCGCCGATGTCCACACAGCTCGACGCGCTCGGCATCGCGCTGTCCGAAGGCTACGATCCGGCGCAGCTCGAGGGCGTTGCCGCCGACACCGATCTGTTCGTCGTCGGCAACGTCGTCAGCCGCGGCAATCCGTTGATGGAGGCGATCCTCGATCGCGGGCTTCGCTACACGTCGGGCCCGGAATGGCTGCGCGACAACGTGCTCGCCGGGCGTTTCGTGCTCGCCGTCGCCGGGACCCACGGCAAGACCACCGCGGCATCGATGCTGGCCTGGATCCTCGAGCAAGCAGGGCTGGCACCGGGCTTTCTGATCGGCGGCGTGCCGCTGGACTTCGGCGTGTCGGCGCGGCACTCGGACAGCGGATTCTTCGTGATCGAGGCCGACGAGTACGACACCGCGTTTTTCGACAAGCGATCGAAGTTCGTCCACTACCGCCCGCGGACGGTCATTCTCAACAACCTCGAGTACGACCACGCGGACATCTTTCCGGACCTCGCGGCGATCGAGACGCAGTTCCACCACCTGGTGCGCACTGTGCCCGCGAGCGGCAGGCTGGTCGTCAACGCCGAGGAGGCGAGCCTTGCACGGGTGCTCGAACGCGGATGCTGGTCGTCGGTGGAGCGATTCGCCGGTACCGACGTGGTGCTGCCCGAGGAGGCGGGATTGCCCGAGTGGCGCATCTCGGCGGAGGGCCTGGTGACCCATGCTAGCGCGCCGCAGGGCGAGTTGCGCTGGCCCGCCGAGTCGACGATGCTCGGGCGCCATTCGCGACTGAACGCGCTCGCGGCGATCGTCGCCGCGTGGCACGCCGGCGTGTCCGCCGAAGCGAGCCTCGCCGCGCTCGCGCAGTTCCGCGGCATAAAGCGTCGGCTGGAACGCATCGGCAGAGCGCGCGGCGTGAACGTCTACGACGATTTCGCGCACCATCCGACCGCTATCGCGGCGACGGTCGCCGGCCTGCGATCCGCGGTCGGAGCGCAGCGCATCCTGGCCGTGCTCGAGCCGCGCTCGAACACGATGAAACTCGGTGTGATGAAAGGGGCGCTGCCCGCGAGCCTCGCACTGGCCGAGCACACGTTCTGTTTCATCGGGGCCAAGCTCGGTTGGGACGCGGGCGAGGCGCTGGCACCACTCGGTGCCCGATTCTCGCTGTTCGACGATCTCGATCGCATGGTGGCCGCGATTGCCGTGACAGCGCGACACGGCGATCACGTGCTGGTGATGAGCAACGGCGCCTTCGGCGGTGTCCATGGCAAGATCCTCGCGGCGCTTGCCGGCTGACCAGCACGGTTGCGCCGATGCCACAGGCAATCGTCTACCTGCATGGATTCAGGAGTTCGCCGGCAAGTGTGAAGGCGGCGAAAGTTGCCGCGGCCGTTGCCGCGCTGCCGGCCGCGATCCGCCCCCGACTCCACGTGCCCGCGCTCGAGGTCGGCCCCGCGGCCGCGATCGCCTCGGTAGCGGCGTGGATCGCCGGCAACGTGGAGCGCCCGCGGGAATCGTTGACGCTGATCGGCAGCTCGCTCGGCGGCTTCTACGCGACTTACCTCGCCGAGCAAACCGGCGCGCGGGCAGTGCTGATCAATCCCACCATCCGCCCGCAGGACGACTTGCAGCCCTACCTCGGAGCGCAGACCAATCTCTACACCGGCGAGCCGTTCGTTGTCACCGAGGCGCACTTCGCCGAACTTGCGTTGCTCGCCGTGGCGCGCATCACCCGGCCGGACCGTTACTGGCTGCTGGTGCAGACCGGCGACGAAGTGCTCGACTATTGCGAGGCGGTGCGCTTCTACGGGGGCGCGTGGCAATGGGTCGAGGGCGGCGGCGATCACGCGTTCCAGCGTTTCGACGCCCAGATTCCGGCGATCCTGAGATTCGCCGGCATCGCCGTGCCGACATGACGGCGGCGCGCCGCTTCGACCTCGCCATCGTCGGCGGCGGCCTCGTCGGCGCCTCGCTCGCGTTCGGCATGCGTTCGCTGGGTCCGCGGCTCGCGCTCGTTGACGCGACCCCTGCGGCGGGCGCCCCCTCGCACGGCAATTTCGGCCTGATCTGGGTGCAGGGCAAGGGCGCGGGAATGCCGGCGTACGGGCGCTGGACGCAGGACTCGGCGCGCGCCTGGCCTCGCCTCGCGGCGGAGCTTTTGGCGTCGACAGGGGTCGACGT
>JBKKAZ010000036.1:0-2686 GCA_046714435.1 Casimicrobiaceae bacterium
GCTGATGATGACCTTCGAAAGTCATCGGTTCTCCCGGCCGGGCGCGCAGGCGGTGCAGCCACTGCGGACCGAGCGGCGTCAGCGCGTTTGCTGCGGTTTTGGTGCTGAGCAACGGCTGGCCATCCGGCGCCAGCAGGATCACCTCCGCGGGTGAGGACCGCACGACGTCCTGCAGGCGCGTCTTGAAAGTGCCGATGTCAAGCACGGCCGAAAGCGCACCGAGCAGTTCGTAGCGCAGCGACAGGACGGGGACGACCACGGTAAGGGTTGCCGTCGCTCGAGCGTTGTCCCATCGGGGTGGCTCCAGAATCACGCCCTCGGCAATCGCGGTGTTCGGCCAGGTCGCCGGCAATACGATCGGCGCAGGTATTGGCGCGCTGCTCGCGACCACTTGGCCAGCCGCGTCGGAGAGCGTCAGTTCCAGCAGTGAGTCCAGTTTCTTCTGCACCAGGCGAAGGTAGAGCTCCAGTTCAGGCACCCCGATCCTCGCGGGGACCGACTGCGACGCCGATTCGGCGGTCAAGCCGTCGATGAGGGTGTAGGCGGTCGACAGCGTGCGGACTTCATTGACCCGCTCCCTGTGCCACATCGTCAGTTCGCCGCTCGTGTCGCTCGCCAACGTGCGCAGCTCGTGACTCACGTTGTCCTTGATCACGACCTGGTGGCGCCAGAACGACAGCAGCCCCAGACCCATGGAAGGAATGAGCGTAGACAGCACGGCGAAGGTCAGGATCTTGCTCTTGATGCTTTTCACGTGGTGCGTGATTCGATTCGAGGTGAGGGAGGGGCCCGGTGCGGAGGTGGTTGCTCACGGAAGGTCTCGCGCAAGGGCGAGCCGCCACCGTGCGAACACACCGGGTCCGCAGTCGCATGGGAATGGTTCGAATCGATTACGGCCCGCATCGAGTCGTTCTCCCCGTTTGTCGAGGGAGCGCTGGCCTGCAGCGGGGTTCGCGCAGCGAGGCTTCCGACTGCCCGCCTGTAGCTGAAGCGCGGTTGCGATCAGCTGCTCGCGTGCGGAACGCCTGCTGCGTTCCGCCGTGCCGAGTCCGGCAATCCCGCTGTCGTAGGACAGATGTCCCTTAGACCGGTGACTTTGCGTCCCCAGCTTTCGCCGGGTTTGCCCTTGACAGAATGGTTTATGACAATGACATTGTGCGGAACCGCACGGGCCGAGTCAAGGCAGACGTGGATTCGGTGACCAGGGCGCTCATGTGGGTGGACATGCGGACTTCGTTACTTGGGGTAGATCGCGCCGAGCACGCGCAACCCGCGCGCGCCGGTGACGTCGGGAAGATTGCCCGGCCGGCCGGCAAGCGCCTCGCGCGCGAGCCACGCGAAGGCGAGCGCCTCGACCTGTTCGACCGGCACGCCGACCCGCGAGGTCGGCGACACGTTGCGCGGCGCGAGGTCGTGCGCAAGCGCCCGCAGCAGCGCGGCATTGTTCGCGCCGCCCCCACAGACGAGGACCTCGGTGGTTCCGGGCGCCTCGCGGCGCACGGCGTCGGCGATCGTGCGCGCCGTGAGCGCCGTCAGCGTCGCCTGCACGTCGGCCGGATGCGGCGACCCGCCTCGATGCCCGAGCACGGCATCGAGCCAGCCGGCGTGGAAGTAGTCGCGTCCGGTGCTCTTCGGCGGCGGCGCGGCGAAGTACGGATCCGCGACGAGGCCCGCGAGCAGCGCGTGATCGACGCGGCCCGACGCGGCCCAGGCGCCGCCCTCGTCGAAGCGGCCCTCGCCGTGGCGCGCGAACCACAGGTCGAGCAGCACGTTGCCCGGCCCGGTGTCGAAGCCGCGGACCTCGCGCCCGGGCGTAAGCAGCGTGACGTTCGCGATACCGCCGATGTTGACGATCGCGCGCGAACGATCCTCGCGGGCGAACAGCGCGGCGTGAAACGCGGGAACCAGCGGTGCGCCCTGCCCGTCCGCCGCGACATCGCGTCGGCGGAAATCCGCAACAACGACGACACCCGCGCGTTCGGCCACGCGCGCCGGGTCGTTCAACTGGATCGTCCAGCCTTGGTCGGGACGGTGACGGACGGTCTGGCCGTGCACGCCCGCCGCAACCAGTTGGTCCGGCGTCACGCCGGCTGCACGACAGGCCGCGAGGATCGCATCGGCGTAAAGGTCGGCCAGCGCGATGCTCGCTCGCGCGGCAGAGGCGAGTTCGTCATCCGAACTGGCCTGCAGTCCGAGCAACACCGCGCGCAACGCCGGATCCATCGGCAGCGAGGCGGCGCCCAGCGTCGTGCAGATCCGCTCGCGCGAGCCGAAATCGGCGACCACGGCGTCCACGCCGTCGAGGCTGGTCCCCGACATCACGCCGGCGAATAGCTCGCGCCGCATGTCACTACTCCAGTATCATCCCGAGCGAAGCGTGGGATCTGCTTTTCGACGCGATCTGCGAACTGCGAACTGCGAACAGCAGATCCCTCGTTCCTCGGAATGACACAGCCCTCTTGAGCAGATGGCTAGTCGGCCGATGCGAGACGCCCGCCCGGCAGCTCGCGCGCGAGCCGCAGCTGCTGGGTGAGCGGTTCGATCTGCGCCAGGAACGCAATGAACGACTCGGACGCCATCGGGGCCGCGTTGGGCAGCGCCACCGTCTGCGGATTGCGCGCGTCGCCGCCGATCCGGAATTCGTAGTGCAGGTGCGGACCGGTAGCCCAGCCAGTGGCGCCGACGT
>JBKKAZ010000037.1:0-7173 GCA_046714435.1 Casimicrobiaceae bacterium
GCGCATGAACACCCGCGCGCAACCCACGCTCGCGCTCGCCTGCGAGTTGATTGCCCGCCGCTCGCTTACGCCCGATGACGCCGGCTGCCAGGACCTGATCGCCCGGAGGCTCGAGCCGCTTGGATTCGGGCTCGAGCGCATCAGTGTCAACGGCGTCACCAACAGCTGGCTTCGACGCGGTGCCTCGCCGCCGCTGGTGTGCCTGGCCGGACACACCGATGTCGTACCCACCGGCGCGCTTGCCGACTGGCACGCGGATCCGTTCACGCCCGGGATCCGCGACGGCTTCCTGTACGGCCGCGGTGCGGCGGATATGAAAGCCTCGCTCGCCGCATTTGTGGTCGCGATCGAGGCCTATGTACCAGCCCACCCGGCGGCTGTGGGATCGATCGCGCTGTTGCTCACCTCCGACGAGGAAGGCCCGACCAATGCCGATGGGACCGTCAGGGTAGTCGAGCGACTCGCGGCCCGTGGCGAACGCATCGACTACTGCGTCGTCGGCGAACCATCGTCGTCGCAGCGGCTCGGCGACACGATCAGGAACGGACGCCGCGGCACGCTGACCGGAATCCTGCGGGTCAAAGGCGTGCAGGGCCACGTTGCCTACCCCGACCAGGTTCGCAATCCCATCCACCTCGCCGCGCCGGCGATCGCGGAACTCGCGGCGGTCGAGTGGGATCGCGGCAACGCGGATTTTCCTCCGACCTCGTTTCAGTGCTCGAACCTGAACGCGGGCACCGGCGCGGCCAACGTCGTTCCCGGCGTGCTCGAGCTGGTGTTCAATTGGCGCTACTCGACGGAAAGCACGCGGGAGAGCCTGGTCGCGAAGCTCGAGGCGGTGCTGCGCAGGCATGAGCTCGACTATCAACTCGCCTTTCCCTCGCTCGGCAAGCCGTTTCTCACCCCGCCCGGCCGGCTGGTTGACACGGTACGCGCGGCGATCGCCGCCGAGACCGGCGTCGATAGCGCGCTTTCGACCGCCGGCGGCACCTCCGACGGGCGGTTCATCGCCGACATCTGTTCGGAGATCGTCGAACTCGGCCCGGTCAACGCCACCATCCACAAACTCAATGAGCGGGTCGCGGTCGCGGATCTCGAGCCGCTGGCAGCGATCTATCGACGCACGCTGGAAAGGCTGCTTTCCTAACTCGCAGGTCCTCCCCGCATGAGCGCTCCGGTCCACGAACTCGCCACGCTGCGCGACTGGCTGCGCTGGGCGGTATCGCGATTCAACGAGGCGAAGCTGGTATTCGGCCACGGCACCGCCAACGCCTACGACGAAGCGGCCTACCTGCTGCTGCACGCGCTGCATCTGCCGCTCGATCGGCTGGACCCGTTCCTGGACGCGCATCTGACTCAATCTGAGCGCTCGCAGCTGGCGCAGGTGTTCGCGCGACGCATCGACGAACGCATGCCGGCCGCCTACCTGACGCGCGAAGCCTGGCTCGGGGAGTTCCGCTTCTACGTCGATGAGCACGTGCTGATCCCTCGCTCGTACATCGCCGGACTCCTGCCCGGCGGACTCGAGCCGCTGGTCGGCGATCCGTCGGCGGTGACCTCGGCGCTCGATATGTGCACGGGCTCGGGCTGCCTCGCGATCCTGCTCGCGCACGCCTACCCCAACGCCGACGTCGACGCCACCGACATCTCGTCGGAGGCGCTCGCGGTGGCCCAGCGCAATGTGAGCGAATACGGACTCGCCGGCCGGGTGAACCTGATCCGCTCCGATCTGTTCGCGAATCTGCCCGAGAAGAGCTATGGCCTCATCATCTGCAATCCGCCCTACGTGACGACCCTGGCGATGGAATCGCTGCCCGACGAGTACCGTCACGAGCCTTCGCTTGCGCTCGCCGGCGGCGACGACGGGATGGACGCGATCCGGGTGATCGTGCGCGAAGCGCCGCGCTTTCTTTCGCCCGACGGCGTGCTGGTGGTGGAAGTTGGCAACAGCCGCGACGCCGCCGAAAGCGCCTTTCCGCGCCTGCCGTTCCTATGGCTGGAAACCGATGGCGCCAGCGACAGCGTGTTCCTGCTACGCCGCGAGGACATGATCCGCGGGCGTTAGCCTTGCCCCCGTCGCGTTGGCGGGCCGAACTGCATTTGCGATCAAACCGGCGGGACCGGCAGCGAGAAGAACTGGCGGATGCGTCGCACCATCTCGCGCGCGCCCTTCAGCGCATGGCGCGCGCGGGCGTCGGCGTCGGAGCTTCTGAGCGTCGTGTCGTTTTCGGCGTTACGGCGCGCGACGACCTGCGCCAGCGCATCAACAATTTCGTGGCGCGCCTTCAGGACCGAGTCGAAGCCCGCCTTGTCCAGGCGGTAGCAAAGCGCATCGTCCGCAGCAATCGCGGTGGCCCCGCGTGGTTGGCCGGTGAGCAGTCCCATCTCGCCGAAATATCCCGGCGCCGCCAGTTCGGCGAGCTGCGTACGGCGCCCGCTGCCATCGTCGTCGACGATCCGCACCCGGCCCTCGGCGAGCAGGTACAGGGAATCGGCCGGCTCCCCCTTGCGGAAGATCACGTCGCCGGCGGCGTACGGGCAGCGCTTCAGATCCGCGGCGACCGCCGCCCGCTCGTCGGCGATCAGAACACCGAATAGTTCGCTGCGTTCCACCGCCTGGATGCGCGCGAGTTGCCGGGCCGAAGCCGCAAGCGCCTTGGTCGATCGATCCAGCTGGATCACACGGTGCGGGAACGGGATCGTCATGTCTTCACGTTCCAGTGCCGCAAACACGCAGACCAGCACGTCAGAATCGGTGGTTTTGAGCAGACCGACGTCGGTTATGTGATAGACCGCGTGGTAGCGGATGCCGCTGTCCTGAAACGAATCGCAGACGCAGAACGCTGCGGGATCGCGCGCAACGTTGGCAATTTCCGCGCTGGATAACGCTGCCGTGATTGCCCTGACGACCTTTGCGGGCGAATGCGCGTATTCGACCTCGAACGGCAGGTCGCGGCGAAACGGGACGCTGGCATCGCCCGATCGCCCAACCACGGTGACCCGGTCCTTCATCAGCATCGAGTTCGGGATCACGATCGTCTCGTTAGCGGCCGTGGCGATGGACATCGAGCGCCAGCGGATGCTGGTGACCTGCCCGATCTTTTCTTCGACGCGCACCCAATCACCTATCCGCAGCGTGTTCTCGAGCTGCAACGAGACACCGGCCCACAGGTTGCCCAAGGTCTCGCCGGCGGAGAACGCCAAGGCACCGGTGATTACCGCCGAGGTCGTCACCACGCCCGCGAGATTCACGCCTACGGCGTTCAGGCGATAGATGCCATAGGCGATCAGGCTCAACGCCAGCAGCACGTCGAGCAGGATCTGCGGAATCCGCATGCGGCCGAGCAGCACCCGGGTGACATAAGTGATCACTGCGTAGATCACTGCGACCGCGAGCAGCGCCAGCAGGGCCTCGCGCACCACCTCGTAGAGCGCGCCGCTGCCAAGGCGCATACCGTAGCGGTCCAGCGCCCAGAGCCCGGCCATCATCACGACGGCCACGACTCCCATCGGCAGCAAGGCGTGTCGGCGCTCGCGTGGAACGAGTAGCGACAGCGCGCTGATCAGCACGGTCACGCCGGCGAACATCGCGGCGTCGGTCAACAGCTCGGAATCGACGAGGATAGAGGGCGGCATCGTGCGATGGTGAGGCGGTTCGGCAACAGATTATAGGCACGCAGGGCTCGCGTAGAATCGGCTACCCGTTTTAGACCCTCGTTTCCATGACCTCCCGAACCGGCGGCGAACTCGTCGTTGCGAGCCTCCTCGCGCAAGGTGCCACGCACGCGTTCGGCGTGCCCGGCGAGAGCTACCTGCCAATCCTGGACGCCTTGCACGATACCGGCGGCCGGCTCGAGTACGTGATTTGCCGGCACGAAGGCGGCGCCGCGTACATGGCCGAGGCCTACGGCAAGCTGACCGGTCGCCCGGGCGTGGCGCTGGTCACCCGCGGCCCGGGCGCATCCAACGCCGCGATCGGCATTCACACCGCGGCGCAGGATTCGACGCCGATGATCGTGCTCATCGGTCAGGTGGGATCCGACTTCATCGATCGCGAGGCCTTCCAGGAAGTCGACTACCGGCGCATGTTCGGTTCGATCGCGAAAGGGTCGGCGCAGGTCGATCGGGTCGATCGAATCCCGGAGTACTTGGCGCGCGCCTACGCCACGGCGATGTCCGGTCGCCCCGGGCCAGTCGTGCTTGCCTTGCCCGAGGACGTCCTGTCCGCGCGCGCGGAAGTCGCCGACCTGCCGCGAGTCCAACCCGTCCGCGCCGCGCCCGCGCCCGCCGATGTCGCCGCCGCGCATGCGCTGCTTTCGAATGCCAGGCGACCGCTGCTGATTGTCGGTGGCAGCCGATGGGATCCGGACGCCTGCGCGCTGCTTCGGTCCTACGCCGAAGCGAATGCACTTCCGGTCGCCTGCGCGTTCAGGCGGCAGGATCTGTTCGACAACCGGCACCCGAACTATGCAGGCGATGTCGGCATCGGAATCCGCCCTGCGCTCGCCGAACGGGTGAAGGCGGCCGACGTGCTGCTGGTCATCGGCGAGCGGCTGGGCGAAATGACGACCTCGGGCTACACGTTGATCGACGCCCCCCTCCCTCGCCAGACGCTTATCCACGTGCATCCAGGCGCCGGTGAACTCGGACACGTGTATCAGCCGGCGCTGGCGATCTGCTCGACGCCTGGCGCGTTCCTCGAAGCGCTGGCCGCATTGGCACCGCTACCCTCGACGCCCTGGCGTGATGCGCTTCACGGGCTGCAAGCGGACCTCGAGGCGTGGCGCGCGCCGCGCCCCGTACCTGGGAATGTCGATCTGTGGCGCATCGTGCGCTGGCTCGACGAGCGCCTGCCTGACGATGCGATCGTCAGCAACGGCGCCGGGAACTACACCACCTGGCTCCACCGCGTTTACCGCTACCGGCGCTTCGGCACCCAGCTCGGACCTTATTCGGGGGCGATGGGCTACGGCGTTCCCAGTGCAATCGCGGCGAAGCTGGTCCACCCGGACCGCGTCGTGGTCTCCTGGAACGGGGATGGCTGCTTCCAGATGAACGGACAGGAACTCGCAACCGCGGTGCAATACGGCGCTGCGGTGGTGTTCGTGGTCATCGACAACGCGATGTACGGCACGATCCGGATGCACCAGGAGCGTCACTATCCCGGGCGGGTGTCGGGTACCGATCTGGTCAATCCCGATTTCGCGGCGCTTGCCCGCAGCTATGGCGCGAGTGGCGAAACCGTTGCGCGCACCGACGAGTTCGCGCCGGCCTTCGAGCGCGCGCTTGGGCATGGCGGACCGGCACTCCTGCATGTCAAGCTTGATCCGCAGGCGCTGACGATGAGCGCCTCGCTCGACGCGATTCGCGCGGCTGCGCTCAAGGCCTGACGAGACTACGGCGAGCGTCGTCCCGACCCGTGGATTTGCCCACCGCTCCGCGACACCGAGGGCTCGAGATGCACCGTGCCGCGCATGCTGCGCGTTACTTGGTGCTGTTGCCGGCGGGCGCCGACGGGCCGCCCGCAGTGTCCATTCCGGCGCCCGCCTGAATCCCATCCCGATGCAAAAGGCGCAACAAGGCCATCGAGTCAGGCACCAGAACCCCGGACGCCTATTGCATCGGCCCGCGACGAGGCCTTGCGGTTTTTCTCCAACCAGCCGTCGACCAGGCGAACCGTCCGGTCGAGCGTCTCGTTGTGCATCCCGTGTTCGCCCGCGATGATCTGAACCAGACGGTCGACGCGCTCGATGTTGGCCGCTCCCAAGGCGAGTGCGCGCGCCGCGGAGGAAGGCGTTACCAGCGACTGCGCCGCGGCTGCGTACTTCTCGAAAGGTACCAGGTCCGCCGTGTCCGCGCCCAGCGTCGTGTCCAGCTTGCCGACCCAGTCGTAGACCGCGCGTGACGCCTCGATGTCGCTGTGCACCGCTTCCATGATCGAGCGCATCCCCTCCACCTTCACGCAGCGGTAGTTGCCGGCGATCAGCATCGGCCACTTGGCCAGCGGCACAAACACCGAATCGTGCACCTTGAGCTTCACCGGCAGCTCGATCTTTCCGGATCCGGTGTCGAAACGCGCGGCTTCAATGCTCGTTTGAAGTTCGCGCAGCATCGCCGTGTGCTGGTCTGAAGGGAATCGTGCGGCCTTGAAGTTGGTCGGAAGCCTGACCTGCAGCACGTTGATCGGCGCGTCGGGCGGGCGGAACGCCTGCGGATCGGGACTGCAAAGCGTCATCAGATTGGAATCGAAGCTGTCCCAGACGCTGAAATCGGTATACGCGGACTTGCAGCTTTGGGGGTTGACGCCCGGAATGCGCGCGAGAAAAGGGGGCGGCGGCATGTTCATGATGGACATGCACGGCACCCTGGACCTGGCCACGGCGTCGAGCAATTCGCGCACGCCGGGCGAGCGGTACTGCGGCTCCTGCATCGCCAGGACGATGAGATCGTAGTCGGCAGGGTTCACCTCGCCAGGACCGGCGGCCGAGAGGCGCCCGGGCAGCGTCCGCGAATCGACTTCGACCACGCCGTGTCCCTTCACCGGCATGCGCACGCGCGCACCCTGGGTGTTGAATGCCTCCACTTCCGCTGGGAGGCACACCATCCTCGCCGAATGGCCCGCCAGCGCCAGCTTGGTCGCGAGCAACGACCCGTAGGAAGCGCCAGCCAGGAGAACGCTGTAAACACGCGACATTGAGAGGGTTCCTGGTTGATGGTAAGAGTGGGCCGCCCTGGCGCACTGCGCCGCCAACGCGCTGGGCCAGGTCCCAATGGGCTGGAGCTTCGCGCGTCTCGCGCCCGCAGCGCAGTGTATCGGGCCCGGCGACGATTGACGCGGCACCGCGGAACGACGCGCGACCCGGCCGGGTCGACCGCCAACGCCTATCATTCAGCCTGTGGGCTCCCGCGTGGCCTCTCCGACCCCGCCAGATCACACGCGGGCCCCGCCGGGGGTGAAGCTGCCGTCGGGCCCTTGGGTTGTCCACCACGGCCCTGCCGACCGCAACCTGAATTGACCGTGCGCACCAACATCGCCGACCCCAACGCCCAGCCCCCGTCGGCCTGGGCATCGCTCAGACAACCGGCGTTCCGGATGCTGTGGACGATCTGGCTGGTCGCGAACCTTTGCATGTGGATGAGTGAGGTGGCTTCCGCGTGGCTGATGACCACGCT
>JBKKAZ010000038.1:0-21126 GCA_046714435.1 Casimicrobiaceae bacterium
CCTCGCGACGCTGCAGGCGGCCGTCGACGCGAAGTACCGAGCCGGCAGCGAAGCGATGGTCGGCTCGCGCCAGCGCGTGCTGGTGACCGGCGCGTCGGCAAAGAACGCGAGCGAGCTGGCGGGCCGCACCGCCAACAACCGCGTCGTGAATTTCGCCGGCGAACCTTCGCTGACCGGTCGCTACGTCGAAACGATCATCACCGCCGCGTATCCCCACTCGCTGCGCGGCGCGCAGGTGCCGCCGGCCGGTCTTTCCGAGGCCAGCTAGACTGGCGCAAAATTCCATCGGCTGCGCGCCCGGTCCGAACCCTCCTGCGAATGTTGCCTCGGTTGCGATGCGCGCCGGCCTGCGTCACCGAAGACCCTCCATGAATCCTGCATACCGTCATTCCCGTGCCCTCCGCTCGCTGCCGGCGATCGGACTGCTGGCGCTGCTCGCCGCGTGCGCCACCCCGCAAGCGGTGCCCGAGCGCGACGCGGCGAAGGTCATCGGCGAAGCGGCAGCAAAGGCCGTCACCGACGCGGGGTCCGGCGCCTCGCCGACACGGCCGGCTGACCCGCCCCGAGCGCCGGGCGCCGGGACGCCGCCGCCTCCGGCGGCCGTCGCGGCGGCGGTTGCAGCGACGGCGGCGGCCCAGGCGGCGCAGCGCGAGCGCCCCTTCGCGGAGGTGATCAAGGACGCCAAGGAGTCCGAAGGCTTGTTCCGGATCTGGACCCGCGACGAGAAGATCTGGATCGAGATCGCACCCGATCAGTTCGGCAAGCCGTACTTCCTGACCTCGAACCTGAACCAGGGCATCGGCGAGAACCGCGTGTTCGGCGGCATGATGACCTACCCCGTCGGGCTCTCGCAGATCGTCGAGTTCCGCAAGATCGGCCCGCTGGTCCAGTTGATCGCGAAGAACGTGAAGTACACGGCCGCGGCCGGCTCGCCCGAGGCGCGCGCCGTTGCGGCCGGATTCTCGGACAGCCTCCTCGGCGCAGCGGCCGTCGCCTCGCAGGCGCATCCCGAGCGCAAGTCGGTGCTGATCGAAGCTTCCGCACTGTTCGTATCCGACCTCCCGGGCGCCGGAATCGTCCTCGAGCGCCAGTACCGGCAGGCCTACTCGTTCGACGCCCGCAATTCCGCGATCGTGAAGACCCGCACCAGCGCCGACATGGCGACCTTCACGGTCAACGCGCACTACGCGCTGGCCCGGCCCGCCGCGCGCACGCCCGGCGGCGGCCCCGGTCCGACGCTCCCGTCGACGCTGCCCGACGTGCGCAGCCTGTTCCTGGGCTTCCACTACACGCTCGCGAAGCTGCCCGATGTCCCGATGCGCACCCGCGTCGCGGACGAGCGTATCGGCTATTTCACGACCGAGCGACTCGATTTCACCAGCGACACGGCGCGCGTGCCGGTGCAGCGCTTCGTCGCGCGCCGGCGTCTCGAAAAGCAGGATCGTGAGGCTGCGCTTTCCGAACCGAAGCAGCCGATCGTCTACTGGCTCGACCGCAGCATTCCGCTGCAGTACCGGCAGCCGATCCGGGAGGGCGTGCTCGAGTGGAACAAGGCCTTCGAGCGCATCGGCTTCAAGGACGCGCTCAGGGTCGAAGTGCAGGCAGACGACGCCGACTTCGACACCAGCGACATCCAACATACGTCGATCCGCTGGCAGACGGTCGCGCGTACGTCCTTCGGCGCGATCGGCCCGGCGGTCATGGATCCGCGAACCGGCGAAATCCTCGACGCCGACATCGGGATCGACGCGACCAACGTCCGCGTCGTGCGCAACCTCCGCGCGGAGTACGTGCCCCTTAACGTCGCCTCGTCCGGAGTCCCGGACCCGGCGCCGAAAAACCGACTGCTTTGCACCTACGACGAGGTTGCGACCGGCGAGGCGGTGTTCGGGCTTTCGCTGCTCGAGTCGCGCGGCGATCTCGCGCCCGACAGTCCGGACGTCGACCGCTTCGTCGCCTCGTACCTCAAGGACCTGACGATGCACGAGGTCGGCCACACACTCGGGTTGGCCCACAACTTCCGCGCCTCGACGATCTACACCGAAGACCAGCTCGACGATCCCGAGTTCACCCGCGCCAACGGCATTTCGGGCTCGGTAATGGAATACAACGCCTGGAACCTCGCGCGGCGCGGCGCCCGCCAGGGCGCCTACCAGATGTCGGCGCTCGGCCCCTACGATTACTGGGCGATCGAGTACGGTTACCGCGAACTCGACCCCGCGCAGGAAGTCGAGGAGCTGGCCAGGATCGCCAGCCGCTCGAACGAGCCGCTGCTTGCCTACGCAAGCGACGAGGAAGCGAGCGTGCTGTCGCTCGATCCGCAGATCAATCAGCTCGACCTCGGCCGCGATCCGCTCGCGTACGCACAGAAGCGCTTCGCGCTGGTGCGCGAGCTCTGGCAGCGGACCGAGTCGAGGGAGTTCAAGGTCGGCGACAGCTATTCCGTATTGCGGCGCAATTTCACCCGCGGACTCGCGGAAGCCGGACAGGGCGCGCTCTATGCGGCCAAGTACATCGGCGGGCTCACCACGCTGCGCGACCGCGCCGGTTCGGGGCGCGACCCGCTGACCCCGGTCCCGGTCGAAAAGCAGCGCGAAGCGCTCAGGCTCATCGCCAGCGAAGTGTTCTCGGCCCAGAGCTTCCGCTTCTCGCCCGCGTTCCTGCGCCGCATGTCGGTGTCGGAGTTCGACCGGGACGATGCGCTCGAACTCGGCCGCCAGGTGCC
This sequence comes from Casimicrobiaceae bacterium, assembly GCA_046714435.1. Classification (GTDB taxonomy): domain Bacteria; phylum Pseudomonadota; class Gammaproteobacteria; order Burkholderiales; family Casimicrobiaceae; genus VBCG01. The sequence continues at coordinate 2,726 of JBKKAZ010000038.1, forward strand.
GGGTGTCGACGTCGCGATCGACCAGCAGGTGCTTGCGATGCAGCGCTCCGTGCTCGCCCAGCTGTTCGGCGAGGCCATCGCGCAACGGTTGGTGAACAACGAGGCGAAGGTCGACGATCCGAGCCAGGCGCTTCGCGTTTCCGAGCTGTACGCGACGTTGCACGCCGCGGTCTGGAGCGAACTCAAGCCGTTGCGCGACATTCCGTTGATGCGCCGGAACCTGCAACGCGAGTACGTGATGCGACTCGCCGGCGCGCTGGTCCGTCCGGCCGCCTCGCTGCCCGCCGACGCGCGTGCGCTGCTGCGGGCCGACGCCAACCAGCTTCGCGCCGAACTCGCGCAGGCCAGGGACGGCAAGCAACTCTCGCTCGAGGCCAGGGCACACCTCGCCGAGTCGCTGGTCATCATCGACGAGGCGCTGAAAGCGCCGCTGGTGCGCCAGGCGGTATGATTTAGGGTCAGGTCCTCATTTCCTTCGCCAGCGCCCCGATTCGAACCGGCGGCGCCTGGAAATGAGGGTCTGACCCATCCCATGCCGACCGCGCGCGCGCAAACCCGCCTGAGCTTGAGTCCGCTCGACAACCGCGCGCTCGCGAACCTCTGCGGCGCGCTCGACGCGAACCTGCGTCAGGTCGAGGCGGCGTTCGACGTCGCCATCGCCCATCGGGCCGGCGAGTTCACGATCACCGGCGCGTCGGCGCGCGCAGCCCGGGCAGCGGAGGCGCTGCGCAGGTTCTACGCGCAGGCCGAGAAGCCGCTGACCGTCGACGACATCCAGCTCGGCCTGGTCGAGATCACGTCGCACGGACACCGCCACGGCGACGCGGAGATCGATCCGGAGGGCGATGCACTCCAGCTTCGCACCAGGCGCGTCGACCTGCACGGCCGTACGCCGAACCAGATCGCCTACCTGAAGGACATCCAGGCGCACGACATCACCTTCGGCATCGGTCCGGCGGGCACCGGCAAGACCTATCTCGCCGTCGCCTGTGCCGTCGATGCGCTGGAGCGCGACGCGGTGAAACGCATCGTGCTGGTGCGCCCTGCCGTCGAGGCGGGCGAGCGGCTCGGATTCCTGCCCGGCGACCTCGCGCAGAAGGTCGATCCCTACCTGCGGCCGCTCTACGACGCGTTGTACGACCTGATGGGCTTCGACAAGGTGTCGAAGCTGTTCGAGCGGCAGACCATCGAGATCGCGCCGCTCGCCTACATGCGCGGCCGGACCCTGAACCACAGCTTCATCATCCTCGACGAAGCGCAGAACACCACGCCCGAGCAGATGAAGATGTTCCTCACCCGCATCGGCTTCGGCACTAAGGCGGTGATCACCGGCGACATCACCCAGATCGACCTCGCGCGCGGGCAGAAATCCGGGCTGATCGAGTGCTCGCGCGTGCTCGCCGGCGTTCGCGGCATTGCCTTCACGCGCTTCACCAGCGCCGACGTGGTTCGCCACCCGCTGGTGCAGAAGATCATCGATGCCTACGAGCGCGAGGATCACGCGCGCGCCGAAGACGGCAGCGGCGCGCGCACGCGATGATGCGCTCGACACGCGGCGCCGGTGCACGAAGGCGGCCGCGGCTCGCGCTGTCGGTGCAGCACGCGGCGCAGGCCCGCGGCCTGCCCGCCCGATCGACGCTGCGCCGCTGGCTGCTGGCCACGCTCGAGCGCGATGCGCGCGTGACGCTGCGCTTCGTGGGCAGCGCGGAGGGGCGCCGCCTCAACGCCGGCTTTCGCGGCGGCGACTGCGCCACCAACGTGCTGACCTTCGTGTACGATGACGCGATCCCCGATCAAGTCCCGCCTGCCTACCGCAATGCCCAGCCGCTTGCCGGCGACGTCATCATTTGCGTGCCGGTACTGCGTCGCGAGGCCCGCGCCCGGGGGATCCCGCTCCGCGCGCACTGCGCCCACCTGGTCATCCACGGCAGCCTGCATCTTCAGGGCTACGACCATCAACGCGACGCCGACGCGGCGCTGATGGAGTCGCGGGAGACCACGCTGCTCCGCCGACTGCGCTACCCCGACCCGTACGCGCCGTCCTGACAGCGATGGAACACACCAACTTGAAGCCGCCGTCGAAACCGACCTTGCTCGAGCGCCTGTCCGCGCTGCTGACGCGCGAGCCGGAAGACCGCGAAGAGCTGATGGCGCTGATGCGCGGCGCGTTCGAGCGACGGCTGCTCGACGCCGATGCGCTGTCGATGATCGAGGGCGTGCTGTCGGTGTCCGAGATGACGGTGCGCGACATCATGATTCCGCGCTCGCAGATGGACTGCGTGTCGATCGGCGACGAGCCGGCGGGCTTCATCCCGCTGGTCATCGAGACCAAGCACTCCCGCTTCCCGGTGATCGGCGAGAGCAAGGACGACATCGTCGGCATCCTGCTCGCGAAGGAGCTGCTGAATTACTACGCCGATCCCGACCGGTTCACCCTGCGCGACCAGCTGCGGCCGGCGGTTTTCGTTCCCGAATCGAAGCGGCTCAACGTCCTGCTGCGCGATTTCCGCGAGAACCGCAATCACATCGCGATCGTGGTCGACGAGTACGGCGGCGTGTCCGGGATGGTGACCATCGAGGATGTGCTCGAGCAGATCGTCGGCGACATCGAGGACGAGTACGACTTCGACGAGAGCGAGGACAACGTCATCGCCGAGGGCAACGGGCGCTGGCGGGTGAAGGCGCAGACCGAGATCGACGACTTCAATGCGCACTTCAGCAGCGATTTCGCCGATGACGAGTTCGACACGGTCGGCGGCCTGGTGGTGCAGGCCTTCGGGCGGGTCCCCAAGCGCGGCGAGGCGATGACGCTCAACGGATTGCGCTTCCGCGTGGTGCGCGCCGACAGCCGCCGCGTGCACACCCTGCAGGTCGAGCGCGCGGATAGCGGCGCCACGGCGACGCCCGCCGCCTCATGACGCCGGGCGGCGCCGGCGCACCCGAACTACCGCTTCGTCCCGGGCTCTGGCTCGGCGGTACGCTGGCCGCGTCTGCCGGTGCGCTGAGCGTATTCGCCTTCGAACCGTTCGGCTGGGCCGGGTTGCCGATCGCAACCCTGGCCATGCTGTTCGGCCTGTGGCAGCGCGCCGCGAGTCCGCGCGAAGCTGCGTGGCTGGGCTTCGCGTTCGGGACTGGGCTGTTCGCCGCCGGCGTGAGCTGGCTCTACGTCGCGCTGGAGACCTTTGGCGGGATGCCGGCGCCGGCGGCTACGGTTGCGATGGCGGGCCTGGTGGCATTCCTGTCGCTCTATCCCGCGCTGGCGGGCTATCTGGTGGCACGCACGACAGCCCTGGAGAGCGCCGGTCGATTGCTCGCCTGCGCCGGTGCGTTCGTGCTGGCCGAGTGGCTGCGCGGCACGCTGTTCACCGGGTTCCCGTGGCTCACCATCGGCTATTCGCAGCTTCCGGGGAGTCCGCTCGCCGGCTTCGCACCGCTGGGCGGCGTGTGGCTGGTGTCGCTCGTGGTCGCGCTCGTTGCCGCGTTGCTCGCGTGGGCTGTCGATGCGTTGGAAGCGCGGCAGATCCGGCGCGTCGTGCTGGCTGCGCTGGGTGCCGCGGCGATCGCCGTGGTCGGGCACGCGCTGCGCGGCGTCGAGTGGACCCGCCCTTCCGGCGCGGCGCTGGCCGTGTCGCTGGTTCAGGGCAACGTGCCGCAGGATCTCAAGTTCGATCCGTCGTTCCTCCCCCGGACCTACGCGCATTACCAGCGGTTGGCGGAGTCGAGCCGCGGCAAGCTGATCGTGTTGCCCGAGACCACCTTCCCGCTGTTCGCCGACGAGCTGCCCCCGCAAGTGGTCGAAGGCCTCCGGCGCACGGCGCAGGCGCGCGGCGGCGAGTTGCTGTTCGGCGTGTTCACAACTGAGCCCCCGCTTGCCGAAGGCCTCGAGCCGCGGGTCTACAACAGCGTCGTTTCGGTCGGTGTCAACGACACTCGCCTCTACCGCAAGCGCCACCTGGTCCCGTTCGGCGAGACGATTCCGCTGAAGCCGCTGGTCGGCTGGGTGATGCGCCACCTGCTCGCGATCCCGATCGGCGATCAGGCGTCGGGGCCTCGCGACCAGCTTCCGTTCACCGTCGACGGCGAGACGGTCGCGGTCAACATCTGCTACGAGGACGCGTTCGGCGACGAGTTGCGCGCCGGCGCGCGCGCCGCGACGCTGCTGGTCAACGTGACCAACGACGCGTGGTACGGGCGCTCGATCGCCGCGCGCCAGCACAATCAGATCGCGGCGATGCGCGCGCTCGAACTTGGCCGGCCGATGCTACGCGCGACCAACACCGGCATCACCTCGGCGATCGGCCACGACGGCCGCGTGATCGCCGAACTGCCCTGGTTTACGCGCGGGATTCTCGAGGTTTCGGTCGCGGGCCGCCTCGGCGAGACGCCGTACTTGCGCATGGGCGACGCGCTGCCGCTTGCGGTGTCGGCGGCAGCACTGGTCCTGGCAGCGGCGATTGGAAGGCGATAGGTGATAGGTGATCGGCGCTAGGAAAGGCGCGGCAGTGGCGTGTCACCCGAACGCCCATCGCCCATCGCCTCTCGCCCTTCGACGCCTTGCTAAGATGCGTGGCTGATTCGCAGGCTCCGGCCAACCGTCCGATGCTCACCTTCCAGCAGGTCATCCTCCGTCTCCAGGAGTACTGGGACCGCAACGGCTGCGCGCTATTGCAGCCGTACGACATGGAGGTCGGCGCCGGAACCTCGCACACCGCGACCTTCCTGCGCGCGCTCGGACCGGAACCGTGGCGCGCAGCCTACGTGCAGCCGTCGCGGCGGCCGAAGGACGGCCGCTATGGCGAAAACCCCAACCGCCTGCATCAGCACCACCAGTTCCAGGTCGTCCTCAAGCCCTCGCCCCCCGACATTCTCGAGCTCTATCTCGGCTCGCTCGCAGCGCTCGGCTTCGACCTGACCGCGAACGACGTGCGCTTCGTCGAGGACGACTGGGAGAACCCGACGCTCGGCGCGTGGGGGCTGGGCTGGGAAGTGTGGATGAACGGGATGGAGATCACCCAGTTCACCTATTTCCAGCAGGTCGGGAGTCTCGATTGCAACCCGATCACCGGCGAGATCACCTACGGCCTCGAGCGAATGACGATGGTCCTGCAGGACGTCGAGTCGGTGTTCGAACTCGCCTACGGCGAAGGGATTTCGTATCGCGACGTGTTCTTCCAGAACGAGGTCGAGCAGTCTAGGTACGCGTTCGACGCATCCAATCTCGCCAAGCTGTTCGAGCTGTTCGCGTTCTACGAGAGCGAAGCCAAGCGCCTGCTCGACGCGAAGCTGCCGCTGCCCGGCTACGAGATGATCCTGAAGGCGGGGCACAGCTTCAACCTGCTCGACGCGCGTGGCGCGATCTCGGTGACCGAGCGCGCCGGTTACATCGGCCGCATCCGCACGCTGTCGCGGCTGGTGGCGACCGCCTACGTCGAATCGCGCGAGGCGCTGGGCTTCCCGATGCTTGCAGAGGCGCATCGCGCGAAGGCGGATCCGAAGTGACGCCGCTCGCCACGCTGGCGGTCGAACTGGTCACCGAGGAGTTGCCCCCGAAGGCGCTGAAGGCGCTGGGCGAGGCGTTCGCGACGGCGCTCACAGCCGAGCTCGCCGCGCGCGGCTACGTCGGGGCTGAGAGCGTGACGACGACGTTTGCGACCCCGCGGCGCCTCGCCGCGACGGTCACGCACGTTCTCGCGGTCGCGCCCGACAATGAGGTGCTGGATAAGCTGATGCCCGCAAAGGTTGCCCTCGACAGTGCCGGTGCGCCGTCGCAGGCGTTCGTGAGGAAGCTGACCGGCCTCGGCCGCCCAGAGCTCGCGACGCGGACGCTCGACGCGATGATCGGCCCGGACCGGGTGTTCGTGCGCTCTGACGGCAAGGCCGACTACGTCTACCTGCAGAGTCTCGCCAAGGGGCAGCCACTCGCTCGGGGCCTGCAGGAGGCATTGACCGCGACGATCGAGAAGCTGCCGATCCCCAAGGTCATGCGCTACGCGAATCCCTCCGGCGGCTACTTCAACGACACTGCGTTCGTGCGCCCTGCACGCCGGTTGCTCGCGCTGCACGGCACGGCCGTGGTTCCGGTTTCGGTGCTCGGACTCGTTGCGGGACGCAAGAGTGCCGGTCATCGCTTCCTTTCGCGCGGCGAAATCGACGTGGCCAGCGCCGACGCGTGGCTGCCGACGCTCACCGCCGAGGGCAGGGTAATGCCGTCGTTTCGCCAGCGCCGCGAAGCGATCGAAACCGCGCTAGCGAAAGCGGTGCAGGGCGACGTGCTCGTCGCGCCGGACGCGCTGCTGGACGAGGTGACCGCGCTGGTCGAATGGCCGGCCGTCTACGCGGGTTGGTTCGACCGCGCGTTCCTGGACGTGCCGCAGGAATGCCTGATCCTGACCATGCAGCAAAACCAGAAGTACTTCGCGCTCACAGATGCCGACGGACGGATGCGCGCACGCTTCCTGGTCGTGTCCAATCTTGCGATCGAGGATCCGCGCGCGATCGTCGCCGGCAACGAGCGGGTGCTCCGTGCCAGGCTCGCCGACGCGAAGTTCTTTTTCGACCAGGACCGCAAGGCGAGCCTCGAGTCGCGCCTGCCGAGGCTCGCGAGCGTCGTCTACCTGGCCAAGCTCGGCGCCAGGGGCAGCCAGCTCGATCGCGTCGCCAGGATTCGCGCGCTGGCGTGTGACCTTGCCTCCGCGACCGGCGCAGCGCCGGATCGCGCCGATCGCGCCGCGCTGCTCGCCAAGGCCGATCTTTCGACCGACATGGTCGGCGAATTCCCCGAACTGCAGGGCACGATGGGCCGCTACTACGCGCAGCACGATGGCGAGGCCCCCGAGGTCGCCGACGCGATAGCGCAGCACTACGGCCCGAGATTCGCGGGCGACGCGCTTCCCGTCGGCCCTGTCGCGCAGGCGGTCGCGCTCGCCGACAAACTCGAAGCGCTGGCCGGGCTGTTCGGCACCGGACAGGTTCCCACCGGCGACAAGGATCCGTTCGGCCTGCGTCGCGCCGCGATCGGTGTGGTTCGCATCGTGATCGAAAAGCACATCGAGCTGCCGCTGTCGGAACTGATCGATCGGGCCTTCCGCGTCTTCGAGGGCATCGAGGGCTTTCGCCCGGCGCCCGCCGAACTCTTGGCGTTCATCGCCGAGCGTCTTCGCGGCTACCTGCGCGAACAGGGCGGCAGCGCGAACCAGGTCGAGGCCGTGCTGGCGGCCGGACTCGGATCGCTGGTGTCGCTGCCGCCGCGACTCGCGGCGGTCCGCGAGTTCGAGCTGATGGCGGAGGCGCCAGCGCTCGCCGCTGCCAACAAGCGCATCGTCAACATTCTGCGCAAGTCGGGTGCCGACGCGGCCAGCGGTGTCGATCGCGCGAAACTCGAGGATCCAGCCGAGCGCGACCTGTATGCCGCCATCGAAGCGCTCGAGCCGGTGGTCGAGGCGCGGTGCGCGCTTGGCGACTGGACCGGGGCGCTTCGAGCGCTCGCCTCCGCCCGCCCCGCGGTCGACCGCTTTTTCGACGGCGTGATGGTGATGACCGACGATGCTTCGATCCGCGGCAACCGGCTGGCGCTGCTGCGTCGCGCGGCCACGGCGATGAACCGCGTCGCCGACATCTCCAAGCTCGCGAGCTAGGATCGCTGTCGAGCGCAGCGAGTCGGCGCTTGATATGTTCGTAGGTTCTTGTTTACCCGCGCAGCGAGTCGGCGCTTGATATGTTCGTAGGTTCTTGTTTAACTACGCCGTGGTTCAGCTAGCCTCCGAAGCGGTCGAGAAGACCCGTGCCGTCAAGCTGATCGTCCTCGATCGCGACGGCACCATCAACCACGACAGCGACCAGTTCATCAAGTCGCCCGACGAGTGGCGGCCGATCCCGGGCAGCCTGGAGGCGATCGCGCGGCTCAATCACGCGGGCTACCGGGTGGTGGTGGCAACCAACCAGTCCGGCATCGGCCGCGGCCTGTTCGACATGGACATGCTCAACGCCATCCACGAGAAGATGCACCGGTCGCTCGCGCAGGTCGGCGGCCGCATCGACGCGGTGTTCTACTGCCCGCATACGGCCGACGCGGGCTGCGATTGCCGCAAGCCGAAGCCCGGCCTGTTGCAGGAGGCCGGCAAGCGCTTCCACCTGGGAATGGCTGGCGTGCCGGTGATCGGCGACGGACTGCGCGACCTGCAGGCGGCCGCGTCGGTCGGCGGTCAGCCGGTCCTGGTGCTTACCGGCAAGGGCGAGAAGACGCTGCGCGCGGGCAACTTCCCGAGCAACACGGTGATCTTCCCCGACCTCGCATTCGCTGCCTCGGCGCTGCTCGCGGAGCCATGACGCCGGCGCTGTCGATCGGCGCGGCGGAAGGGCGCTGAAGTGCTATCGCCGCTGCGCTCACTGGTCTTCCTGGCGTTTCAGCTGCTGTTCACGCCGCCTTATGCGCTGGCCGTGCTGGCGCTCGCCTGGATGGGGCCGATACAGCGTTACCGTTTCATCACCTTCTGGTGCCGCGCCAACTTGTGGGCCGCGCGAGCGCTGTGCGGGATTCGCCCACGGGTGATCGGCCTCGAGAACATGCCGGCCACGCCGCATGTCGTGATGTCGAAGCACAGCTCGACCTGGGAGACGCTGTTCCTCACCCAGCTGTTTCCTCCGCTCGCCAACGTCGCGAAGAAGGAACTGCTCGCGATTCCGTTCTTCGGCTGGGCGTTCCGGTTCGCTTCGCCGATCACCATCGACCGCAAGGCGGGACACGCCGCGATGGCTCAGATGGCGGAGCAGGCCCGCACCCGCATCGCCGAGGGATTCTGGATCGTCGTCTATCCCGAAGGTACCCGCATCCCGGCCGGGACCCGCTCGGCGTACAAGACCGGCGGCGCGCGGATCGCGCTCGCGCTCGACCTGCCGATCCTGCCGGTCGCGCACAACGCCGGCTGGCTGTGGCCCAAGGGTATTCTGGGGAAGCAATCCGGCCTGGTAACGCTGTCGATCGGCGCGTCGATCCCGCCCGCCGGCAGAGATGCGGCCTCGCTCACCCGCGAGGTCGAGAACTGGATCGAGGCCGAAGTCGAGCGCCTCGGCCACCCCAACCAGCGGCCGGGCGCGCCAGCGCTGCAGCACGGCGCTCGATGAACCGCGCCGCGCTCGACCGCACCGATCCCGGCGCCACGCGCCGCATCCGGCTCTCCGGCGTCGAGGTGGAGTATCGGTTGATCCGGGCGAGACGCCGGACCATCGGCATGACGATCGACCTCGACGGCCTGTCGGTCAGGATCCCGCGCTGGATCGCGATCGTCGAAGTCGAGGCTGCGCTGCTGGAACGCGCGGGTTGGATCGTGCGCACGCTCGAAGCGTGGCGAGGCCGGCATCGCGACGTGCTGCCACGCGAATGGAAGACCGGCGCGCCGATCCTCTACCGCGGCGAACAGCTCCGGCTCGCAGTGTTCCGCTCGCGGCTCCCACTGATTCGCGCCGACCTGTTCGACCTCACGGTGCTGCATCCTCGGGCGGAAGAACAGCAGCACGTCGCCGATGTGGTCGCGCGCTGGCTGCGCGATGAGGCGCAGCGGCTGATCGTGCCGCGCGTCGGACAGTTTTCGTCGCGGCTCGCCCGCACGCCGCCGCCGGTGAAGATCTCGGACGCGCGCAGCGAGTGGGGCAGCTGCAACCACCGGGGCGTGATCCGCCTCAACTGGCGCCTCGCCCAGCTGCCGCCCGGCCTCGCCGACTACGTGGTCGCGCACGAGGTCGCGCACTTGGTCGAACTCAATCATTCACCGCGGTTCTGGGCAGTCGTCGAGACGCTGCTGCCGGAGTACGCAGCGCGCCGAAGCGCGCTGGAAGACTGGACTGCCCTGCTCGCCGCCTGAGAAGGCGATAGGCGACGGGTTACAGGCGATCGAAAAGGCGCGGCGGTGGCATGCCGGCCTATCGCCTATTGCCTATCGCCTAGCTTGCCGGCAACTCGAGCGAGGGCAGCGTCAACCCGGCGTGCACTGCAACCAACCTCGCGATGTCGGCGCCGAGTTCGCCGCCGCTGCGGGCGTCGCGCCAGCTCCCGCGATCGATCCGGTAATGGAAGCCGCCGCTTGGCGCCGCGACCCAGATCTCCTGGTTGGGCACATGGCGGTTGACGATGAGCTTGCCCTGCGCTTCGCAGTCGATCTGGAGGATCCCGTCGTTCTGGCTCCAGTCGATGTCTGCCTCGCTCGTCGTCAGCGCGGCGTCGAGCGCGGAACCGATCCGGGCGAGGGTCCGGTCGGCAACGGCGATGAACTCGGATTCGGTCACGGCGCGCGGGTGCTGTTGCGTGATAGCATCGACTCGATGGCGGATTCGATGTTACGTCATTCCGGCGCCCCGTTCCGGGCGCTTGTCGCGGCGATGCTCCTGGCGCTCGCGACCGGTGGTTGCGGCATCAAGGGTCCGCTGGTCCCGCCGCCGAAGCCGGACGCGGCGAAGGACGCCACTCAGGCCCCCGCGTCGCGCAAGCCTTGAGCGCATTTCGCTACGTCGACGGAGAACTCTGCGCCGAGCGCGTGCCGCTCGCCGCGATCGCCGAGCGCTTCGGCACGCCCTGTTATGTCTATTCCAGGGCGGCGCTCGAATCGAACTGGCGCGCGTTCGACGGCGCGCTCGCCGGCATGCCGCACCTGGTGTGCTACGCGATGAAGGCCAACTCGAACCTCGCCGTGCTGAACCTGTTCGCGCGGCTCGGGAGCGGCTTCGACATCGTCTCGGGGGGCGAGCTTGCGCGCGTCATCGCGGCAGGCGGCGATCCGGGCAAGGTGGTGTTTTCTGGTGTCGGCAAGAGCGCCGAGGAAATCCGCGCTGCGCTCGCGGCCGGCATCCTCTGTTTCAACGTCGAGTCGGCCTCCGAACTCGACCGGATTGCCGCTGCTGCCGCCGCGGCACGGACCACCGCGCCGGTGGGCTTCCGGGTGAATCCGGATGTGGATCCGAAGACCCACCCGTACATTTCGACCGGCCTCAAGGACAGCAAGTTCGGGGTGGCGTTCGACGATGCGCTGCCGCTGTATCGGCGGGCGGCATCGCTGCCGTCGATCCGGACGGTCGGCATCGACATCCACATCGGCTCGCAGATCACCGAGATCGCACCCTATCGTGATGCCGTTGGTCGGGTGCTGGAGCTGGTCGGCCGGCTCGGCGACGAGGGCATCCGGCTTTCGCACGTCGACGTCGGTGGCGGGCTCGGCATCCGCTATCGCGACGAGTCCCCGGTGCCACTCGAGGTCTACGCAGCGATGCTCGCGGAACTGTTTGCGGGCCGGCAGGAAACGCTGCTGTTCGAGCCCGGGCGACGTCTGGTCGGCGACGCGGGCGTGCTACTCACCCGCGTCAGCTACCTGAAGGCCGGTGGAGCGCGCGACTTCGCGATCGTCGATGCGGCGATGAACGACCTCCTGCGTCCCGTGCTCTACGACGCCTGGCATCCGGTCGATCCGGTCCGGCCGCGCGCGGAACCGGCGCGTGTGTGGGAGATCGTCGGACCGGTCTGCGAAAGCGCCGATTTCCTCGCGCACGACCGCAGGCTCGCTCTGCACGAGGGCGACCTGCTCGCCATCGGCGCCGCCGGCGCCTACGCGATGGCGATGAGCTCGAATTACAACTCGCGCCCCCGCGCCTGCGAGGTGCTCGTAGACGGCGGCGAAGCCCATGTCGTGCGCCGCCGAGAGAGCATCGAAGCGTTGTTCGCGGGGGAGTCGGCGCTGCCTCAAGTGACGTAGCACGTCACTTTTTCGACGTCGCCAAGCAACGACGCACGACCTCGATGCGCGCTCGCGACCGTGTCGATGCGGGTCGCCGATGCCGTGGACGGCGTTGCGAATCGAGTGCGAATTGCGCGCGAAATCGTCGCCGACGCACCCGAAACGGGGTGTGCGAATTCGCAACACTCACGCGTGGAGAGCGCGGGCGCACCGCCGAAATCTTGCAAATCGTTGAAAGATGTCTAGAATCTAGGCAGCAGGTCGCAGAGGGTTTGTCAAGTGGTCATGAAGTTCGAACGACAAGAACCTCGGCCCTGCCGAAGTCGTGGTCGCATCACCATGCAGTGGCAGCCGCAATTGAACTTGGCTGTGGAAGTGCTGTTGCAGCACCGAAGTCGTAGCTACAAAACAGTTGCTGAAAAACCCAGACAGGAGACTTAAACGATGATGGCTGACATGATGTCGATGATCGCTCCGGCGTCCGCGCCGGCGATGAAAAAAGCAGTTAAACGCCGCGCTGCCAAGCGCAAGGTCGCCAAGAAGGCGGCCAAGAAGGCCGTCAAGAAGGCCGTGAAGCGCAAGGCTGTCAAGCGCAAGGCCAAGAAGGCCGTCAAGCGCAAGGCCGTCAAGCGCAAGGCCAAGAAGGCCACGAAGCGCAAGGCCAAGAAGGCCGTCAAGCGCAAGGCCAAGAAGGCCACGAAGCGCAAGGCCAAGAAGGCCGTCAAGCGCAAGGCCAAGAAGGCCACGAAGCGCAAGGCCAAGAAGGCCACGAAGCGCAAGGCCAAGAAGGCCACGAAGCGCAAGGCCAAGAAGGCCCCGAAGCGCAAGGCCGCCAAGAAGGCGAAGAAGCGCAAGGCCAAGAAGGCGAAGAAGTAACAAGTTTCCGTCACCAACCTGTGACGGAACCGCAAACGGGCGGCGCGATGCGCCGCCCGTTTTGCTTTGGCGATGCGCGGATTGCGTCTGCCGCACCCAGGGTTGCTCGCGCCGCGCCGGCGCCGGGTGAGGACGAAGGCTCGATCAGCGCGGGAGCGCTGCCGGCGCCATCCGAAGGTCACGGCATCTGACGAGCGAAGGCTCCCTTGCTGCCCGTGACGGCCGCACCAGCGCCGCCGGGTGACGCGGCCGGCGAGCCGGTGGACGGTTTTCCGGCGGAGGTCTTGGCCGTGCTGATCGACTTCGCGCCTCCGGTCGCCGCGGCGTGATGCCCCTTGCCGCGGATCGTCGCCGTTCGCACCACGTCACTGGTCACGCGGACTTGCTGGCCGGCACTGACCGTCGCTCGCGCCAGGGAGTTCCATTCCCGAATCTCCGTTACGGTGACACCGTAGCGCACGGCAATCGTCTGGATCGTCTCGCCCCGCCGCACCGTGTGGTAGAAGGTGCGGCCCTGCGGGACGACGGTAAACACGGCCTTTTCGAGCGACGCGTCCGCGGCCTTGGTCGGACGCTCGGCAGGGACCAGCAGCAGGTGATTGCGGGAGAGCCGCGTGCGCGCACGGATGCCGTTGATCGCCCGCAGCGTCTCCACCGACATGCCGAATTTCGCCGCCACCTGCGGGAGCGTCTCGGCGTCCTTCATCCGGTAGGCCTGCCACGAGACCAGCGGCTGATCGGCAAGCTCGAGCTTGGCGGCGAACAACTCGGCCTTGTCGATCGGCAGCAGGATCGTGAATTCGTCCGCGCCCGCCATCACCGGCCGGTTGTGTTGCGGATTGAGCGCCAGGAACTCCTCCTGGGACAACTCGGCGAGTTCGGCCGCGCGCTTCACGTCCATCTTGCGGACCACCTTGACGACGGTGAAATAGGGCGCGTCCGGCACATCCGCGAGCACCAGGCCGAACCGCTCGGGGTCGCGCACCAGGTTCTTGACCGCCTGCAGCTTCGGGAGGTAGTTGCGCGTCTCGTCGGGCATGTCGAGCGACTTGTAGTCCTCAGGCAGCCCGCGCGACCGGTTGCGCTGCAGCGCCCGCCGGACGTTGCCCTCGCCCCAGTTGTAGGCGGCGAGCGAGAGCTGCCAGTCGCCGAATTCGCCGAACAGCTTCTCCAGGTAATCGAGCGCTTTGTCGGTCGCGGCGATCACGTCCCGGCGCGAATCGAACCAGAAGTTCTGCTCGAGGCCGTAGTGCTTCCCGGTCGAGGGGATGAACTGCCAGATGCCGGCGGCACGGCTGGTCGAGAGCGCCTGGGGATTGAACGCACTTTCGATCATCGGCAGCAACGCGATGTCGAGCGGCATCCCGCGCCGATCGATTTCACTGACGACGTGGTAGAGGTAGCGCCGGCTTCGCTCGACAATCCGCGCGACGTACTCGGGACGCTCGCCGTACCAGCGACCCCACTTGACCACCAGCGGACCCTCGAGATCGGGTATCGCATAGCCCTTGACGATCCGGTTCCAGAGGTCCTCCGCCGGTTCGGGCAGCGGCTCGAGTTCGGCCGCGACGAGCGGCGAGAACGCGGGGGTGACGAGCTTCGGGATCGGCGAGGATTCGATGCGCGGCGCCGGCTCCGCGATCGCGACGGCCGCTGGCGCAGGCGCCGCAACCGGCGTTTCCGGCGAATCAGGCGTGGCGAGCGGCGTAGCGCACCCGGCGAGTACGCCGAGCGACAACACGAGGGTCAGTGGAGGTATGCGCAATTCGCAGTCCGCAGCGTCGGCCGCCGGCGAGGTTACCGCCGCCCGAGGCTGGGGCGATGGTAGGCGCGACCCCGGACACCGTCAACCACCGCTTGGGGCGATGACGGCGGCAAATCGCGGGGAGTCGCCACTCGTTACGTGCTCAGAAGCGATTCTTCCACTCCCTGAGCGCCGCGAACACCTCGACCGTGCCGCCGAGCCGGGTCCCGGTATGCGCTTCCGCGCTCGCACGAACGGTGGAGGAGGCGGCACGCAGGAACGGATTGGTGGCAAGCTCGTCGGCGATCGTCGAGGGCAGCGTGGGACGGTCGTCGTCGCGTTTCGCGCGCTCGCGCTCGACGCGCTCGGCGATCGCGCGATTGTCGGGCTCGACCGCCGCGGCGAAGCGCAGGTTCGCCAGCGTATATTCGTGGCCGCAGTACACCTCGGTTTCCGGCGGCAGCGCCGCAAGTTTCGATAGCGACGACCACATCTGCGCCGGCGTGCCCTCGAACAACCGGCCGCAGCCTGCCGCGAACAAGGTATCGCCGCAGAACAGGACCGGCACAGCGTCGACGCGGCCGGTGAAGGCGATGTGCCCGGCGGTGTGGCCCGGAATGTCGATCACGTCGAACTTGGCGCCCATTCCCGGGATCTGGACGCAATCGCCTTCGACCAGTGCCTGGGTGCGCGCGGGTATTGATTCGCGCGCGGGACCGAGGACCGGCGTCCTGAACCGCTCGACCAGCGCCTCGACCCCGCCAACGTGATCGCGATGATGGTGCGTGGCGAGAATCGCGGTGAGCGTCAGGCCCTCGCGCTCGAGGCAGGCGAACACCGGCCCGGCATCGCCGGGATCGACCACCGCCGCGCACCGCCCTTCCCGCAGCAGCCACACGTAGTTGTCGTTGAATGCCCGGATCGGGATAATCGCCGCCATGGATGCATCTTCCCCAGCGTCTGATCGGGTGTCAACGTCGCTCGCCGACTGGTTCGCGACGCCGCTGGGCCAGTACGTGCTCGCGCGCGAGCGCGCCTACTTCGACCAGGCCGTCTCCGACATCTTCGGCTACTACGCGGTCCAGATCGGCCTCCCGGAAGCGCCGTTCCTGGCCCAGAGCCGCATTCCGCAACGCTGGAGCCTGGACTACGACCCGCCGGCCGACGTGATCGCCGACCCGCACTGGCTGCCGTTCCCGGAAAACTCGGTGGACCTGATCGTGATGCCTCACGCGCTCGAGTTCACCGACGATCCGCACCTGATGTTGCGCGAGGCGTTCCGGGTGATCCGGCCCGAGGGCCAGATCGTGATCGCGGCCTTCAATCCGTTCTCGCTGTTCGGCGCGAAGCGCTATTTCGGCCGCAGCCAGGTGCCGCCGTGGAACGGCAACTTCATCGCGCTCTACCGGATGAAGGACTGGCTGACACTGCTCGGCTTCGACGTGGTCGGCGGCCGCCTGGACGCCTACGTGCCGCCGTTCTCACGCGAGCCCTGGCTATCGCGGTTTGGCCTGTTCGAACGCGCCGGCGACCGGTGGTGGCCGATCGCCGGCGGCATCTATTTCCTGCGCGCGACCAAGCGTGTGCACGGCATACGGCTGATCACGCCGTCGAAGCAGCGCCGCCAGCGGCGGCGCGCGGTCGTTACGGCCCCGCGCGCGCGAGAGTCGTTGACCACCGGCGTCGAGCGGCGGCGCCGGTGAAGGGCGACGTCACGATCTACACCGACGGCGCGTGCAAGGGCAACCCGGGACCGGGCGGCTGGGGGGCGCTGCTGGTGGCCGGCGATCGCGAGAAGGAGCTGTTCGGCGGCGAGGCACTTACCACCAACAACCGCATGGAGCTCGTCGCCGTGATCCGCGCGCTGGAAAGTCTGCAACGCGACTGCGACGTCGAGCTTTTCACCGACTCGCAGTACGTCAAGCTCGGCATCGAGCGCTGGATCCACGGCTGGAAGCGCAACGGCTGGAAGACCTCGGACCGCAAGCCGGTCAAGAACGCCGAGCTCTGGCGCGAACTGGACGCCATCGCCCAGCGCCATCGCATTCGCTGGCACTGGGTGCGCGGCCACGTCGGCCATTCCGGCAACGAGCGAGCGGACGCACTTGCCAATCGCGGCGTGGATTCGCTGGCTGGCTAATGCCCGCGCGCGCCCTCGATCCTGCGCGCGAAAACCGCCATCTCCTTCTCCGCCTGGCGGTCGCCTTTCGCCTGGGCGACCACGATGCCCTGGCGATACGCAGCGAGCGCCTCCTCATCGCGTCCGGCCAGCGCGAGCGCCTTGCCGAAGAGCTTCCACGCAGCGGTGTAGCGCGCGTCGAGTTCGACCGCGCGCGCAAGATGCAAGACCGCGTTGCCGGCGTCTTGCACCCTCAAGTATTCGTTGCCAAGCGAGTAGCGCAGCAGCGCGCCGTCCTTGCCCGACGCGAGCATGCGCTCGAAGCTCAGGAGCGCCGTCGACTTCGCCGCAGAAGGGTCGGCCACCGCGCGTTGGCTACTGGCGGATGAACTCGCCGGTCTGGCAGTCGACGCGGCGGAACGGATAGATCACCTTGCGATCTTCGCCGCCGATCTTGCCCTCGACGTGAACGTAGAGCCAGCCCTCGCTCCCGCGCCGGTAGACGATGGCCTGGGGAAAATCGTGGCCGGGATTGGAGAACGTGAAAATCTCGTCGGATCCATCCGTCGCGCGCTCCCCGAGGCGGAACGCGGCCTCTTTCTGTTTGCTCGGCGCGGCGACGTAATAAACGCCGTCGGCGCGAGGCTCGAGGCGAAGGTACTCGTAATCCTGGGTTCGGCCGCCCACCACGGTGTGGCCGGTTCCGATCATCAAGTCCCCGCGCAGCGGCATCCAGTGCTCCCGGAACTCGCGCTGGTTGACCTGGCCACGCCAGCAGCCGGCGAGCCAGGCAAGCGGCGCCAGCGGTCCCTCGGGCCGGGCTTCCGCCGGTTTCGACTCGGCGGCCTTGGCATCGGCGGGCGCCGCGGCACCCGGTGCCGACGCCACTGCGGCGGTCATCGAAAGCAGCAGCGCGGCAAGCGCGCGTCTCCCTTCGGAAAACGTGAATGTGGACCTTGGCTTCATTGCTGGCGCGACAGCGGCAAGTTGATCAGGAGGTTCTGCGGCTTGAGCTTCAGACGCGACGCCGCATCCATCGCCATCGCGAGATAGACGGGGCGCCCGGCGATCGCCGGCCTCATGTCGGCGGGGTTGTCGAATTCGAGCCGAAACAGGCACAGCAGGCGAGCCATCCGGTCCTCGTCAACGTCGGCGCGATTGTACAGGTCGTTCAGCACCGAACTCGCCTCGGCGTCGAGCCCCACATGCCAGACCCAGCGATCGTCGTCGATCTTGCGCTCGGGCGCGATGCGCACCTTCACGGCGAGAAAGTGCGCGATCCACTTTTCCAGCACGCGGCAAAGCGCGTCGAGCGGCGGCTGCCCGCGGTTGAGACTCACCGCCAGGTCGTGCCGCTCGTCCCGCTCCCAATAGCGGTCGGCGTTGTCGCGGGTGAGCACGTCGAGATCGAGCGAGCGGGTCTTGACCGCCTGTTGGTTCAGAAGTTCGCCGAGGCTTCCGAAGCCGCCCGTGCTTGCGAACAGCTCCACCGTCGCTTCATCGGCAGCCATCACCGTGCCGTCCTCGTGAATCGCGATCCTCTGCGGCCTGAACAGCATCTCGGCGACGCGCGCCTCGATCGGGTCGGCCGCCTTGCCCAGCACGTGCCGCAGCAGGATCTCGGTAAGCTGGTGCAGGAACGCCGGCGGCACGTCCACGCCCTCGCCGCGGAATAGCGTCGCGTAGGCGGCCTCGAGCGAGGGTGCGCCCAGCAGCCGGTCGCGGAAGCGCAGCCAGATTGCATAGTTGTCGCGCGCGTCGGCGTCCGCAACGGGGGCAAGTTCACGCGTGGAGACCGCGGCGCGCGGATTCGCCAGCAACGACTCGTGCAGCGCGAGTTCGGCTTCGCAGGACTCCGGGACCGGCGCGAGTTCGGCACGGAGGAGGTAGCTGCGCAGGAAATCGTCGCTCACCGTCAGCCGGTTGTCGCTGCCGCGAACGAGCA
>JBKKAZ010000039.1:0-5133 GCA_046714435.1 Casimicrobiaceae bacterium
AGCTACCTGAAGCGAGCATCGAAAACGCCCGACTCCGAAAGCGCGAACGCGCGGCAGGTGGTCACCGAAATGCTCGCCGAAATCGACCGCAACGGCGAGGCCGCGGTGAGGATGTACGCCGAGAAGCTCGACCGGTGGAGCGGCGATATCGTGGCGTCCCCCACCGAGATCGAGCGGCGGACGCGCGACATTCCCGCGAGCGTGAAGCGGGACATCGAATTCGCCACCGCGCAGGTCCGTCGCTTTGCACTCGCACAACGCGCCTCGATTTCGGAGTTCGAGGTCGAAGTGCATCCGGGACTCGTCGCCGGCCAGCGCCTGATCCCGGTCAACGTCGCCGGCTGCTACGTGCCGACAGGACGCTACGCCCACATCGCCTCCGCCTACATGAGCATCGCAACCGCGAAGGCGGCCGGTGTGCCGACGGTGATCGCCTGCTCGACGCCGTATCGCGGCGAAGGCATCCACCGGCAGGTGCTCTACGCGATGCAGGTCGCCGGCGCCGACATCATCATGACGTTGGGCGGCGTGCAGGCGATCGCGGCAATGGCCAATGGGCTGTTCACCGGGCGCCCCGCCGACATCATCGTCGGACCTGGCAACAAGTACGTGGCCGAGGCCAAGCGGATGCTGTTCGGCCGCGTCGGGATCGACGTGTTCGCAGGTCCTTCCGAAATCGCGGTGATTGCGGACGATTCGGCGGACCCGGATCTGGTCGCCTCCGACCTGGTCGGGCAGGCGGAACACGGGCACGAATCGCCCGCGTGGCTGTTTGCGACATCTCGGCCGTTGGCCGAGAGCGTCCTCGCCCGCGTGCCAGCATTGATCGCGAACCTGCCCGCGACTGCGCGCGATGCCGCCGGCGCGGCCTGGCGCGACTACGGCGAGGTGATCCTCTGCGCTACGCGGGAAGAGGTGGTGGAAATTTCTGATCGTCACGCTGCGGAGCACTTGGAGGTGCACGCGCGCGACCTGGACTGGTGGCTCGCACGGTTGACCTGCTACGGATCGCTGTTCCTTGGCGAGGAAACGACGGTGGCGTTCGGCGACAAGACCAGCGGTCCCAACCACATCCTGCCCACCCAAGGTGCCGCCCGCTATTCGGGGGGATTGTCGGTCCACAAGTTCATCAAGACCGTGACCTGGCAGCGGATGACCCGCGAGGCGAACCGCGACGTCGCGCAGGTCACGGCGCGGATCTCCCGACTGGAGGGCATGGAGGCGCACGCCCGCACCGCCGACGACCGGCTCGCGAAGTACTTCCCCGGCCAGCCGTTCGATCGCGGCGACCCGCTCGTCAGCTGACCGCGACATGGGGATTGTCGACGAGCTGTTTGCGCTCACGGGACGGGTCGCGGTCGTCACCGGCGGCAACTCCGGAATCGGCCGCGCGATCGCCGAAGCCTACGCCGCCGCCGGCGCGGCGGTGGTTGTCGTCGCGAGGCGCGTCGCCGAACTGGAAGCCACCGTGGCAGCGATCCACAACAATGGCGGACGCGCGTCGGCGCTGGCCTGCGACCTCGCGCGGCGTGACGAAATCGCGCACTGCGCGAGCAAGTCGCGAGAGCCATTCGGCGATCCGGACATCCTGGTGAACGCGGCCGGCGTGAACCACCGGCGGCCGATGCTGGACATCGGCGACACGGACTGGGACATGACGCTGGCCGTCAACCTGTCGGCGCCGTTTTTTCTCGCGCAGAAGCTCGCGCCAGCGATGCTCGCGAAGGGGTGGGGCCGGATCATCAACATCGCGTCGCTGCAGTCGGTGCGCGCCTTCGCCAACAGCGGCGCATATGGTGCGTCGAAGGGGGGTATCATGCAACTGACACGTGCCCAGGCGGAGGCGTTCTCGAAGCAGGGCGTGACGTGCAACGCAATTGCGCCGGGGTTTTTCCCAACGCCGCTCACCGCGCCCGTGTTCGGCGACCCGGCGCGGGCGCAGGCGATGGCGACGCGCACGATGGTCGGCCGCAACGGGGAGCTTGCCGATCTGAAGGGAACGGCGATCTACCTTGCGAGCCGTGCCTCCGACTACGTGACCGGACAGACGGTCTTCGTCGACGGCGGCTTTTCGGCCGGGTAGCGCGCACGGAGTCGGGCCGGATGGACGATCAAACGCAGGAGCGTTGGACTTTGATGAAGGCGCTGGTCTACACCGCACCAAAGGAGATGACTTTCAGAAACGAGCCCGAACCGGCGCTCGTCGACGGCGAGGTCGTATTGCGCATCGACGCCGTGGGCATCTGCGGTTCGGACCTGCATGCCTATCATGGTCGCGACCCTCGGCGCGTGCCGCCGCTGGTGCTCGGTCACGAACTCGCGGGCGAGATCGTGGCGGGTCCCGGGCGCGGCCGCCGGGTGACGGTCAATCCGCTGATCGCCTGCGGAACCTGCGACTACTGCTGCCAGGGCCGCAACAACCTCTGCAGCCGCCGGACGATGGTCGGCATGACGCGCGCCGGCGGCTTTGCGGAACTCATGTCGATCCCGACGACGAGCCTGATCGACCTGCCGGCGGACATGGATCCCGTGCAGGCCGCGCTCACCGAGCCCGCGGCGACCGCGTTGCACGCCGTGCACATGGCGATGCGCGCCTTGCAGCGCCCGCTGCCGGAGTGCCGGGCCGTGGTTCTGGGGGGAGGCGCCGTCGGACTGCTGACAGCGCTCCTGCTCACGGCCTATGGCGTTCGCAGCGTGCAACTCGCGGAGACCAACGCGCTGCGGCGCGAATCGGCTCGCCGGGCCGCGCGCTGCGAGCCTTACGACCCGGCCACTGCGTCCGCGCCCGCCGAGTCGAGCTGCGATGTCGTGTTCGATGCCGTCGGGGCGAAGAGCACGCGGACCGCAGCGCTACGGGCGGTACTTCCGGGCGGGGTCATCGTGCACGTCGGCCTCCAGGACTGGGCGAGCGAGATCGACATGCGCAAGCTCACCCTTGCCGAAATCACGCTGATTGGGACCTACACCTACACGACCGTCGATCTGCGCGCGACGGTCAAGGCGCTGCACGACGGGGTTTTCGGCGACCTTGCGTGGGTCGAGGAACGTCCCCTTGCCGCGGGCGCCGAAGCATTCGCAGACCTCGTCCACGGCCGCTCGGCGGCGGCAAAGATCGTGTTGCGGCCGCATTGACCGGCCACGCTGCGATGAATGCAAGCGATTCGGCCGGACCCACCGGCATGGCCGCAGGACTAACGCCACGCGCGGCGCGGCGCGCGTACGCGGCGAGTCTGCTGTTGCTCGCGGTTTACGCCATCGACGTGCTCGCCGGCAAGGCGGCCTCGCTTGCGGGTGTCGCGCTCGCGTGGCGGCTCGGCGACGTCGGCGAGTTCTTGGTCGTTCTGGCCATGACTGTCGCTTTCGTGACTGGCCTTATGCTGTGCGAGAACGAAGCTCCCGAGCGCGGGGAAGGGCCCGGCCCGTAAGCGCGTGCGGGTGGCCCGAACGACAGCGGATCGCAGGAAGCGCGGGCGAACGACAGGTCCAGTCCGCGTTCCGCAGATTGCAGGCAAAGGCGGGTGACCGCCGCAAGGGCGTTTTAACGCCACCGGGCACCAGCCCGTAACCAGACGGAGGAATCCGATGCGCAGCAACGAATCGAACCGATCCCCACAGTCCCCCGTGCGCCGGCGTTTCCTGGCGGTGTCCACGCGCTACGGATTCACGACGGCGGTGCTCGCTGCCACCGGCGGCTACCTCTGGAGCGACGCGGCCGTGGCCTACACGGCGGCCGAGGAAGAAAAAAAGAAGAAGTCAGCCCAGTACCCGATGGTGTTCGCCACCGAGTACAAGGAGGACGCCTACCGGACCTACCCGATCATGCAGACGCAGTTCAAGGACAATCTCGAGCGGCTCAGCAAAGGCAGGGTCTGGGTTCGCCTGTTCCCGGCGGGACAACTCGGCGTGGGCGCGGCGCTCGCGCAGAAAGTCCAGGGGGGCACGGTGCAGGCCGGCGCGCTGTCGCTTTCCAATTTTTCCCCGTACGCGCCGGCGGTCGACCTGATCAATATCCCGTACTGGTGCGGCACCAACCAGCAGTTCGCGAATCTGGTGACCTCCAAGGCATGGAGCGACGAGATCACGCCGAAGGTGACCGCGAAGGGCTACCGGCCGATGTTCTACTACACGGTGGATCCGCGCACCGTGGCGATCCGCAAGGGATTCGGCCGGACCATCCGCACGCCGGACGACATGAAGGGCATGAAGATGCGCATTCCGCCGTCGAAGCTGCTGGGCAAGTTCTACCAGCTGGCGGGAGCGAATCCGACAGTCGTGGCGTGGGGCGAAACCCCGACGGCGCTGAAGCAGGGTGTCGCCGATGGCCTCGATCCGGCGATCGGCGCGCTCTACACCTTCGGATTCATCGACATTCTGGAGTCGATCACGACGGTGTTCTCGGTGCCGGATGCGCAGATGTTCGCGGCGAACGAAGCCTGGTACGCGACGCTGCCCAAGGACATCCAGTCGATGTTCGAGCAGGCCTCCGAAGTAACGCAGGGCGAGTCCTTCAAGCAGATCACCGTGGCGCGCCAGGCGTCGGTCGAAGCGATGTCCAAGGCTGGCGTCAAATTCATCCGGCCCACCGATGCCGAGCTCAAGCGCTGGGCCGACCAGTGCGGAGATGCGCGCAAGGAGTGGGACGAGAACAAGATCGAGCTCGCCGGCTCGCTGGCGACCTTCGACAAGCTGAAGGTGGCCGCCAACACCAAGGGGCGCTTCACGGTCGAGGATTACCGCGGCTGATCCGTGCGACACGGGATGGCGGGCGTGGTGCCCGCCATCCCGTGACCGGCCGTTCACAACACGCGGGCCGCAAGCATTCACGCGGTCCCGCTCCTGGAGTCCCGGTTGCGAAAAATCCTCTCCCAGCTCGACGCCAACATCGAGCGCTGGCTGATGCTGGGGGCCTACGTGCTGATCGTCTTCGTGATCGTCAACGAGGTCGTCCGGCGCTTCGTATTCTCGTACTCGTCGCTGTGGGGCGAGGAGATCGCCCGCTATGCGTTCGTGTTCCTCGGCTGGGTCGGGGCGTCGTACGCCGTCAAGCAGCGCGCCCACATCCGCTTCGACACCATCCTCAACCTCATCCCGGTCCGCTTCCACGGCTACGTCTACCTGTTCGGCGACCTGGTC
>JBKKAZ010000040.1:0-6050 GCA_046714435.1 Casimicrobiaceae bacterium
CTCCTCGTCTGTGCTGCTTGGATGCGGGGACGGCGGGATCCGGATTCACCGGCTGCCGATGAGGTCGACAGGCTCAGCGCCGATTTTGGGGAGACACCCGCCCGGCCTCAATCCCGAAGCGACGGAACGCGCCAAACCCGGAACGGGCGGGCGCGGTGGGCGACAGGCGGCCTGCGCCAAGGACTCTCGATGCCTCTTCCGCGGCGGATCCGCATGACGCGCCGCCTTTGCGCGCAGCCCAAACGGGGTTCTAGTTCTTGACGATCTGCTGGTCGATGGCCCCGAAGATCGACCGCCCGCCGGCGTCGAACATCTCGATGCGGACGCGGTCGCCAAAGCGCAGGAACGGCGTCACCGGCTTGCCGCCCACCAGCGTCTCGACGGTGCGCTGTTCGGCGATGCACGAATAGCCCACGCCGCCGACCGCCGCAGGCCGCCCGGGACCGCCGTCCTCCTTGTTGGACACCGTCCCCGAGCCCACGATGCTCCCGGAGACCAGGTCCCGCGTCCTCGCCGCGTGGGCGATCAACTGCGCGAAATTGAAGGTCATGTCGACGCCCGCGTTCGGTTGTCCGAACGGGGCGCCGTTTAGCCATGACAGCAATGGAAGATGGACCCTGCTGTCACGCCACGCGTCGCCGAGTTCGTCTGGCGTCACGGCGACCGGCGAGAACGACGACGCCGGTTTCGACTGGAAGAACCCGAAGCCCTTGGCGAGTTCGGGAGGAATCAGGTTGCGCAAGCTGACGTCGTTCACCAGCATCACGAGCTGGATCGAGCGGCCGGCGGCCGCCGGCGGGGTGCCCATCTCGACGTCGCCGGTGACCACGGCGACTTCGCCCTCGAAGTCGATGCCCCAGGCTTCGTCGGCAAGCGCCACGTCGTCGCAGGCACCGAGCATGTGGTCCGACGCACCCTGGTACATCAGCGGATCGGTCCAGAACTCCGGCGGCATCGTCGCACCGCGCGCCTTGCGCACCAGCTCGACGTGGTTGACGTAGGCGGAACCGTCAGCCCACTGGTAGGCCCGGGGCAACGGCGCCATCGCATCGCGGGCATCGAACGCGCCGGCATCGGACAGGCGTCCGGCGTTGAGTTCGTCGCCGATCGCCGCCAGCGCCGGCGCCGTCCGCACCCAGTCGTCGAGCGCCTTTTGCAGCGTGCGCGCGATCTCGGGCACGGCGACACAGCGCGAGAGCTCCCGGTTGACGACGACCAGGCGGCCGTCGCGGGTAGCGTCCTTCAGCGTGGCGAGTTTCATGGCTGGCGCACTCCGAACCGGCGGCAGTGGGTCACTTCGGTTTCAGCACGAAACCGCCCGGCCGGTCTTCCATGTCCCAGCCCAGCGATGCGAGCGCGGCCCGCAGGCGGTCGGCTTCGGCGAAGTCCTTCGCCTCTCGTGCCTTCCGGCGCGCGTCCGCGAGCGCCCGTATCTCCGCGGGAACCTCGACCTCCTTCGGCTGCCAGCCGGCCAGCCCCAACCCCAGCACCTCGTCGAATCTTGCAAGCGTTGCGCGCTTGTCGGCGGGTGGCGCCGATCCGCGCAGCGTGTCCCACGCAACCGCCAGCGCCCGCGGCAGGTTCAGATCGTCGGCGAGTTCGTCGCCGAAGCGTTCGAGCAACGCTGCGTCGGCCTGCACTACGCGTTCGTGCGGCAGCGCGAAGAACCCCTGGCGCATGCGCTCGAGGCCGGTTTGCGCGGCGTCCAACGCATCCCAGGTGAAGTTGAGCTGGGTGCGGTAGTGGCCTGTCAGGCACAGGTAACGAAACGACAATGGGTCGTAGCCCCGTTCGACGAGCGCCGTGACGCGCAGGAACTCTCCCGCGGACTTTGCCATCTTTGCGTCGTTGGAAAGTAGGAAATAGCCGTGCATCCAGAAGTTGGCGAGGCGCGTCCCCGACCGGCCCTCGGTCTGCGCGATCTCGTTGGTGTGGTGCACGCTCAAGTGATCCTCGCCGCCGCAGTGGATGTCGAACCAGTCGCCGAGGTACTTCGAGGCCATCGCCGAGCACTCGATGTGCCAGCCGGGGAAGCCCTTGCCCCAGGGAGCGTCCCATTCCATCTGCCGGCGCTCGCCCGGCGGGGAGAGTTTCCACAGCGCGAAATCGGTCGGATGTCGCTTGTCCCCGAGCTCGACGCGCGAACCCGCCTTGAGGCCCGCCTTGTCGAGCCGCGCGAGGTAGCCATAGTCCGGCTGCTTCGACGTATCGAAATACACGCCATCGGCGGTAAGGTAGGTGTAACCCTTGCGCTCAAGGTCGGCGATGAATTCGATCTGCTCGGGGATGTGATCGGTGGCCCGGCAGAGGACGGTCGGTGGCTCGATGTTCAGCGCCTTCATGTCGGTGAGAAAAGCATCGGTGTAGAGCCGTGCCATCTCCCACGCCGTCATGCCGGTCCGGCGCGAGCCCTTCTCCATCTTGTCCTCGCCGGTGTCCGCGTCCGAGGTCAGATGGCCGACGTCGGTGATGTTCATCACGTGCCTGACTTCGTAGCCGTTCCAGCGCAGCACCCGCTTCAACAGATCCTCGAACAGGAAGGTGCGGAAATTGCCGATGTGCTGATAGTCGTAGACGGTCGGGCCGCAGGTGTAGAGGCCGACGTCCTCGCCCGCCCTCAAGGGAACGAAGGGGCGCAGCGTGCGCGTGAAATTGTCGTACAGCGACAGCGGCTTGCGCATGTCAGGAGGCCCGGCCGAATGCTTGGAGCGGGCGATTATCGCAGGATCGGCGAGGAGGCAAGGCTGCGTGCCTCAAGGCGTGGCCGGCGCTACAGCCGCTTGGCCATGACGTAATCGTCCATGACGAAGCCTTGTCCGATGTCGACGACCACGGCCACCCGAACCGAGAATCCGCATTTCTCGTAGGCGGAGATCGCCCCCGTGTTGTGCTTGTTGACGTTCAGAATCAGCGACGCGGCCCCATCGGCGCGCGCCGCCGACTCGACATGCTCGATCAGCCGCCGCCCGATTCCGCGCTGCTGGTACTCGACAAGGACGTAGAGCTTGTCGAGCTTCGACGTCGCCGGCTCGTCGGCGCGGTACCAGGCGGCGAATCCCACCGGCACGCCGCCGACACTTGCGAGTGCGAGCCCTGCACCCTCGTCGCGCAGAAAGCGCGAGAGCGCCTCACCTAGACCCTGCGGCCAATGACGCCCGGCACACGGTGCCGCCCACCCTTGAGCCCCAACGCTGCAATGCGGGGCACAGGGGGCAGACATGGAGGTCGAGTGCCGGGCCATGGGCAGTGCACCAGCGCGGTATCGGCCGCGCCACCCGAGCCGGAGCCTGCTCTATCGCTGCGTCCAGCAACACCTCGAGACCTGGCTCGCCCAACGCCGCGAGAACCACGACGACGAGTTGGTGCCGGAGTGTGTGGAGCGCGAACTCCGCCGCTACCTGGAGTGCGGCATCCTAGCCCACGGCTTTGCGCGAGCCCGCTGTGGGCAATGCGGGCACGATTTCCTGATCGCGTTCTCGTGCAAGGGGCGCGGCGTCTGCCCATCGTGCAACACCCGGCGCATGGTGGCGACGGCGGCACATCTCACCGATCACGTCGTGCCACCGCTGCCGGTGCGCCAGTGGGTGCTCGCGGTGCCCAAGCGCCTGCGCGACTTCCTGCAGCGCGACGCCGATCTCCAAGGCGCGGCCCTGCGCCTGTTCCTGCGGGTGGTGGAGCAACGCCTCCGCGCGCACAGTCCCGGCGCCGGCAGCACGGCGCGCCTCGGCGCGGTAGTCTTCATCCACCGCTTCGGCTCGACGCTCAATGCCCACCTGCACTTCCATGCCGTGGTCATCGACGGCGTGTTCGACGCCGCCAGCGCGGGCGGGGTCGTGCCGGCGGCCGCCCGCCTGCCCGTGCGCGGTCACCTTGGCGTCGGCAGGCGCGCGGAAGTGCGACGACAAGCGTGCGGAGAAGCCCGTTGCCAGCTAAATCCACGCTTGAGCCACCCTACCGGCTCCTCCACACTCAGGCTCGCGTGGTTGAAATGCCTATCCTTGACCAGGGAGCTCGTCGGTGAAGCACTGGTGGACAACAAGCGCCTCGCGGGATTGGTTCGGCGTTTCGGCTTCGCCGTGACCGCTTTCGGGCGAGGGGGGCTGCCGGTGCTGAGTGGTTCGAGGCGATGCCGCCATGGGACGAAAGTCGTATTGCGCGCTGAAAGGCTCACCGGCAGACTCGGATTCGAGTTGCAGCCTCGACGCTTCGCTATGGGAATGGTCACCGTTCGCGTTGACCAGGTTCCCCAGTGCGTGTCCGACTCATTGATGAAGGACCATGGGTGGAACCAAGGATTCCGATCATTGCCGACGACCGCGAAGCTTTGGCTGGCGTCGTGCAGCAGTTGCGAGCCAGGGCGGATTGCGAGGTCGTCATCCGCCGGTTGCCGCTTGCCGACTACCAGATTGCGGGCCGGCTGCTGGTCGAGCGAAAGAGCTGGCCGGATCTGGTCGCCTCCATCGCCGACGGGCGCTTGTTCCGCCAGGCATGCCGATTGGCCGCCTCGCCTCGGCACTCGATGATCCTTCTCGAAGGCAGCGAACAACAAATTGTGGACTGCGCGATGAGCCGCGACGCGATTCAGGGTGCACTCATCAGCGTGAGCGTCATCCTGGGGATTCCCATGCTCCGCTCAGGTAACGCCGAGGAGTCGGCAAGGATCATGCTGTACGCTGGTCGCCAGCTACGACGCGCGATCTCGGGCGTCATGCCGCGGCCGGGCCACCGACCCAAGTCGAGGCGACGGATTCAACTGCATGTTCTGCAGGGACTCCCGAGCGTAGGACCTACCCGGGCCGCCCGCTTGCTGGACAGCTTTGGCAGTGTGGAGGCGGCGCTGACGGCGGGAGTCGAGGACCTCGCGCGCGTGCCGGGTGTGGGCAGGAGCACGGCACAGAAGATCCGGTGGGCCGTCTCGTAACCCGGCGCTGGCGCGAGCCGTAAATATGGTAATATGGGCGAGTGAAGACTACCATAGAAATTCCAGACCCGCTGTTTCGCAAGGCCAAGTCGAAGGCAGCTGAGCGCGGCCAGTCGCTCAAGGAATTCGTGACCGAAGCGTTGCAGCAGAAGCTCGCCGCCACCGCAACCAAAGTTCGCGTCGGCGACCCGGCATGGATGCAGGGATTTGGAAAGCTGCGCCGGCTGCGCAACGAAAGTGTGCGTATCCGGGCCAGGATTGACGAAGCGTTCGAGGTCGTCGAACCCGAGGACCGGGCGTGATTCTGGACACCAATGCGCTTTCCGCGTTTGTGGACGGCGACGATGGCGTCGGTGACGTACTTCGCGGGCAGGCGCGAGCTGCCATTCCCGTCATCGTGCTCGGCGAGTACCGTTACGGGATCGCGGCGTCCAAGCAACGAGCGGCCTATGAAGCTTGGCTGGACTCCGAACTGACGCATTTCGACATCCTCGCGGTGACGGACGAGACCGCGATTGCCTATGCGGCGCTGCGGGCTGCTCTCAAGCGATCCGGACGCCCGATTCCGGCTAACGACGCCTGGATCGCAGCCATCGCATTGCAGCACCGACTTCCGATCCTCAGCCGCGACCATCACTTCGACGTCGTGCCAGGCCTCGTACGCAAGGGCTGGTAACCGCCTACGTCGCGTGGCCGATGCCTGTCGTTGGGCAGGACGTGCAAGAACTCGACGCAGCCGACGACGCTATGCGGATTATCGTCGGCGTCAGGAGGCCCGGCCGAAGGCTTGGAGCCGGCGATTGTCGCAGGATCGGCGAGGAGGCGAGGTTGCGTGCCTCAAGGCGTGGCCGGCGCTACAGCGGCTTGGCCAACACGAAATCGTCCATGACGAAGCCTTGTCCGATGTCGACGACCACGGCCTCCCGAACCGAGAATCCGCATTTTTCGTAGGCGGAGATCGACCCCGTGTTGTGCTTGTTGACGTTCAGAATCAGCGACGCTGCCCCGTCGGCGCGCGCCGCCGACTCGACATGCTCGATCAGGCGCCGGCCGATTCCGCGCCCGTGTTGCTCGACGAGCACGTAGAGCTTGTCCAGCTTCGTGGTCGCCGGCTCGTCGGCGCGGCACC
>JBKKAZ010000041.1:0-1768 GCA_046714435.1 Casimicrobiaceae bacterium
GAACAGCACCTCGGCCACCGGCTCGTAGCCCCCTTCGGCGGCCCACGCACTCTTGAAATTGCCCCGGCACAGGTGCGTGCACACGGTCATGCCCGCGGGCCGGTCGCGGATCGCCGCGTTGATCAGCGCGGCGTAACGGCGCGGCAGCTCGTTCGGGTCGTCGCCGCGGGCACGCGCGCCCTCGCGCATCTTCTCGTCGCACAGGTAGGCGAGGTTGGTGTCGTCGAGCTGGACATAGGTGCAACCGGCGGCGCCGAGCGACGCGAGCTCCGCGCGGTAGGCGTTAGCGACATCGGCGTAGAAACCGTCCAGGTCCGGATAGGCGGCTCGGTCGATCGCTGCGCGCCCGCCGCGGAAGTGCAGCATCGTCGGCGAGGGGATGGTGACCTTGGGCGTGCGCGTGGTCACCGAACGCAGGAACTCGAAGTCGGCGCGCTGGATGTCGCTGGTGTGCCGCACCTTGCCGGTGATCTGCATCACCGGCGGTGCGAAATCGACCTTGCCGGCATTGCTGTGGAAGCTGACCGCGATCCCGCCCTTGGTGGTCACGCCTTCGAGCCGAGTCAGAAAGTCGATGTGGAAGTAAGTGCGGCGGAACTCGCCGTCGGTAATGCCCTGAAGACCTAGGTCCTGCTGGAACTTGACGATGTCGCGGATCGCCTCGTCCTCGATGCGGCGTAGCGCCTCGGAATCGATGGCGCCGGCCTTGAACTGCTCGCGCGCGTCGAGCAGCCGCTTGGGGCGCAGGAAGCTGCCGACGTGGTCGGCGCGAAACGGGGGGCCGGAACGCGAGCGGTCGGTGCCCTTGGCAGGTGCGGGAGCGGACATCGGTGTTCCTCCGGATAGCCCGGCTTTTTTTGCGCGCGTCGCGCAGCGGGAGCGGGAATCCCGCGGTCGATTCTACTGCCGGCGCCGAAAGCGGCATTCGACGCCGGTCCTCGCCGGTACCGGACTGGATGCGCCGACTCGATCCGTCGCCAGGCGGTATCGTCCGGCGCCGGGGTGGTTGCAGAATGATTATATATATAATATTATGTACATAATGACGATTGCCCTGAGCGAACGCAAACAGTCCACGCGGGGCAGGATCCTCGACGCGGCGGAGGCGCTCATCAAGGCCCGCGGCAGCGAGGCCACCACCGTCGAGGCGGTGATGCGTCGTGCCGGCCTCACAGTAGGCGGGTTCTATGCGCACTTTCCGTCCAAGGAGGCCCTTGCCCAGGAAGCGCTGATCCGTGGCGTCGAGCGCAGCATCGCAGAGCTCACCGCAGGACTCGACGATCACGCGCCGGCCGCGTTCGCAAAGCAGCTCATTCGTCGCTATCTCGCGCAGGTCGAAGCGCCGGACCTCGAGCGTGCGTGTCCGTTGACGCTGCTGCTCCCGGAAGTTGCGCGCGCCGAGCCGGCGTTTCGCGCAACGTTCGCAGCCCGAACCGGCGAGCTGATCGCGACCATCGAGCAGCGCCTGCCGCCGATCGACGACATGCCGCCGCGCGAAGTCGCGCTGGCCCTGTTTGCGACCCTTGCAGGCGCAGTGTCATTCGCCTACGCCGCCGCAACGCGTCGCGGTCGCCGCCGAATCGCCGCAGCCGCCGAAGCGAGTCTGCATCGCTGGCTCGGGCTTCCGTGAACGCCGATCGACAGGAATCGACCCAGTCGCGCGCGAGCGCTTCGTCGGCAACTTGCTATCGCAGGCGGACGGCTATGGAATAATCGCCGGGTCCGCACCTCGTGTGCGCTTCCGGCGAGGCTCGCCCATGCTCCACCA
>JBKKAZ010000042.1:0-12344 GCA_046714435.1 Casimicrobiaceae bacterium
TGGTGCGCTGTTCGACGACGAGGAGGCGCGAAAGCGCATCGCCGACACCAACGCCCGGCTCGCGCAGATCCAGCGGCAGCTGGAGGATCGGCTGGCGGCGCTCGAACTGCAGGCGAAGAGTGGGGCAATCGTGGATCTCGCCAACCAGATCGAGTCCGTGAAGAGCGACGTGGCTCGGCTTCGCGGCCAGATCGAGGTCCTGACCTTTGAGCTCGCCGAGGCGCAGAAGCGCCAGCGCGACTTGTACGTCGATCTCGACTCGCGGCTGCGCAGGTTCGAGGCCGAACGGACCGCGGCGGCCACGGCTGCAGCCGCTGCAACCCCTCCGCCGCCGACCGATCCGGGCACGGTGGGCGTCGTTGCAGGCGTCGTCCCGCCGACGGCGACCGGCGCAACGCCCTTGCCAGGCGCCCCGAGGCCCGCAGATCCCGCGGCCGAGCAGCGCGCCTACGATGCCGCGCTCGACGTCTTCAAGCGCGGCGACTACGCGGGCGCGATCACCGCGTTTGGCAGCTTCATTCGCGCTTATCCGCGCACGCCGCTGGCCTCGTCCGCGCAGTACTGGATCGGCAATGCGCACTTCGCGCGCCGCGACTACCGCGCGGCCGTCACCGCGCAACGCACGCTGATCGCGAATTACCCGGACAGTCCCAAGGTCCCCGACGCCCTGCTCAACATCGCGTCCGCGCAAAGCGAACTCGGCGATACCGCCGGCGCGCGTCGAACGCTGGAAGAGCTGGTCGCTAAGTACCCGAAGTCGGAAGCGGCGGCGAAGGCGAAGCAGCGGCCCGCGGGTCGCTGATCCCTCCGGGGTCCAATGGCCACCGGCCGGAACGCGCCGTTCGCGAGCCGGGTGGCGGCCTGGCAGCGCCGGCATGGCCGCCACGACCTGCCGTGGCAGCGAACGAGCGATCCGTACCGCATCTGGCTCGCGGAGATCATGCTCCAGCAGACCCAAGTCGCGACCGTGGTTCCCTATTACCAGCGCTTCGTCGCGAGCTTTCCGGACGTCGCATCGCTCGCGAACGCGTTGCTCGATCGCGTGCTCGAGCATTGGGCCGGGCTCGGTTACTACCGGCGCGCGCATCACCTGCACGCTGCCGCGCGGGGCGTGGTCGACAAGCACGGGGGCGCGTTCCCGGAGGACGTCGAGGCGATCGCCGCACTGCCCGGCATCGGCCGCTCGACCGCGGCAGCGATCGCCGTGTTCGCGTTTGGCAGGCGCGCAGCGATTCTCGACGGCAACGTCAAGCGCGTGATCGCGCGCCATCGCGGAATCGAGGGCTTTCCCGGCGCGTCGCGCGTCGAGCGTGCGTTGTGGTCGGCGGCCGAGGCGCTGCTGCCGGCGAACGACATCGAGGCCTATACGCAAGGTTTGATGGACCTCGGCGCGACCGTTTGCACACGCAGCGCGCCGGCGTGCAGCCGCTGCCCGGTCGCCGCGGACTGCATCGCGCTTGCGCAAAACCGCGTGGCCGAACTTCCTTCGCCGCGCCCGACGAGGACGCTCCCGCAACGCGCGATCCGCGTGCTGGTCATCGAGCGCAGCGGTGAAATCCTGTTCCAGCGAAGACCGCCGACAGGTGTATGGGCCGGCCTGTGGAGTCTTCCCGAGTCCCCGCTCGACGCCGACGTGCGCGAGGGACTGCGCGCGCAATTCGGTATCGACGTTGCGACGAGCGAGCCGCTCGCGCCGATCGTGCACGGCTTCACCCATTTCACGCTGACGCTACACCCGCAGCGCATCGCCGTGTCGCGCTGGCCAACGCGTGCCGAGGCGCCGGGGGTGGTCTGGCTGACGCGGCTGGACGCGCTCGCGGCGGCGCTTCCCGCGCCGATCAAGCGGCTGGTCAAGTCGCTGTAGGTTCGACTACGGTTCCTCCACGATCAGCAATCCGTCGACCGCCGTTACCTCTTCGCGGCCCCATTTCACCGGATTGACCTCCAGAACGAACCTGCGCCACGGCGCGCCCGCCGCGAGCTGCGAGAACCGCGCAATGAACGCGGCGAGGGGTTGCGGATCCGGTGCACGCTGCAGGCGCTTCGCCATGCGCGCAAGCCTGAGTCGCTCGATCATCGCCAGCGCCCGCCGTTCTCCGAAGGGCGCCCGCTCGAGCGTGACGTCGTCGATCAATTCGACCAGGTTGCCGCCGGCGCCGCACGAGACCATCACGCCGAACACCGGATCGCGGAATGCGGACACGAGCACCTCGAGGTCCGCGTCCACCATGTGCTGCACGTAGATGCCGTCGAGCGCGATGCCCGCTCGTTCCGCGGTGACGCAGTGCCGGCGAAATGCTTCGCGGACCTCGTCGCCCGAGCGCAGGCCAAGCGCAACCAGACCGGCAGCGGCGCGATGCGTAAGAGCCGGCGAGACGGCCTTCATCGCCACCGGTAGCTTCACGGCCCGCGCGGCCTCGAGCGCCTCACTCTCCGAATGAGCCAGGCACCCTGCGGCAACCGCCAGTCCCGCGGCCGCAAGCAGCCGATGGCACTCGTGCTCCGAGATCACCGTGCCCGCTCGAGCACTTTGCACGTGCGCGGACCAGTCGAAGTCGAGTGCGGTCGGCACGTTGTTGTCCGTGCTTGCCCAGGCATCGACGTGACGCTGCACGAGCTTGCCCAGCGTCGTGATCGCTCGTGCAGGTTCGGTGAAGACGTACAAGCCCTCGTTGCGCAGCCGCTCAGGAACACCGCTCGGCGCCAGCGCCCAGGCGACGCAAACCGTCTTCGCGCAGCGCTTGCGGAAGTCGCAGATGGCCTCCGCGACCTCCATGCCCCGCAGCGCCATCGGCCCGAACTGCAGCAGAATCACGTCGATGGCCGGGTCTGCTGCAATCACGTCGAGCGAGCGTCCGAACAACGCGAACCACTGCGGCTGGTTGTAGACCTGTGGCGTCAGATCGACCGGGTTGTCGATGGCTGCGATCGGCGGCACCAGCGTGCGAAGCTTCTCGCGCGTCGCCGTACTGAGTTGGGGCATCGCCAGGCCGGTGCGCACGCATTGATCGGCGGACAGCACACCGCCGCCACCGCCGAAGGTCACGGCCGCAACGCCATTTCCTCCCGGCAGTCTGGCGAGGTCGGTGCTGCTGAGGAATAGCGCAATGTCGAGCAGTTCCTCGAGCGACTGCGCGCGCACCACCGCGGCTTCGCGGAACACCGCATCCCAGACGCGCCGCTCGCCCGCGAGCGCGCCGGTGTGCGCAGCGGCCGCTCTTGCGCTTGCGGCTGTTTCACCGCCCTTCAGCATCACGACCGGCTTGCCCGCTTCGCGCGCTTCGCGCAGCGCAATGATGAGTCGCTCGCCGTCGCGGACGCCTTCGACGTAGGCCGCGATGACCTTGGTGTGCGGGTCCTCGACCAGCGCGTGGATGTAATCGGCGGTCGTCAGCACCGCCTCGTTGCCGCTGCTGATCGTATAGCGGAAGCCGAAACCCGCCAGGCCGGCGAACGCCTGCGCCATTGTCGCCGTGCCACCGCTCTGGCTCACGATTGAGATGTTTCCGCGGAGGAGCACGTCGGTCTCGGTGAGGAACGACGCGAACGTCGCGGTGACCGGCATTTCGCTGTTGATCACGCCGATGCCGTTGGGGCCCGCCAGCGCGAAGCCCGCTTCGCGGCACAGGTCGGTGATCTGCTGCTGGAGCGCCTGGCCAGGACCGCCGACTTCCGCGAATCCGCCGGCCCATACGATGCCCGCGGGTATGCCCGCGTCGATGCATTCGCGCAGCAGGCCGGGAATCGACTCGGCGCCGGTGGCGAACAGCGCGAGATCGGGCACGCCGGGAAGTTCGCGCACGTTCGCATGGCAGGCGAGACCGTGCACGGCCGGACGGCGCGGATTCACCGGCCAGATCGTTCCCGGATAGTGAAACTTCTGCAGCAACCTGACCGCGACGCCGCCCAGATTGCCGGGCCCTTCGGAGGCACCAATCACCGCGATCGATCGCGGCGACAGCAGCCGCGAGACGTCGACAAACGCCCGATCGAGGCCCGTCATGTCGCGCGCTCGACGGCTAGCGCAGCTTCCAGACCGGCTTCCTTTTCTCGCGGAAGGCGCGCGAGCCTTCGGCGCCATCCTCGGTCTCGGCGATCTCCTGGTCCAGATGGCGCGCGTAGGCGGTCAGCGACGCCGGGAACGCGGCAGTCAACCGGTAGAGACGGATCGCGCCCTGCACGGCGAGCGGCGAGCCGGCGCACACCATCTCGGCGAGTTGCTCGGCCGTTTGCAGCAACTGTTCCTTCGGGACGACCTTGTTGACGATGCCCTGCTGCAGGCATTCGGCCGCGGTCAGCCGGCCGTTGCACAGCGTGAGAAACGCCGCCGTGGTACGGGGAAGCGCCGCGTACATCTCGTGTGGCGCCCCGAGGCGCCCGACGTTGGTGTGCTGGTCGCCGATCCACGCATCCTCGGCCATCACCCGCAACTGGCACTGCAGCGCGATGTTGAGCCCCACGCCGACCGCGAAGCCGTTGATCGCGCAGATCAGCGGCTTCTCCAGGTTCACGTCTTGCGGCTGTCCGCCGCCGCCCCAATGGAAGAGCGGGCTGTTCGGGTCCTCGTGCGGGGTGCGCTTGCCCTCGGCCTGGTACTTGGCGAGGAACTTGACGTCGCGGCCGGAACAGAACGCCGGCCCGGCGCCGGCGACGATGCCGACGTAGACGTTCGGGTCGAGGCCGATATCGCGCCAGCACGAGCGCAGTTCCTGGTACGCAAACGAGTGCAGCGCGTTGCGCACCTCGGGCCGGTTGATCGTCACATACGCGACGTGGCCCTGTTTCTGGTAGAGAACGTGCTCCAGATTGCGCGGCATCGTCGCGGGGTCGTAGGGCGACTCGTAGCGAGTCATGATGGCTGTCCTTTGGGTGAAGGAGTGTCTTCCGGCCAGTGCGTCAGAACACCGGCTTGCGCTTCTCGAGGAACGCGCGCCGGGCTTCCGCGGCGTCCGCCGTTTTTGAAAGTTCGGTCGTATATTTCTGCTCGATGCGGAAGCCTTCGCGCATCGGCAGCGCCGCGACCGTCACGAAGGCGTCGCGGATGGTTCGCACCGCCGCCGGACTCTTCGTTGCGATGGCCACGGCGACTTCGAGCGCCGCCGGCAGCAGCTCGCTTCGCGGCACGCAGGCTTCCACGGCGCCGAGGCGGTACAGCTCCGCGGCGGGGATGCGCTCGCCGGTCAGCATCATCCGGCGCATTTTCGACGCGGGCAGGATGCGTTGCAGGATGCTCGCGCCACCCCCAAGGCCGACATCGATCTCCGGCATGCCGAACACCGCCTCCTCGGCGGCGAAAATCATGTCGCAGCAGGCGGCCATCACGAAACCGGCGCCGAGCGCCGCACCGTTGACGGCGGCGATTACCGGCTTGCTGCTGTCGTGGATGCAGTAGAAGGCCTCGCGGGTCAGCCGGTTGGCGCGCAGGTGATCGCCCTCGGCGCCGCCGAGCGCCTGCTTCTCCTTGATGTCGGCGCCCGCGCAGAACACGCTGCCGCGCGCGGTGAGAACGATCGTGCGCACGTCGTCCCGATCCTGAAGCGCGTCGATCGTGCGCACCAGTTCCTCGCGGATCTCGCGATTCAGCGCGTTGACCGGCGGGCGCGCCATCGTTACGACCGCAACGCGCGGTACCGCGATTTCCACTTCGATGAACGTCTGCTGCACGTCTCGTCCTCCTGGCCACGTGGCGCTGCCCTGGTCGCCCGCTCGGTGCGGGGCAGGTGCCGGTTGCGGTGGTCAGTCGATTGTCCTACAGTTCCCAACACTCGAATACCTCGCCCTGGTTGAGGTTCCAACGGCCCCAAGGAGGATCCATGCAGCGAAATTCGCAAGCTTGGTTTGCAGTCTTCGCAACGATCCCGACGCTGGTGCTGGGCGCCTGGTGTGCGCCGCTGGCGGCCCAGGGCAGCGATTTTCCGGCGCGCGGCAAGCCGATCACGATTATCGTGCCGTACGCGGCGGGCGGGGTGACCGACACCGGCGCGCGAATGATGGCCGCCGGACTCGAGAAGGAATTCAAGTCGCCGGTCCAGGTGGTGAACAAGGCCGGCGCCGCATCGCAGGTCGGATTGACCGAGTTGGTGCGCTCCGCACCCGACGGCTACACGCTTTCGTATGTCGTGTTGCCCACGGTAACGACGCACTACCTGGTCCCCGGGCGCGACACGATCTACACGCGCAAGGAGTTCCAGCCGGTCGCGATGCATCACTATGTGCCGCAGATGCTCGCGGTCCGCTCCGAGAGCCCGTACAAGACGCTGAAGGACCTGGTCGAGGCGGCGCGCGCCAGTCCCGAGCGCATCAAGGTCAGCGACAGCGGCCTGATGGCGGTTCCGCACACCCAGGTGCTGATGCTGGAGCGGGTGGCCAACGTGCGTTTCGCGTCCGTGCACTTCACTGGCGGTGCGCCGTCGGTTACCGCGCTGCTCGGGGGGCACGTCGATGTGCTCGCCGGCGCAACCGCCGATTCGCTCCAGCACAAGCAGAGCGGCGCGTTCCGCGTGCTCGCGGTCGCCGCGGAGCAGCCCGAAAAGTCGATGCCCGACGTGCCGACGATGCGATCGCTCGGCTACGACGTCATCGCGGCCTCGTGGACCGGCATCGTCGCGCCAGCCGGCACGCCGCAGAGCGTCGTGACCACGCTGACCAACGCGATGAAGGCGGTCATCGAGAGTCCGGAACATCAGCAGCGGCTCCAGCAACTCGCGCTCGCGCCGCTGTACATGGACCCGAACGCCTACTCGCAGCTGTGGGCGGCCACCGAAGTCCGGATGAAGCCGATTCTGGAGAGCATCAAGGAGAAATAGCCGCGCGGCCTCCTCGCCGGTCGAGTCGACGCAGCGAAGGCCTCCTTCGTCGACGCGGCGAACCTGACCAACCGACGCGATGCGTTGCGCCAATCTGATCGCCGGGCTCGTGTTCCTGCTGGTCGCGGCGTTCCTCGGCTTTCACGCCTATGCGCTGCGTTACTTCACATCGCTGGGGCCGGGGCCGGGATTCTTTCCGCTCTGGCTGTGCGCGCTGCTCGGCATTCTCGCGTTGGTCGTCATCGTGCAGGCGACCATCGCGCTGCCGGAGCCGTTGCCGGAACAGTTCTTCGCACCCCGGTCCGGCTACGTCCGCATCGCGGCGGTGCTCGCCGCGTTGTTCGGCGTCACTGTCTTCCTGCCGATCCTCGGTTTCCGCATCACCCTGTTCGCGTTCTACGTCGGCCTGCTGTCGCTGCTCGATCGGCGCAACCTGCTCGAAACGCTCTTCTACGCGCTCGTCGGCAGTCTCGGTGTCCATTACGTGTTCACGGAGTTCCTGAGCCAACCGCTGCCGGTCGGCCGCTTCGGCGTGTAGGCGCGAATGGACGCATTGAGCCTGCTCGCCGGCGGCTTCGCGACCGCGCTGACGCCAGCGAATCTCACGTTTGCGCTGGTCGGCTGCGTGCTGGGCACGCTGGTTGGAATCATGCCGGGCATCGGGCCGGTCGCGGGGACGGCGTTGCTGCTGCCGATCGCGTTCAAGTTCGACGCGACCTCCGCGATCATCATGCTGTCCGCGATCTATTACGGTGCGATGTACGGCGGCACGCTGACTTCGGTGCTCGTCAACGTCCCGGGCGAGGCCGCGTCCGCGATCACCTGCCTCGACGGGCACGAGATGGCGAAAAGAGGACGGGCGGGTCCGGCGCTCGCGGTGGCGGCGATCGGCTCGTTCGTCGGCGGAACCGTGGCGACGCTGGGGCTCGTGCTGCTCGCCGCACCGCTAACCGCGCTTGCGCTGAAGTTCGGCCCGCCCGAGTTTTTCGCGCTGATGCTGATCGCGTTGTCGCTGGTGACCGGCCTCGCCGGACGGTCAGTCACGCTCGCCCTGATCTCCGCCACGCTCGGACTGCTGATCGCAATGGTCGGCATCGATCCGGTAGCCGGCGGGCCGCGCTTCACCTTCGGGCAACTGAACCTGCTCGGCGGAATCAATGTCGTCGTGGTCGCGATGGGACTGTTTGGAGTCGGCGAGATCCTGCTGGCGTTGGAACGCGATGCGGCAACGACCGCAATCGCGACCCGGTTGCGCGAACTCGTGCCGACGCGCGACGACGTCCGCCGCTCGGCCATGCCGGTCGTACGCGGCTCAGCGATCGGCTTCCTGCTGGGATTGATTCCGGGCGTGGGCGCGGTGATTCCGACGGTCATGTCCTACATCGTCGAAAAGCGTGCCTCGAAGACGCCCGAGGCGTTCGGCACCGGCATGATCGAAGGCGTCGCCGGTCCGGAGACCGCGAACAATGCCTACGCGACCGCCGCGCTGATCCCGCTGTTCACGCTTGGCATTCCAGGGTCGCCGACGGTCGCCGTCATCATGGGCGCGTTCATGATGAAGGGCCTGATCCCCGGGCCGTTCCTGTTCCGCGATCACGGCGACGTCGTCTGGGGGGTGATCGCGAGCTTCTACATCGGCAACGCGATCCTGCTGGTCCTGAACCTTCCGCTGATCCCGCTCTGGGAACGGCTGCTGAGGATCCCGCGCTCGATCCTGTACACGTTCGTGCTCGGCTTCTGTGCGATTGGCGCCTACACCATCAATGGCCAGGCGTTCGACGTCGGCATGATGGCCGCGTTCGGCGTCGTCGGCTATCTGTTCAAGAAGCTCGACATCCCGCTGGCGCCGATGATCCTGACCCTGATCCTCGGACCGCTGATGGAGCAGTCGTTGCGGCAGTCGCTGGAAATGTCGCGCGGGTCATTGCGCATATTCGTCGAGCACCCGCTCGCGCTCGGGCTGATGCTGGTCGCGGTCGCGATCGTCGCCACTTCGACGTTGCGCGCGTTGTCGCGCGTGCGTGGCGCCGATTCGGAAGTTTGATGGGGGCCGCGCGACGAACGCGCGCCGTCAGGGATCGCGCCTGACCGTCGCCGCCCAGTCGCGCAGCGACGGTGGCAGCCGGCTGTCGGCGTCCGGATAGGCGTTGCGAAACGCGCGCAACTCGCGCGCGGCGTCGTCGCGGCGCCCGGTGTCCATCAGCGCAACGATCTTCTTGACCCACGCGTCCGGCGCTAGCGGCGGAGTCGCGGCAGCTTCATCGCGCCGTTTGCCGTCCGCGCGCGCGGCGGCCGCGTCGGTGCGAGCCATCGCCGCACCGGCTGCGGGCGCGGTTACGGCCTTGGGCGAGGGCGTCGCGGGAGCAAGCGCTGCCGATTCCTTGGCGAGCGCGCGCGCATTCCCACGATCCTGCGCAACCGGATCGCTCTCCTGCTTTCTCTCCGGCTCGGCGGGAAACGCTTCAGGCGCCGCGGGCGCGGGTCCGGCGTTCGACGCGAGGGCCGGTTCCTGCGCCGGCGCGGTCGTGCGGACGACCTGTCCCGTTGGCGGCACGGAAGCCGGTGCCACCGCCGTCAGCTTGTCTGCTGCGGGTGACGGCGGCGTGGCTTGCCGTTCGCGTGACGGCTCGCGCTGGACAGTTGGCTTTGCCGCGGGTGCTACGGGTGTTGCGGGAATTGCCGGTGGCGCTGCCTCCGAGGCTGCCTTCGGTACCGGCAATGTCGATGGCGGTTCCTTGCGCCGCTCCGGCACCGGCGCGGCAGGCACGTCGCTCGCTGCGACCGGCGCATCGGGCGGCGCCGGAGGCGGCGCCATCTGCACCACGCCGAACGCGATCGCGCCGATTGTCGCCGCCGCAGCGAACCCCCACCACGCACGCGAAGGCGCGCGTGCTTCCGCGAACTCGTCGTCGTCGCCGATCGCGCGAGGGCGCGCGCGGGCCTCTCGATGAGCGGCCGCGAGGATCGCTGCATCGATGCGTGGCGGCGGCAGCTCGGTCGAATGCGCCTTCCATGCGGCGTCCAGAACCGGGTCGCTCAGCGGGGGATCGGGGCGCTGCGATTCGCTCATGTCAGCGGCTCCAGTGCCGTGCGCAGTTTCGCCGTCGCGTAGCGCAGACGGCTCTTGATCGTTTCCTCGCCGGCCCCGGTGAGTTCGGCAATCTCGGCGAGCGACAGTCCCGCTTCCTGTTGCAGCAGGAACACCTCGCGTTGTGCCGCGGGCAGTTGGGCGAGCGCGTTGGCGAGTTGGCGCGCAATCTGGTTCGATTGCGCCCGCACCTCGGGCTGGTCGCCGCGCGATGCCGGAACGGCCTCGACGAGGCTTCTGGCGTCGTCGTCATCGTCGAGCGACACCAGGCCGACCTGCCCGCGGGCGCGCCAGTGATCGACCAGGCGGTGGCGCGCCAGCGTATACAGCCAGGTCGTGAACTTCGCCGTCGGCGCGTAGGTGTGGCGGGCACGAACGACGCTCATCCAAAGATCCTGGAACAGCTCCTCGGCGACTCCTGCATTGCCGCAGTGCCGCAACAGATAACGGTACAGCGGGCCTTTGTTGCGCGCATAGAGCGCGTCGAAAGCGTCGGCGCGGCCGGCGGCGTACGCGAGCATCAGCGCCTCGTCCGGTTCGTCGTCGGTGCGACCTTCCGAAGGGCGACTCGGCGCGGGCATGGCCCGCAGAGTATAAGCGCGGAAAAGTAGGGTCAGACTCGACTTTCACGTCCGATTGCGTCCATGCCAGGCCACGACTGAGAGTCGAGTCTGACCCTACTTTCCTTTGGTCAGCGCGGATCCGGCGCGAAGCGCAGGCCGGGAAACGGCCTCGGCGCACGCTGCGCGAAGTGGGGGCTTGCCGCGGGAAGCACACCGAGCGCGACCAGGTTCTCGTGCCGGTCATACTGAATCGCGACGACCTGCGCCGCCTCGCTGGTGGCCCGCTCGAACGCGACCTGCCGCGCGTAGGAGGCTTCGCTGCGGCCGTGGCCGGTACCGAGTTTCGCCATCGGCTGAATCGACTGCCGGCGCTCGCGCGAGGGCGCGTCTTCGCGAAGTGCGTCGGAGGTGGCGTCGGTGGCGTTCGACGCAGCCTGCGCCGCGGGTGCCGCAGGCGCCTCCGCGGACGCTTCTGCCTTGTCGGCGCGCTTCGCTTCGTCGCGTGACGGCTGGGCTTCGCTGATCCGCTGGGCCGGCCGCGATATCCGCTCCGCGAACACGGCTACACCGATCACGCCGACATCGAACGGCCGGCCGGTGCGCGCCGCGTAGCTGTTCGAATGCTCGGAGAAGAAGAACGCGGCGGTACGCGACATGTTCTTGCGCCAGCCGGCGATCTCGACGCTGCCCCAGGGCTCGATCACGTAACCCGACTGTGCGGGCGCC
This sequence comes from Casimicrobiaceae bacterium, assembly GCA_046714435.1. Classification (GTDB taxonomy): domain Bacteria; phylum Pseudomonadota; class Gammaproteobacteria; order Burkholderiales; family Casimicrobiaceae; genus VBCG01. Next base: position 11,184 of record JBKKAZ010000042.1, read on the forward strand.
GCGGTTTCGCCGCTGATCACGTTGACCCCGTCGACGCTGGTGACGGCGAGAATGCGCGAACCGGTGCAGTTGCGGATGCGGACCGCGTACTCGTGGCCGGGAACGCCGACGATGTACTGCACACCATCCTTGCTGTAGACGGGCAGCGCTGCTCCATTCCTGCGGTCGTAGACATCCACCTGGGCGAGCCCGGGCGAGGGCGGCGGCGAGTACGCCATGGCGGGGCCGGCCAGTGCGGCAGCGACCAGGAGGGCGCCCGCGCCAAGCAGGGCACGGCGCGGTTGCGAAGTGAGTTGGGCCATCGGGGATCTCCGGCGTCGGGTCCGGCGCGGGCTGCGCCGGCGTCCCCCCTGTAAACGCATGCCTGCCCGGAAAGGGGTTACCGCCGGCGTGCGACGAGCGTCATGCGATAATTTGCCCCACCCGACCAGCGCCGCCGTGGGCGACCCCGGGCGATGGCCCTCCCCGCGAACGCAGGGACTCGAGCGTCGTCCGTCGCAAGACACTGGCTTCCCGCCCCTCGATCGGGGTCGAGGGCAAGCTTCGTGGGAACGACGAAAGACATCGTGACCGACGTTTCGCAGCTCCAGGTCCTTGTGCCCGGCCTCGCCTTCGCGCTCGCGTTCGTGTTCGGCGCGGTGGCGCACCGCATCAGCTTCTGCACGATGGGTGCCGTGACCGACGTCGCGAACTTCGGCGACTGGCGGCGGATGCGGCTCTGGCTGCTTGCGATCGCCACCGCGATCGCCGGCACGACGCTGCTGTCCGCGGCTGGCCTGATCGACGTCAGGAAGACGTTTTATACATCCACCCAGGTGCCATGGCTGTCGCACGTGGTCGGAGGATTCCTGTTCGGCTTCGGGATGACGCTCGCCTCCGGCTGCGGCAGCAAGACGTTGCTGCGCGTCGGCGCGGGCAACCTGAAATCGCTGATCGTGCTGATCGTCCTCGGCATCTCCGCCTACATGACGCTGCGCGGCGCGTTCGCGCCGGCGCGCGCGTTCCTGCTCGATCCAGTGCGCTTCGACCTCGCCGGCGTCGGCGCGGCGTCGTCGGATCTCGGATCGGTCGGCGTGGCGATGGGGCTGCCCGCCGCGGCGAAGCTATGGCTGCCGTTGCTGGTGGCGGCGGCGGTCGGCGCCTTCGTGTTCGCGAGCCGCG
>JBKKAZ010000043.1:0-27357 GCA_046714435.1 Casimicrobiaceae bacterium
TGGCACGCTTGCTCGCCAATGCCTACGTCGAGGAACTCGGCGCCGAGCTCGACGAAGTGAGCGCTGCGACGGTGGTCGACCTGTTGCGCGATTCCCCGCGCGACCGTGTGTCGCCGTACGAGGAGTCCGACCAGCGCTACCACGTTCGCGGCGGCAACGACCTCATCGTGCAACGCCTGGCGAATGCGCTGGCGGGGCGCATCCAGACCGGGACTCGTCTCGAGGCATTGTCGCGCCGTGGCGACGGCCGCTACCGGCTGACCCTCACGCGCGATGCCGCGCGCAGCGATGTCGTTGCTGATCATGTGATCCTCGCCATACCGTTTCCGCTGCTTCGCGAAGTGGACCTCGGAGAGGCGGGGTTTCGAACCCGCAAGCTGAAGGCGATTCGAGAGCTGGGGATGGGCCGCAACACCAAGCTGCAGCTGCAGTTCGACCAGCGAGCGTGGCACGTTGCGGGCGGGAACGGCGAAACGCGCGTCGAGGGGAGCTACCAGGTGAGTTGGGAAGTGACTCGCGGCCAGCCGGGGACGCCGGGCATCCTCAACTTCTATTCCGGCGGCGCGGCGGCGACCCGGGCGGGCGAAGGAACGCCCGAACAGCGCGCCCGCGACGCGCTGGTCGATCTCGAACCGCTGGTCCCCGGCATTACGCGCCACTGGAATGGGCGGGTCATCCGCAATCCCTGGGAGCGCTATCCGTGGTCGCGCGGATCGTATTCGTTGCTCAAGCCTGGCCAGTACACGGCGTTCCACGGCATCGAGCATCTGCCCGAGGGGCGGGTGCGCTTCGCCGGCGAGCAGTCGTCGGCCGAGTGGTACGGCTACCTCAACGGCGCGATCGAAAGCGGACAGCGCGCAGCCGACGAAGTGCTCCGCTCGTTGGGCGCGCGCCGCGCCGCGTAGGCGCAACCGGGATGCGACTGGCTTGGCCGCGGGCGTTGCCCGTACCGGCGCAGCATGGAAACGCGCGACGGATCGGTTAACATTCACGATTACCTTTGTTGCGCGCTGGCCATGGCCTCACCCACTTCCGATCGACCCTACGTCGTGCGCAATTCGCTCATCCACGGCCGCGGCGTCTTCGCCGCCCGCAAGATCAGCAAGGGCACCCCGATCATCGAGTACCGCGGCCAGCGCGTCAGCTGGGACGAAGCGCTGACGCGCCCCGATACCGACCCCGACAATCCGTTCCACACCTTTTTCTTCTCGCTCGACGACGGCCGCGTCATCGATGCGGGCGTGCGCGGGAACGCGGCGCGCTGGATCAACCACTCGTGCTCGCCGAACTGCAAGACCATCGAGGATGAGGACGGCCGTGTCTACATCCGCGCCCGGCGCGGGATCGACGAGGGCGAGGAACTCACCTACGACTACAACCTATCGATCGATGGCAAGCTCACCAAGCGCGAGCTCGCCCATTTCGAATGCCGCTGCGCCAAGAAGAAGTGCCGCGGAACGATGCTCGACGGGAACGGGAAAAAACCGAAGAAGAAAGCGAAAAAGAAGAAGAAAAACAAGAACAAGTACAAGATCAAGAGCAACGATTAGCGCACCCTGCGGGCGGCCGGCTCCGTGAATGCGGAGGCCGCGGCTGACGAGTCCGGTGAAGCTTGTGCCGCGATTCGATCGAGGCAGACGGCGAAGAAGTCGGCGCGATGGCGAGCCACCGGCTGGGGCCGCTCGAAAACGCGCGCTGCGGCGTCGAGCAGCATGCGTTCGTCGTCCTGGTCCTTCGCGAACCAACGCAACCCGGGCGGCAGCGTGCGGATCGCGAAAAAATCCTCTTCCATGCGCGCCAGGAAGCTGTCGCGGCTCATGCCGTTGTCGCGGGCGTGCGCGACGTTGGCAATGAACTCCGACGCTTCGGCGCACTCCGCCAGCGTCGGAACGCTGGCGTTGGCGATACCCGCAAGCATCGGCAGCAGCACGCCCAGCGCCGACAGGCAACACTGCGCAGCCTTCAGTGTGTTGCGCATCGCGTCAACTCCACCAGCCAGCGGTAGTCCCGGATCCCTCGCTGCCCACCATCGCGCCGGTCGACGATCGTCGGATGCTACGCCATCGCGCGCCGACACGGAACATCAGCCGTCGGCCGCCTGCCAGCAATACCAGGCGGCGACGCTGCGATAGGGCGCCCAGCGCGCACCTAGCTCGCGCAGCTGGCGTGGCGTGACGGCCGCGACGCGGGCTGCCTTCGCGTACCCGCTGCGCACACCGTAGTCGTCGACCGGCAGCACGTCGAGCCGCCCGAGCGTGAACATCAGCAGCATTTCGGCGGTCCAGCGACCGACGCCACGCGCCTCGGTCAGCAGTGCGATCACGGCCTCGTCGTCGAGCTTGGCGAGCGATGCGCGACGATCGGGGATCGTGCCGGCGAGCGTTCTCGCGGCGATGTCCCGGACGTACGAGGCCTTCTGGCGCGAGAGTCCGACCGCGCGCAGCGCCGTATCCGGCGCCGCCAGCACCGCGTCCGGAGCCGGGAAGCGCCGGCCGGGAAAGGCTGCGACGAAGCGGTCGTGGATGGTTCGCGCGGCCGCACCGGCGAGCTGCTGGTGGATCACCGCCTGGACCAACGCCTGATAGGGCAAGTTGATCGGTTCCAGTTCGGCTTCATCCCGCATGCGCCATGCCGCCTGATGAGACGCCTCATCAGCGGATCGGCTCGCGCCAGATGCGCAGCCCCGGCGGCCAATTGGTTCCGATACTCGGCATCGCGATTGATCAAAGTTCGGCCCGCATCGTTTACGGTTCGCCCAGGACCGGAAGGTTAACGCGCCGCGGGACATTGGCAAGACCGATCCTGCCCGCGGCAAAAGCCGTCTGGCTAGCGTCCCACGGCCACGGTTCGCGGTTCGCACACGACTGTGGCAACATCGCGCGGTCGCAACTCTGCACGGCAGCAACCCGGTTCGTCTGCGCCGCCCGGCAGCCGCTTCGAGTCGGTCGACTGCCCACCGCCATGGCCCGAAAGGCCCCGCACCGCCCGCAAGGCACGCTCGTCGTGATCGAGTTCGCCTCGAAGGTCCTGGAGGGGAATCCGCTCGGCGATCCCCACGTCCGCAAGCTCGCCGTCTGGCTCCCGCCGGGCTACGACCAGGACGCAGGTCGCGGCCGCGGCCGCCGCTATCCGGTGCTCTACGACCTTGTCGGCTTCACCGGTTCCGGGTTGGCGCACCTCAACTGGCGGCCGTTCGACGAGAACGTTCCCGAGCGCGTCACGCGGCTGATCCATGATCGCAAGATGGGCCCGGCGATCGTCGTGTTTCCCGATTGCTTCAGCTGCCTCGGCGGCAACCAGTACATCAATTCCAGCGCGGTGGGCCGCTATGCCGACTACCTGACAACCGAGGTCGTTCCGCTGGTCGATCGCGAGTTCCGCACGCTCGCCTCGCGAGACCATCGCGGCTGCTTCGGCAAGTCGTCGGGCGGCTACGGCGCGATCATTCACGGCATGCGCTACGCGAAGCACTGGGGCGCGATCGCCGACCATTCGGGCGATGCCTATTTCAATTTCTGCTACCTGCCCGACTGGCCGCGAACGTTGAACGACCTCGACCGCTACCGGCGACGCCGCCGGGCCGCCGGCCGTATCCAGGTGACGCGCGACCAAAAAGGCGCCGACCGCGGCTACGACGACGGCCGCGTCCGGCGCTTTCTCGAGGCGGTGTGGGCCAAGACCAAGCTCAGCGACGGCGAGGTGCATACGCTGATGATGATCGCGATGGCGGCGACCTACGATCCGGATCGCAAGGCGCCGCTCGGTTTCCGCTTGCCGGTGAATCTGGAAACCGGCGAGCTGATCGGCGCGCGCTGGCGCGCGTGGCTCGCGCACGACCCGATCCATCTAGTTGCCAGGTACAAGGCCAATCTTGCCTCACTGCACGGTGTCTACGTCGATTGCGGCTGGCGCGACCAGTACCACCTCCACTACGGCGCAAGGATCCTTTCCAGGCGACTGACCGAGCATGGCATCCGGCACCGCTACGAGGAGTTCGACGATAATCACTCGTCGATTGACTACCGGATGGATGTCAGCCTGCCGTACCTGTACCGGGCGCTCAAGCCCTGATCCGACCGATCGACCCATTCGGCATCGACCCGCCAACGGTATGCGCGCGCTTCGCTACGACCGGTTCGGACCACCCGAGGTCCTGCAACTCGCCGACGTAGCGCAGCCCGTGCCGTCCGCGGGCCAAGTCCTGGTCGAGGTGCTCGCTGCGAGCCTCAATCCGCTCGACTGGAAGATCCGTGACGGGCACGTCCGCCTGGTTCCGCTGTTCGCGCGGCCACCGCGCACGCCTGGCACCGATCTCGCCGGCGAGATCGTCGGCGTCGGCGGCGGCCCCGGGCCACGTCACTTGGGAGAACAAGTGTTCGGCTCGTTGTCGCCCTTCGGTTCCGACGGCAGCTGTGCAGAGTACGCCGTGATCAACGCGGATCGCGTTGTACCGATTCCCCGGGGTGTCAGTTGCGAGGCCGCAGCGACGCTGCCGGTGGCCGGTGGTGCGGCGCTGCAAGCGCTTGTCGACGAAGCGAACCTGCAACCGGGCCAGCGCGTGCTGATCACCGGCGCCGCGGGTGGTGTCGGCCATTTCGCCGTGCAACTCGCCAAGCATCTCGGCGCGCAGGTTGTCGCCAGTTGCGGTCCCGGCAATGTCGAGTTCGTCCGCTCGCTCGGGGCCGACGAGGTCCTCGACTACACGCGCGACGAAGCAACGTCGTTGCCACGATCCTTCGACCTGGTGCTCGATCTTGCGGAATCGCTGGGTTGGCGTCGCGCGAGCGCGCTCCTGGTTCGCGGCGGCCTCTTCCTCGGCGTCGGCGGCAGCGCCGCGACGGTCGCCTCCACCGCCGTGGGAGCGGCCATCGCGCCGTTTTCCGGCATTCGCGCACGCTCGCTGGTACTCAAGGCCGGCGGGCGCTCGTGCAAGCGTCTCGGGGAACTGGCCGCCAGCGGCGTTCTGAAGCCTCACATCGTCCGCCGCGTCACACTGGACGAAGTCGCCGATGCGCAGCGCCAGATGGAGACAGGCCACGGCCGCGGCAAGATCGTCGTGACACCGCAGGAGGCAGCCGCATGATGTGCCGGTCAAGACTCTGGCTTCTCGCCTGGATGCTGTCGAGCCTGGTCCTGGCGGCGTCGGCCGCTCGCGCCGGATACTCATTCGAGGCCCCGCCGTCGCACCCGGACTGGGAACCCGGCATCGAGGCCATCCAGCGTCGGGATTGGACCGCCGCGATCGCGCATCTCGGCCAGGTGGTAAAAAACGAACCCGACAACGCCGATGCGCACAACAGTCTCGGCTTCGCCTACCGCAACGCCGGCGAGCTCGACGCCGCGTTCAAGCACTACCGCGAAGCGTTGCGACGCTCGCCCAACCACCGCAGCGCCCACGAGAACATCGGCGAGGCCTGGCTTGCCATCGGCCAGAAGGCCAAGGCGCGGGAGCACTTGCAAGCACTCAAGAAGGCGTGCGGCGATTGCGGCGAATACCAGAATCTCGCCCGCGCGATCGCGGCCGCAAAATAATCCTACAATGCGATTGACTGGCCGGCGCGGCCGGCGGATGACAAGGCCAAGCGAGGAGTGCAAGGATGCGTTGGGGCGACATGCGGCGCAGCGAGAACGTCGAGGACACCAGCGGCAGGCGTGGCGGCGGCACGCCAATGGGCGGCGGGGGCATGCGCCTCGGCATTGGGGGCATCATCATCGTCCTGATCGTGAGCGTGCTCTTCGGCGTAAACCCGCTCGAGATGCTCAGCGGGTTCGAAGCGGGACCCGCGCCCTCGCAGACGGCGCCGCGCCAGCCCACGCCTCCACAAACCGCGCCGCCGGGTTACGGGCCGCAGACGTCCTCGCCCGCTCCCAAGGTCGACCAGGTCAAGGAAATCGTGTTTCGGGTCGTCGGCGACACCGAGGACGTCTGGAACGCGTTGTTCAAGGCGCTGGGGTATCCGGGCTACCCGGCGCCGAAGCTCGAAATCTTTTCCGGCCAGGTTCGATCGGCCTGCGGGCTCGCCAGCGCAGCGGTGGGGCCGTTCTACTGCCCGGCCGACCGCAAGGTTTACCTCGACACCGCGTTCTTCGACCAGCTGTCGCGCCGCTTCGGAGCACCCGGCGACTTTGCGCAGGCGTACGTCGTTGCGCACGAAATCGGCCATCACGTGCAAAACGCGCTCGGCATTATGAGCAAGTTCGACGCCCAGGTGTCGCGCATGGACGAGCGAGCGCGCAACCAGATGCAGGTCCGCCTCGAACTTCAGGCGGACTGCTACGCCGGTGTCTGGGGCCACTTCGCCCAGAAGCGCAACCTGCTCGAACCGGGCGACCTCGAGGAAGGCATGCGTGCAGCTTCCGCCGTCGGCGACGACCAGATCATGAAGCGGACCCAGGGCTATGTCGTTCCGGACGCGTTCACCCACGGTACGGCCGAGCAGCGCACGCGCTGGTTCAAGCGCGGATTGCAAACCGGCGATCCCCGGCAGTGCGATACCTTCGCGGCGAGCCAGCTCTAGCGGAACCCGCGCCGTCGGGTTGCGACCGGACCGATCGCCGCGAAGGCGACCGCTGGCCCCCCGGAGAAGCCCGCTCGTGCGCCCCCCTTGCCAGTGCGATGCCCGCTGCCGATAATGAGCTCGACGGCGCGTCGGCGCTGTCCAACGCGGAGGGTCCGCCGTGAAAGGTTTCGTTCTTGCCGGCCTGGCCGGGTTGCTGTTGACCACGGGATGCGCACCGTTCCAGTACACCAAGGCGGATGTGGACGGACGAATCGTTTGCAACGCCGAATTCATGGACCAGATCGAGCGGCAAGCGAGGCGGAATCAGGTCACCGTGACCTGGATCAACTGCCCGCACGCGCCGCGGCCCGGGAACTGACCCCCCCCCGCCCCCCCGCCGCGCGATCGGGCATCGCCGATCGCCGGCATGACGGCCCGAGGCAGCCGCAGGCGGGACCAGGTCTCCTGGTGACGCGCCGTGACTGCGCGCGCCAGCCCCCCTGGTCCAACTTCGATTTCGTGTCCGGGCTGCGCCGGTCCAATGCGCGCGGTCGCGGTGGCGCGCACGCCGCATGGCGAGTGCGACGTCGATCTGTGTGATCGTTGTCACGCGCTCTGGTTCGACGCGTTCGAAAGCGCGCAACTCGCGCCCGCGGCCATCCTGGCGTTGTTCCGCGAGGTCGCCCGCGCACCCGATCCGTCGCGTCGCGCGCTGCCGTCGTCGATGCGCTGTCCCCGCTGTCGCAGCATGCTCGCCAACACGCAGGATCTGCGCCATGACACCCGATTCGGCTATTGGCGCTGTCCCAAGGGTCACGGGCGCTTGACGCCTTTCGTCCAGTTCCTGCGCGAAAAGGCCTTCATCCGCCCCTTGAGTCAGCAAGAGCTCGCGCGGCTCAAGGAACACGTCCGTTCGATCCGCTGCAGCGGATGCGGCGCGTCGGTGGAACTTGCGCGTGACATGGTCTGCCGCTATTGCGGCGTCCCGGTCGAAGCGCTCGATCCCGACGCGCTGGCCCGAACCGTTGCCGCACTGGAGCAGGCTCAATCTCGCCCCTCCTAGGTCGATGTCCTGGGACTCGCCGACGCCTTGCTCGCGGGACGCCGGCGCTCGCGCGGCGGGGATTCGGGACTCGATCCGGGCGGCAGGTCCGCAGCATCGCGTCGTCCGGTCGACGCCGATCTCCTGTCGCGCGGAATCGAGCTTTTCGGCGAGCTGTTGGACGCGGGCGACACCTGACCGCCAGCCCCGTGCGCCGCGTGACGCTTGCGACGCGGGCATTACAATATCGGGTTCATTCAACCCAACCGGAGTTCAGTTCATGCTCGCACGAAATCTGCTCGCCGCTTTCAGCCTCGCCGTCGCGATTCCAGTGGCCGCCCAGCAACCGGCGCCCGCCGCAGCGCCGGCCGCCGCCGTCCACAATTGCAAGAAACCAGGCGAGCATCCGGGCCGGCTCGCATCGGAGAACATGCGCCGCAGCTGGACCAAGGAGGCGAACGGCTACCTCGACTGCCTGAAGAAGTTCGCGCTGGACCAGCAGGCCATCGCCAAGCCGCTTTTCGATCAGGCGAAGCCGCACCAGGATGCCGCCAACGCGGCGATCGAAGAGCACAACAAGGCCGCCACCGAACTCAGGAAGATCGTCGAAGAGATGAGCTGATCTCGCAGGGGGAATTATCGCAAGGCGCGACGCCGACTCAGCGGTCAACCTCCCTTGATGAATCGTTCCACGCTGGTCACGCGACCGTTGATGCAAACGAACGCGGCGTAGGCCTGCGGGTTGCCTGCGTCGAAGCTGTAGACGTACCGGGTGCCGGTCGTCGCGCCGGCGTCGAGCGGCTCCTCGCGATCCGGCGCGCCCGCCCCCTGCAGAGCGGCAGTGCAGGTCTTGCCGACCGTCAGAGCTTCACGCACGCGCGTTGCGCGATCGCGTGCGGGCGTTGCGCCCGGCGCTCCGGGCTGAGGTTGCGTTGAATCGCTGCGCACCCAGGCCACCGCGTTGTCCTGGAACCCGACCCGGGTGGTCTCGCCCGGTTTGTCGTAGACCCAGACCTCCCCGCCCACTTCGCCGGTCCGCGGCGCGCGAATGCCCGATGGCTTGCCGAGCGCCTCGGTGACGAAGGTCTTGGGCATGCCGGCGACGACGCGTCCCTCACGCGCTGCGAACGACCAGAGGACCTCCGGAGCCACGGGCTGCAAGGTCACCGCGTCCTTAAGTTCGACGGCGCCGCCCTGCTGGCCGCCAGCGCACGGCGCCTGCTGATAGGTGGTGTGACCACTCCGGTCGACACACTTGTAGACCTGCGCGGCTGCAGGCGTCGCCATCGCAAGCACGACGAACGCGACGGCGGCGATGCACGCCGCGCGCGCGGGCAGGTTGGCAGGGTGCGGCATCGGCGCGCTGTTCGGGGGAGGACGCACGCTACGGTATCATGGCCTAACCGTCGGGCGCGTCTCCTGCGCGCCGGCGGCGCCAATCGCGATGCCACAGCGCGCAACAGCCCATCTCACGGTCGTAGCGTCGGCGGATGAGACCGCGCGCGCGATCGCCCAGGCGCTGCTCGAGGGCTTCGACAAGCACTACGCGCTGTTTCGCGACTGCGCCCGCGCGGCGAAACGACACTTCGAGGCGGGGAACTTCCTCGCCATCGGGCACGTCGCGCGCGAGCGCATCGACTTCTACGACCGGCGGGTCGCCGAGGCGGCCGAGCGCATCGAACGCGACTTCGGCGCCGTCGAGCCCGGGGGCGGCGGCGCCGATGCGCTGTGGGCGCGCGTCAAGCAGCATTACATCGGGCTGCTGATCGAGCACCGCCAGCCGGAATGCGCCGAGACCTTTTTCAATTCGGTGTCGTGCAAGATCCTGCACCGGAGCTACTTCCACAACCGGTTCCTGTTCGTGCGTCCCGCGGTCTCGACCGAGTACCTGGACGCCGAGCCCCCGACCTATCGCAGCTACTACCCCCGCCATGGCGGCGTCCGCCAGGTGCTGATCGACATCGTGCTCGACTTCCGGTTCGAGCGCCGCTTCGCCGACTTCCGCCGGGACCTGCGCAACCTGCTGGGCGAATTCCGCCGCAGGTATCCGCGGCCGTTCGTCGCCGCGACCAGCCTGCAGATCCAGGTGCTGGGCAATCTGTTCTTCCGCAACCGGACCGCCTACATCGTCGGCCGCGTGATCAACGGTCTCGACATCCGCGCGTTCGCCGTGCCGATCAAGCACGACCAGGGCGGCAAGCTGTACGTCGACGCGCTGCTGATCGAACCTACCGAGCTGGCGTTGCTGTTTTCGGCGAATCGCGCCTACTTCCTGGTCGACATGGAGGTGCCTTCCGCCTACGTCGCGTTCCTGCAGTCGGTCCTGCCGGACAAGACCGCGGCTGAGCTTTACACGATGCTCGGTCTGCAGAAACAGGGCAAGACGCTGTTCTTCCGCGATCTCCTGCACCACCTGCGCCACTCCAGCGACCGGTTCGTCTTGGCACCCGGCATCAAGGGCCTGGTCATGTGCGTGTTCACGCTGCCTTCGTATCCGTACGTGTTCAAGGTGATCAGGGACCGGATCGCGCCGTCGAAGGACACCGATCGCGCACGGGTCAAGCAGAAATACGCGCTGGTCAAGCATCACGACCGGGTCGGCCGGATGACCGACATCCTCGAGTACTCCGATGTGGTGTTCCCGCGCGAGCGCTTCACCGAAGAACTGCTGGCCGAGCTCGAGGCCGTCGCCGCCTCGCAGGTCGAGCGCGAGGGCGAGCACATCCTGGTCCGGCATGTCTACATCGAGCGGCGCCTGACCCCGCTCAACCTGCACCTCGAGCGTGCCGACGACTGGGAGCGCGCCCGGGTGCTGCGCGAATACGGCGACGCGATCGCGCAGCTCGCGACCGCCAACATCTTCGCGGGCGACCTCCTGTTCAAGAACTTCGGCGTCACGCGCTACGGACGGGTCATTTTCTACGACTACGACGAAATCGAATACGTGACCGATTGCAGCTTCCGGCGCATTCCGCCGCCGCCGCCGGGCTTCGACGAGTGCTCGGCCGAGGTCTGGTACCCGGTTGGTCCGCGGGACGTCTTCCCCGAGGAATTCGCCACCTTCCTGCTGACCGACCGGCGGGTTCGCGACGCGTTCATGCGTCATCATGCGCGTCTGCTGGAAGCGTCGTGGTGGCAGGAGATCCAGCAATCGATTCGGGGAGGCGACCTGCCCGAGGTGCTGTCGTATCCCGACAGTGTTCGCTTCCGGCGGCGGGAACAGCGCTTCGAGGGCGCCGTTGCCGGGGCCGCGAGGCCTTGACGATGAAGCGCTATCGCCTGCTTCGGCGTCGCGCTTTGCTGGGCGCGATGATTGCGCTGCCGGGACTTTCGCGCGGGCAGGCGGCGTTGGCCCAGGCGTCCGGTTCGTCGCGGGCGGCGTTCATGGCGCGCGCATTCGCCTGCCGCGACGAATCCCTGCGCCGTGGCGACCAGCCCTACGGCGCGGTCGTCGTCCGCGACGGCAGCATCGTCGGCGAGGGCGTGTCTATGGTCATCACCCGCGGCGACCCCTCCGCGCATGCCGAACGCGAAGCGATCCGCGATGCACTGCGGCGCACGGGCTCGACCCAGCTCTCAGGGTGCGAGCTCTACGGGACCTCGCGGGCCTGCGGAGCCTGCGAGGCGGCGGCGCTGCAGGCAGGCATTGCCCGCATGTACTACGGCCCCGAGATCGTCGACGCCGGGGCGCCCGCCCGTGGCTAGCCGCCGAACGATAGAGCCTGTGGACGACAGCCAGCGCAGATTCGCGACCGTTCGGCGGCTTCGTTGCGCCGATCGACCTCCAAGGCTGGCATTCGACATATGCTTGGGCCGATCCTAGCAGAACAACAACGGCGTTTCGAATCGCTTGCCCCGACAGTGCGGGCGCGGCGCCAAGACAGCGCGACAAAGCTTAGCGGGGGATGACGTCGTGTATCTGAATGTCGCGGCGGCTTATCGCATTGGTCCCGGCCCGTCGTCGTCGCAGACGGTCGGACCGCTCGAGGCAGCGCGCCGGTTCGTGCATGAACTCGCCGCCGACGGCTTGGTAGGACGCACGGCGCGGGTTCGCGTCGAGTTGTTCGGCGCGCTCGCCTGCACCGGCCGTGAGCTTGGCGCTTCCCGCGCGGTCGTCGCCGGGCTGGCGGGCATTCCCACGGCGACGTGCGACGCCGCGCTGCTCGCGCGCTGTACCGCGGACGCCGATACCGACCGCTCGATCGCGCTGGCAGGCCGCCATCGCATCAATTTCCACCCGGCGCGCGACATCCTTTTCCGCATCGACCAGGCGCTGGTCTACGACGGCAACGCGCTCGGATTCAGCGCGCTCGACGCCGCCGGCGGAACGCTCGCGTCGCGGGTCTATTTTTCGCTCGGCGACGGGCTGGTGGTCGCGCAGGACGAGCCGGCCGGCCGGCGCGGTCCCGCGCGCGTGCCCTACCCGTTCGCAACCGCCGACGAGCTGCTCGACGTTGCACACCAGCACCGCAAGCGGATCGCCGATGTTGCGCTCGCCAACGAGTGCGTAGTGCAAAGCCCGGGCGACGTGCGCACGACGCTGCTCCGCGTCGCCGACGCGATGCGTGCGTCGATCGAACGCGGGCTCGCCACCGACGGTACGCTGCCCGGTGGACGCGTGCGGCGCGCGCCGGCGCACGCCGACGCGCTGCGCGCGAGCAACGCGTCGGCCGCGCAGTGGTGCGCCGTATACGCCACCGCCGTGGCGGAAGAGAACGCCAGTGGCGGGCGGATAGTCGCGGCACCGTCGAACGGCGCCGCGGGACCCGTTGCCGCGCTGCTGACCCATTTCAGGGAAACGAAACCGCTCGCGATCGAGGATCGAACCGTCGAGTTTCTGCTCGCCGCGGCGGCCACCGGCGGCGTCCTTCGTGCCGAGGGTTTGATGCAGGCGGGCTGCCAGAGCGTAGTCGGGCTCGCAGCCGCCATGGCTGCGGCCGGTCTTGCCGCGGTGCAGGGTGGCAGCAACGGTCACGTACTGCTGGCCGCCGAACTCGCGCTCGAGACCCACCTCGGGCTCGCCTGCGATCCCGAGGGCGCGCGCATTCAGGAGCCCTGCATCGAGCGCAATGCGGCGGCGGCAGGACGGGCGTGGACCGCCGCGCAGAACGCACTGCGCCAGCCCGCACCGCGAAACTCGCTCGGCGCGCTGGTACGCTCGATGGTCGACCGTGGCCGGCAGATGGCCGGACGCCACAAGCAGGCGTCGCTCGGAGGTATCGCCATCAACGTGGCGGACTGCTAAAGGGTCAGAGACGACTTTCCACTGCAACCGGCTGGACTTGAAGTGCTTGCGCGGTGCACCACGAAACGAAAGTCGTCTCTGACCCAACTTTGCTATGCTCCGGACGACTGGCTACCGGAGTGCGTCGATGCATCCTTGTCGGGCCGTAGTCCTCGTCGCTTTCGCGCTCGCCGCCTGCGCACCCACTCCGGAAAAGCCGGACGAGGTGCCGTCGACGGACACCTTCGAGTGCACGCTCGAAGGCGAGCGCTGGCTGGTCCGTTTTGTCGACAACGAAGCGAGGCTGCTGACGCCGCAGGGCGAGCGTATCAATCTGTACCCGATTCCGGCCGCATCGGGCGCGAGATACAGCAATGGCCTGGTCGAACTGCGCGGCCGGGGCATGGAGCTCACCCTGATTCGCGACAACTTCGCACGACAGCTGACGGGCTGCAAGCCGGTGATGATCCCCAAGGAAGCCCCGAACCCCATGCTGCAGATGTGGCAGAAGCCGCCAGCTCCACCGCTCGGCCGTTGAGCGTGGCGCAGCGCGCCGTCGGCGTGATCGGCACCGGCGCGATGGGCATGGGTGTCGTGCGCTCGCTGCTTCGCCACCGGGTGCGAACGTTTGCGCGCGACATCCGGCCGGAAGCGCAGGCGCTGGCGGCAGCCCTGGGCGCAACTACGACGGACTCGGCGGAAGCGCTCGCCCGCAGCGTTGACATCGTGCTGCTGGTCGTGGTGGACGACGCCCAGATCGATCAGGTGTTGTTCGGGGTGAACGGGGCCGCCGCCGCGCTTCGTCCCGGCGCGATCGTCGTGGTGATGTCGACCGTGGACCCGCGTTACGTTGCCGAACTGAGCCCGCGCCTTGGCGAACACGCGGTCACGCTTGTCGACGCGCCGGTCTCGGGCGGCCCCGCCCGCGCCGCCGACGGATCGATGACGATGATGGTTTCCGGCCCCGCGGCGGCGCTTGCTGCCTGCCACGGAGTGTTCGCAGCGATTGCGGGCAGGGTATTCACCGTCGGCGACGCGCCGGGACAGGCGGCGACGTTCAAGATCGTGAACAATCTGCTCGCCGCCACCAATCTCGCCGCAGGCGCCGAAGCGCTCGCGCTCGCCACCCGGGCCGGCGTCGACCCCAGGGCGGCGCTGGATGTGATCAACGCGAGTTCGGGTGCGAGCTGGGTGGTCGCGGAGCGCATGGCCCGCGCACTGGCCGGTGATGACGAGGTGCGTGCCGCTACGCGGATCCTCGCCAAGGATGTCGGCATTGCCGTCGCGCTGGCCGACCGCGTCGGTGCGGACGCAAGATTCGCGCGCGCGGCGCAGCGGGCCTTTGCCGACGCCATTGACGCCGGTCTCGGCGACCAGGATGACGCTGCGCTGCTCAAGCTTTGCCTGCAACGGGCTGGAACGCCGGGAACCCCGGAGAGTCGACGCAGTCAATCCGCGCGAGGGCGGGGCCGGCGATGACCCCGGTTTGCTCGTTGCGCGCCTGGCGCGATGGTCAGACCCGGAAGCGCCACGACCGCCTGCCAACGCCGCACCCATGATCCGAACACCTCGTCCAATGGAGCTACGATGACCGATTCGAACGCCGGTCGGCCGCTTGCCCGTGGCCTCGCCTCGGTCGCTGCCGTGCTGATGCTGGCGATGGCCCCTGATTTTCCGGTCGCCGCGCAGACCCCTGTGGCGAAGCCAGCCGTCGCGACTTTTGCCGGCGGCTGCTTCTGGTGCATGGAAGAGGCTTACGACAAGGTGCCGGGGGTCATCTCCACGACCTCGGGTTACATGGGCGGCAAGAAGCGTTATCCGACCTATGAGGAAGTGTCGGCGGGCGTCACCGGGCATACCGAGGTCGTGCAGGTCGCCTACGACCCGACCAGGGTCAGCTACGAAAGGCTGCTCGAGGTGTTCTGGCGCAACGTCGACCCGACAGTGAGAGACCGGCAGTTTTGCGACACTGGCAGCCAGTACCGGACCGAGATCTTCGTCCACGGCGACGAGCAGAAAAAGGCCGCCGAGGCATCCAAGGCCACCGTCGAGAAGTCCAAGCCATTCAAGGAGCCGATCGTCACGCCGATCACGCTCGCCGGTGAATTCTTCGCCGCCGAGGCCTACCATCAGGACTACCACCAGCGCAATCCGGCGCGCTACACGTACTACAAGACCGGCTGCGGCCGCGAGGCGCGCCTCAAGCAGCTCTGGGGTGCCGTCAAGTGACGCACAAGCGCGATCGCGCGTAGCGCGATCGGAGCGCGACTGCGTCATCCCCGCGAAGGCGGGGATCTCGGACTCCACAGCCCCGCGTAGCGCGATCGGAACGCGACGGCGTCATCCCCGCGAAGGCGGGGATCTCGGACTCCACAGCCCTGCGTAGCGCGATCGGAGCGCGACTGCGATCCGAACAGCCCGAGGCTCGATGCGAACGCGAGGCCGTTGACCGGCACTTGGCGAAGCGGAGATACTTGGAGGCGTGCTGCCGGTGCCGGGCCGGACGCCGGACGCCTGTGGACGGTTTACCGGGGGACCCGCCCGACAGACGCTACCGATTCGCAGGTTCCGGCGCGGAGCGAGCGATGGAGATGAAACGACTGAGCGGCGGCAACCTGCGAGCCGCCGGCTACGACCCGCGCGAACAGATCCTGCGAGTGGAGCTTTCTGCGGGAACGTTTGAATACGCCGGCGTCTCGGCCGAGCTATGGCGGCGGTTTTCCACCGCGTCGTCGCCGTGGAGCTTTTATCGCGACAATATCGAGGAGGAATACGCGGCCAAGCGCGTCAGGTGAGCCCGATCATCCCGCATCGGCCGATGTGGGATGATCGGGATCGCGGTGCGTATTACTGGATCGAAAGCCTTCGCGCCGCGGTCGGGACCTTTTTCGCAAGCTTGAGCTCGAGCACGCCATTGTCGTAGCGCGCTTCGCTCGCGCCCTCGTCGAGTTCGACCGGAAGCGCGAAGCTGCGATACAGACTGCCCGCGTAGCGTTCGGTGCGAAGCACCTGCTCGCCTTCGCGGGACTCGGTTTCACGCTTCACCTCGGCGCCGATCGTGACCTGGTTCCCCTCAACCGCGACCTCGATGGCGTCCTTGGCAACGCCAGGCAGTTCCGCCCTGACGACGAACTGCTTGTCGTCCTCGGCGACGTCGATGGGGAACGAGCGCCGCGCGCCGCGGTCCTCGCGGCCAGGGCGGCACAGGTTGAGAAGGATGTCGTTGAACGTAGCATCCGCAAACGGGTGGTAGAGCTGGAATTGCGCCATGATGAACTCCTTGGATCGAAGGCTGTGGACGAATCGGGGCCTTCGCGACCTGATCGAGGCCGCCGGCACCACGCTTCTCATTTCGTGGCGACTGGCAGACTTTCAAGTCCCACCCGGGCCCCGCCCCCCGGGTCGGGGTGGAATGACGGCTGGACCCGCCGTACCGGTAGCGGGCCTGCCACAATAGGCGTTCGAGGAGAGGCCAGATTATGGCAAAGACGGTCCCAACGATAAGCGCCGCCGAGCGTACGGAACTCGAGCAGCGGCTCACCGATCGACAGCGCTCGCTTCGTGCCGAGATCAAGGCCCATCTCAACGGCTCGGGCGACACTGGCGTCATCGGCCTGTCGAGCGTTCCCGCCGAAACCGACGACTGGGGCGTGGGCGACGAACTCGCTGCCCGCGACATCGCCGAGGCGCGACAGCTCCTCGCGGTCCTGGCCGACGTGGAGGACGCGTTGCGCCGCGTCGCGACGGGATCCTACGGCGAATGCATAGACTGCGGGGATCGGATCGCCCCGGCGCGGCTCAAGGCCTATCCCGCAGCAACCCGCTGCGTCGACTGCCAGCAGGCCCTCGAAAAGCGTGGGGCCGGACCCCCATTGACGGCCGTCTAGGAGAGCTCTGACCAAGTGCGCGCCGGCACAGCCGGTCAGCTTCGGGCGCGCCGCACCTTCCGGACCCGGGGCCTTCCGGCACCCGCCTTCGCCGAATGGCGATCCAGCCAGCCGTGGAACTCGCGATACCACAATCGGGAGTTCTGCGGCTTCAGGATCCAGTGGTTCTCGTCGGGAAAATACACCAGCCGCGCCGGTACCCGTTTCGCCTTCAGCGTGTCGTAGTACTGCAGCGCCTGCGTCGCCGGCACGCGGTAGTCGAGCTCGCCGTGGATGACCAGCGTTGGCGTCTTCGCGTTCTGTACGTAGTGGTGCGGCGACTGCTTCATGACCCGGGCCGGGTTCTCCCAGTGGAACGCGCCGAGTTCGCGCGCGAAGAACGCGTAGCCGTCGGTCGCCATCATGCTCACCCAGTCAAAGCAACCGGCGTGGCAGACGAACGCCCGGTAGCGGTCGGTGTGGCCGTTCATGAATGCGACCATGAAACCGCCGTAGCTTCCGCCGGTCGCGGTAAGGCGCGCGCGATCGATGTAGCCCTGCCGCAGCATGAAGTCGGTCGCAGCCTCGATGTCGGCGGATTCCTTCTCGCCGTAGCGGCCGGTGATGGTCTCGAGGAACGCCTGTCCGAATCCCGACGAGCCATGGTAGTTGACACAGACCACGACCCGTCCGGTGCCCGCGAACACCTGCGAGTTCCAGCGAAAATGCCAGCCGTCGTGAAACGCGGAGTGCGGACCGCCGTGGATCGAATGCATCAGCGGCCACTTGCGCCGGGGATCGAAGTCGGGCGGATAGGTGACCCACACCTGAACCGGCTCTCCCCCCCAGCCCTTCACCGTGAATTCGCGCGTCTCGCCCAGCGCGTGGCGCGCGAGGAGCGCGTGGTTGAGACTCTCGATCGCGCGCTCGCCAGTGCCATCGGCACGAACCGCGAACAACCGCGGAGGATGCGAGTGGCCCGAACGATCGAAGGCCAGGACCGCACCGTCGCGCGAGCGTGAGAAGCTGCCGATGGTGCCGCCGCCGACGATCAGCACGGGTGTCGCTTCGCCAAGCGGCAGCCGGCAAAGGCCGATGCGTCCACGATCCTCCGAGAGGAACAGCAGCGCGCTGCCGTCGGCCGCCCACTGATGATGCGTCGTCGCGCGATCGAAGCCGGGTGCGAGCCGCGTCCAGGCGCCGGTCCTGCGTTCGATCATGCGCAGGTGTCCCTGGTCGTTGAACGCGCGCTGGACGTCGTAGGCGTGATAGGCGATATGGCGGCCATCCGGCGCGTAGCGCGGATGCTCGTCGGACATCCCGCTGTCGGCGGTCAGATTGCGCCAGCGTCCGCTCGACAGATTGAGCAGCACCAGGTCCGCCCGGGCCATCATCTGCGGCTCCGCACCCGGGTCGAAGGTGAAAGCGACCTCGCCGCCGTCGGGCGCGATGTCGTACTCGTCGGCGTTCGGCTCCCAGGGACGCAGACGCAGGCCCCGGCCCGCGAACACGTCGCGGGTGCGCCCCGACGCGACATCGCAAACGAACAGGTGCGGCTCGCGGCCGTCCGCGAGCCAGTGGTCCCAGTAGCGAAAGTCGGTGCGCTCGGTGATGTGGGCCTTGACCTTGTCGTTCTTGCGCGCTGCCTGCCGCCGCGCCTGCTGCTTATCGCCGACCAAGTCCGGCCACACCCACGACACGAACGCGAGACGCTTGCCGTCCGCGAACCATTTGATCGCGGACGCGCCCGTCGACAGGTTGGTGAGCCGGCGCGCCTCCCCGCCGTCGGGCGCGATCAGATAGACCTGCGGCTCGGCATCGACTCCGCGTTTCGCCGCGAAGGCGATGTGGCGGCCGTCAGGAGCAAACGCCGGATCGCTGTCCTTGTCACCCTCGGTGAGCTTGCTTGCCTTGCCCGCCTTCCCGGTCCCCAACCCGGTCGGAAACAGCCACAGTGCCGTCGCTCCTTCGTTCTTGTCCATGTCGTAGCTGGTGACTGCAGCGCAGGCACGCGTGCCATCGGGCGCGAGCGTCGGGGGGCCGACGCGGCGGAGCGACCACAGCGCTTCGACGCTCAAGGGCGGCCGGCGGCGAGTTCGGGGCATCGAGGATCCGGGGATTAGAATGAAAGACGCGCGATTCTAACCGCTGATGACGCGACCGCTGCCGCTGCTGCACCTTAAGCCCGGGCGCGAGAAATCGTTGCGCCTGCGGCACCCCTGGCTGTTCTCCGGCGCGATCGCGCGGG
Organism: Casimicrobiaceae bacterium; assembly: GCA_046714435.1. Taxonomy (GTDB): domain Bacteria; phylum Pseudomonadota; class Gammaproteobacteria; order Burkholderiales; family Casimicrobiaceae; genus VBCG01. The sequence goes on from JBKKAZ010000043.1 coordinate 18,881, forward strand.
TCGAGGGCCATCCCGGCTCCGGCGAAACGGTCGAGGTGCGAGGCCACGACGGCGACCTCCTCGCGATCGCGGCCTACTCCCCCCATTCGCAGATCCGCGCGCGCGTCTGGTCGTTCGACGCGCGGCAGGTCGACGCCGCGTTCATCAACGAGCGTGTCCGCCTCGCTGTCGCAGCTCGTGCAGAGATGCTGAATGCGCAGCACACCGGGTGCCGGCTCATCCACGGCGAGTCCGATGGACTGCCGGGCATCGTTGCCGATCGCTACGGCGAGGTGGCCGTGGTGCAATTGCTCGCGGCGGGTGCCGAAGCGTGGCGCGACGCGATAGTCGAGGCCCTGGACGAGCACGTGCGCCCGGCTTGCATCGTCGAGCGTTCCGACGCGGACGTACGCACGCTGGAGGGCCTCGAACCGCGATCCGGCGTGTTGCGCGGCAGCTTGCCGGAGCCGATGACGCTGATCGAGGGGGGCATCGGTTACCGCGTCGACGTGCTGCACGGGCAGAAAACCGGCTTCTATCTCGACCAGCGCGACAACCGGCGCGCCGTCGGCTCGCTCGCTCGAGGACGAACGGTCCTCAACGCCTTCTGCTATTCCGGCGGATTCTCGCTCGCGGCGCTCGCCGGCGGCGCGCACTCGGTGCTTTCGATCGACAGCTCGGCCGACGCGCTGGCGCTCGCGCGCGCCAGCCTGGCCGGCAATCCGGCGCTGGATGCGGCACGCGCGCAGTGGCTCGAAGCCGATGTCTTCAGCGAACTGCGCAAATTGCGTGACGGCGGCGCAACGTTCGACCTGATCGTGCTCGATCCGCCGAAGTTTGCCCCGACCGCGCAGCACGCGCCGCGGGCCGCGCGTGCCTACAAGGACATCAACCTGTGCGCGCTGCGCCTGCTCCGCCCGGGAGGTTGGCTCGCGACATTCTCGTGTTCGGGCGGCGTGTCGGCCGATCTGTTCCAGAAGATCGTGGCCGGCGCGGCGCTCGATGCCCGGGCGGAGGCGGCCATCGTCGGCAGATTCGGAGCGAGCGCCGATCATCCGGTCGCGCTCGCCTTCCCCGAAGGCCACTATCTGAAGGGATTGCTGCTCCGGCGGTCGCTGGGCTGACCCGCGGCGGGGCGCAGCTTCACCGCGAAAAACAAGGCCGCACTCGGTTGCCCGATGCGGCCTTGTAGTCTCGGCCGGGTGGACAGGAGGTCACCCGACCGTGTTCGGAATACGCAAGCGACGTGATGTTCCCGATCAACCCTTCAAATAGGTCAGCGTGGATCGGGCCCCGCAAGGTCGCGACGGTACCGGTCTTGATGCCGGTACGGTGTTCAACCCAGTTTAGACAGGCAGGCGTGGGCTGGCAAAGGAAACCGGGGTCCCGCCTGCGAAGCTGTTGCGACGGCGCATCAGGTTGCGCAGCGGGCATCGGCTACAATGAGGCAGAGGTGCCAAATTTCCAACCTATCCTATTGATAAATAAAATTATTATAGCTCGATGATCCTCGTCCTCGAACCCAACACCCAGCCCGAAAGCGCCGACTGGAGGGCGCTTTGCAGCCAGCTCGAACGGCTGCCGGCCATCCGCTACCGGGTTCACCGCGAAGTCGGCACCGAAGTCACGCTGACCGAGATCTACCTGATCGGCAATACCGGCGCACTTTCGGTCGACCAGATGCAGTTGCTCCCCTGCGTGCAAAAGGTCGTTCGGGTCTCCGAAGCCTATCGGGTGCTCGGCCGCCACAAACAGGGCGACGACCGCGCCTCCTCGTTCGACTACAGCGGCGTGCACTTCGGCCAGGATTCGCTGGTCGTAGCGGCCGGACTGTGCGCAGTCGATTCGCCCGAGTCGGTCGAGGCGATGATGAAGGCACTCAAGGCCCACGGGCAGGTCTGCACGCGCATGGGCGCGTACAAGCCACGGACCTCGCCGTACGCGTTCCAGGGTTTCGGCGCGAAGTGCCTGCCGTATGTCTTCGAGCTCGCGGGCAAGTACGGCATTCGCGTCATCGCGATGGAAGTCACCCACGAATCGCAGGTCGACGAGATCCGCGAAGCGCTGCGCGCCACCGGCGATCCGACCGGGGTGATGCTGCAGATCGGAACCCGCAACACGCAGAATTTCGAACTGCTGAAGCTGGTCGGTCGCCAGCAGGACTTCCCGGTGCTGATCAAGCGCGGCTTCGGAATCACGCTCGACGAGTCGCTGAACGCCGCCGAGTACCTCGCGTCGGAGGGCAACCGCAAGGTGATCTTCGCGCTGCGGGGGATGAAGACCAACATGGGCGATCCGCATCGCAACTTCGTCGATTTTTCGCACGTGCCGGTGGTCAAGCGCCTGACGCGCATGCCGGTGTGCATCGATCCTTCCCATTCGGTCGGCACGCGGGCGCAGGCGCCGGACGGGATGCTCGACATGTTCCACGTCGTCGCCCAGGGCGTGATCGCCGGTGCCAACATGATCCTGGTCGATTTCCACCCGGCCCCCGAGCAGGCGCTGGTCGACGGACCGCAGGCGCTGCACCTGTCCGAGCTGCAATGGTTCCTCGATGACGTCGCGCTGGCGCGCGAGACCTACCTCCGGCGTAGCGAGCTCGCGAACCGCCAACTGCATCGCTGATCGAACCACGATGGCGAATTCCGGCGTGCCACACGAAGTCGAACTCAAGCTTCGGGTCTCCCCCGCCGCCGCCGCTTTGGTACCAGGCCATCCCGCGCTCGCCTCACTCAAGCGAGGCCGGGTCCGCCAGACCCGGCTTCGCAGCATCTATTTCGACACGCAGGATCGAAGCCTTGCCCGCGCCGGCGTCGCCGTCCGGCTGCGCAAGTCGGGGCGAACCTGGCTGCAGACGGTCAAGGGCTCGGCGACGCAGGCGAGCGGGGGGGGGCTCGCAGACCGCGTCGAAACCGAATGGCGCCTGCGCACCAGCGCGAGCCGGCCGCCGCTCGACTTCGCGAGGCTCGCCCAAACGCCCTTTCGACGCATCATCGAACAGGCGACGCGGCACGCGGCGCTGGTCCCGCTGTTCGAGACCGACATCGCGCGTTCCACGATCGCGCTGGAGTTCGCCGACTCGACGACGGCACAGCTTTGTCTCGATCGGGGCGTCGTGCGTGCGATGGATCGTACCGGCCCCGGCGCCGGCCGGGAACCGATCTCGGAGATCGAGCTCGAACTGGTATCCGGCAATGCGGCGCGCCTGTTCGAGCTTGCCGCAGCGCTTTCGGCAGACCTCGCGATCAGCGTGGAGCCGCGAAGCAAGGCGCATCGGGGTTACGCGCTGCTGGCGCCGCTTCGCAATTCCCCGGTGCGGGCGGATCCGGTCGAGATTCCGGGCGAGGCGAGCGCGGCACAGGCGCTGGCCGTGATCCTGCGCAGCTGCCTGCGACAGGTCGACGCCAATGCCGACGGAGTGCGCTTCGAGGACGACCCGGAATGGATCCACCAGATGCGGGTCGGCGTGCGTCGGCTGCGCCTGGCACTGGCGCTGGTTCGCAAGATGTTGCCACCGGGCACTGTCGAACCGCTGGCGAATGAACTGAGGTGGCTCGCCGAAGCGCTGGGACGTGCGCGCGACCTCGACGTCTTCATCGACGATGTCGCGCCCGCCATCGCCCGCGCTGCAAGCAATTCACCCCCGCAGGCATCCGCGATCGATCTCCTGGTAAGCAGGGTGCGCATGAAGGCCACGGAGACGCGCCGTGCCGCCCAGGTGGCGATCGCATCCGCGCGCTTTGTTCGAATCCAGCTCGCTACCGGCTGGCTGGCCGCGATGCCGCGGCTGGGCGCGCGTGTGGCGTCGCCGGAAGCGGACGCGCTGGCAGCGCCCGCGCAATCGTTCGCTGCCGACCTGTTGAAACGTCGGCACCGTAAGCTCGTGCGTGCCGGTGCGCATCTCGCCGACGGCACGGCGGAGGATCGGCACCAGACCCGCATCGAAACCAAGAAGCTACGCTACGCCGCCGAATTTCTTGCCGGCTTGTTCGATGGCAAGCGCGCGACCGCCTACCGTCGCGCATTGCTGGACCTGCAGGAGGAGCTCGGGATGTTCAATGACGCGTCGGTGGCCGCCGCGCTTGCCTTGGACCTTTGCGGAGCGGCGTCTCCCGCCGCCGCGCTGGTCGCAGGCTGGGCGGCGGCGCGCTGCGATGCACGCAAACCGCGACTGCTGCGGGCCTGGCGCGACTTCACCAGGGCGGAGCCGTTCTGGAAGGAGCACTGACCGGTCGCATGGACGCATCGCGGCCCGAAGCATTTGCAGCGCCGAAAGACCCGGGACCCTATCTCGCACCGGCCTGGCTCCCGGGCAGTCACGCGCAGACAATCTGGCCCTACTTTCTACGCCGTCCCGAGTTGCCCATCGTTTCCGAGCGGGTCGACACGCAAGACGGTGATGTCTGGCGATTCGACTGGCTCGACTCGCCGGCGCCACCCGGCGCGCCGCTGGTGGTGCTGTTCCATGGGCTCGAGGGCGGCGCGGGCTCGCACTATTCACGCGCGCTGCTGGCCGAACTCGCAGCGCTGGGCTGGCGCGGCGTCGTGCCCCATTTTCGCGGCTGCGGCGAACCGAACCGGCGCCCCCGTGCCTACCACTCGGGGGACTTTGAGGAAATCGCCGCGATGCTCGATGCCGTGCACGCGCGAATCCCTCCCGGTACCGTCGTCCACGCCTGCGGCGTGTCGCTGGGCGGCAGCGCGCTGCTCAACTGGCTGGGACGCGCCGGAGCGTCGGCCACGGCCTGCGTTGCACGCGCCGCGGCGGTGTCGGCGCCGATCGACCTGATGGCGGCCGGGCGCTCGATCGACCGCGGCGCGAACCGAATCTACGCTGCGCATTTCCTGCAGTCGCTCAAGCCCAAGGCGCTCGCGATGGCCGAGCGCTTTCCGGGTCTGCTGGACGTAGCGCGCATCAAGGGCGCGCGCTCGATGGCCGCGTTCGACGACGGCGTGACCGCGCCGCTGCACGGCTTTCTCGACGTGAACGATTACTGGACGCGGGCCTCGTCCAAGCCGTGGCTCGCGTCGATCGCGGTGCCTACGCTGGTCGTCAACGCGAGGAACGACCCGTTCATCCCGAGCTCGTCGCTGCCTGGCCCGAGCGAAGTCTCGCGACAGGTGATGCTCGAGCAACCCGACCACGGTGGACACGTGGGCTTCCTCACCGCGCCCGCGCCGGGGCGCCTCGACTGGCTGCCGAAACGCCTGACGGCATTCTTCGGCGACGACCGACGCCACCGCTAGGCTGTACCGATTTCGATTACGATTCGCCTGTTCCACACTTGCCCGCGAGACGATGACGCTCCCACCCGAGATCTTCAAGGCCTACGACATTCGCGGCGTCGTCGGTCGCACGCTGACCCCGCCCATCGTTCGCGACATCGGTCGCGCGCTCGGGACACTGGCGATTGAAAGCGGTCGCGACACAATCGCCATCGGCCGTGACGGCCGGCTTTCCGGCCCCGAGCTCGCGCACGCCCTGTCCGACGGCATTCGCGCCTCGGGAGCCAATGTCGTCGACGTCGGTGTCGTAGTGACGCCGATGACCTACTTCGCCGCACACGCGCTGGGCACCGGATGCAGCACGATGGTGACCGGCAGCCACAACCCGCCGGACTACAACGGGCTGAAGATGGTGATCGACGGCCGCACGCTGTCGGGCGACGACATCCAGCAGCTGCGCGCTCGCATCGAACGCGGCGCGTTGGCCAGCGGAGCGGGAAGCTACCGAACCGAGGACATCGGCGGCGCCTACCTCGACCGGATCGCGTCCGACGTCAAGCTGGCGCGTCCGTTGTCGATCGCTATCGACGCGGGCAACGGCGTCGCCGGCGCCTACGCACCCGCGCTGTTCCGCCGGCTCGGCTGCAGCGTCGTGGAACTGTTTTGCGACGTCGACGGCCGCTTTCCGAACCACCATCCCGACCCGTCGCAGCCAAGCAACCTCGTCGACCTGATCGCGCGCGTCCGCGCGGACCACCTCGACCTGGGCCTCGCGTTCGACGGCGATGGCGACCGCCTCGGCGTCGTCACCCGCGACGGCAGGATCATCTACCCCGACCGCCAGCTGATGCTGTTCGCGGCCGACGTGCTTTCGCGCCAGCCGGGCGCAACGATCATCTACGACGTCAAGTCCACCCGGCACCTCGGGCCGTGGATCAAGCGGCACGGCGGCAAGCCCATGCTGTGGAAGACCGGTCACTCGCTGATCAAGGCCCGCATGAAGGAAGTCGGCGCCGCGCTCGCCGGCGAGATGAGCGGGCACACCTTTTTCGTCGAGCGCTGGTACGGATTCGACGACGGCCTCTACGCCGGCGCGAGGCTGCTGGAGATCCTGGCGCGCCACGACGATCCCTCGGCAGTGCTGAACGCCCTGCCTGACGCGCTGTCCACGCCGGAGCTGATGCTCGACTGCGCAGAAGGCGAGCAGCACAGCCTGATCGCGCAACTGCAGCGGACCGCGGAGTTCCCCGGCGCGTCGGAAGTCATCAAGATCGACGGCGTGCGCGTCGAATATCCCGACGGCTTCGGACTCGCGCGCGCCTCGAACACGACGCCTGTGATCGTGCTGCGCTTCGAGGCCGACGACGAAAGGGCGCTCGCGAGAATCCAGCTTGACTTCCGTCGCGTGCTAACGGCGGTAAAGCCTGGCGTGGCGCTGCCGTTCTGAGATGGCCGGCATCGAGCGAAGCTTCCGTGAACGGCCGCACTGCGGGCGCCGCGCATGATCACGCTCGACGACATCGTCGCCGCGCGCGAACGCATCCGCGGCGGAATCTACGAGTCGCCCTGCGTGGAGTCGATTCCGCTGTCGCAGCTCACGGGCGCCAGGATCTGGTGCAAGCTCGACTACCTGCAGCGAACGGGCAGCTTCAAGGAACGCGGCGCGCGCAACGCGTTGCTGCGCCTCGAGCCCGAGCAGCGCGCGCAGGGCGTGATTGCGGCGTCGGCCGGCAATCATGCGCTCGGCATCGCCTACCACGGCGGCCTGCTCGGAATTCCGGTCACCGTGGTGATGCCCCGTTACGCGCCACTGATCAAGTCGACGAACTGCCGCCAGCTCGGCGCCACGGTCGTGCTGGAGGGCGACGACCTGACGTCGGCGTGGGCGCGCGCCGTGGAACTCGCCGCGGCGCAAGGCCTCACCTTCATACATCCGTTCGACAACGACGACGTGATCGCGGGCCAGGGCACGATGGGCCTCGAGATCCTCGAGCAGACGCCTGCGGTGGACGCGATCGTGGTTCCGGTCGGCGGTGCGGGCCTGATCTCGGGCATCGGGACCGTGGTCAAGGCCCTAGCGCCCCGAGTCCGTGTCATCGGCGTTGAGCCCGAGCACGCCGCGAGCCTCACGGCGGCGCTGGCCGCACGCCGCCCGGTGCCCGTCACCCTGCAGCCGACGCTCGCCGACGGTCTTGCTGTCGCTTGCATCGGCGAGCGATCGATGGAGATCGCCAGCCGCGTCGTGGACGAGGTGGTATGCGTCGACGAAGCCTCGATCGCGCTGGCCATCCTGCGCCTGATCGAGCTCGAGAAAAGCGTGGTCGAGGGCGCTGGTGCGGCGCCGCTCGCCGCGTTCATCGCCGGCAAGCTCGACGGCCTGAAGGGGCGCACCGTGGTGCTGACGCTGTGCGGCGGCAACATCGACACCAGCATGCTCGGCCGCGTGCTCGATGTCGGACTGGTCGCCGACGGTCGCTTCGCGCGCTTCACGGTGTCCGTGCTGGACCGGCCCGGAGGCCTCGCGCGGCTCACCGCGGTCATCGCGGAGGCCGGTGCGTCGATCCACGAGCTCGCGCACGATCGCGCGTTCTCGGGGCCGAACCTGTCCGAGGTGCGGGTGGTCTGTGTCGTCGAAACGACGGGCCATGAACACGTTCGAGCGCTGCATGATCGGCTGCGCGCCGCCGGCTTCTCAGTTCACTGACCACCAGCGCCCGCCCTGGCGCCCGACAGCGTGGTGCAGAATGGCTGGACGTGCAAAGCGCCGCGCATGATGCGCGTTGTTTGGTGTCGTTGCCGGCGGGCGCCGACGGGCCGCTCCCTAGGCGACCGCCTGAATTCAAATCCGATGCAAAAGGTGCAATGAAGCAATCCCGTCACCCACCGAACTCGCGGACGCCACTTGCATCGGCGTTCTAGTGGTAACCCTCGCCCGCGCGCACCTTGCCGCGAAACACCCAGTAGTTGAACCCCGTGTAGGCAAGGATGACCGGCAGCAGGATCAGCACGCCCACCAGCATGAACTTCTGCGACTTGGGATCGGCGGCGGCGTCCCACACCGTGATCGTCGGCGGCACCAGGTAGGGCACGTTGGAGACGACCAGGCCCGCGAACGCGAGCAGGAACAGCAGCACCGCGCACACGAAGGGCAGCAAGTCCCGTTCCTTGCTGAGCCCGTACCAGCAGCCGTAGGTAACGATCGCCGTGGCCAGTGGTATCTGCGACAGATAGAGGAACTGGGGCATCGAAAACCAGCGCTCCGCAATCCGCGG
>JBKKAZ010000044.1:0-6039 GCA_046714435.1 Casimicrobiaceae bacterium
GGCGCAGTCCTGGGCGCGTCGCAGAAACACCGCTTGCAACTCGGCGTTCTTGGTGTCCTTTGCCGCAGTGCGAAAACCTTTTTCGCCATCTTTAGAAGTTTCGACGAGGTCATTCAGGATGGAAGTAATGTTGTCTGACATGGTGCGGTCCTTTGAAGAAGAGTGACGAGAACGGCCGACGGTCCGCGTGAGGGGTCGCCGAGGCGCGGCGTACCGAGGGCAGATTCGGGGATGGCCTTGACGCGGTTATCGGGAAGCGTGAGACATTGTTCATGACTTCTCGTGCGCTGATGAAGGAACGACTCAAGCCTTCTTGACCCACAGGCTGCACCAGCCCTCGGCGCTGACCTGGCCAGCGACCAACTTGCAGGTACTCGACTCGGCGACGAAATTCAGGCAGCCGCCACACTTCTGCTCGCCCTTCGGCTGGGCCTGGTACTGCACGCTTGCCGGTGGCACTTTGCTGGTCGCCACCGGGGCGGTAGAACCTGCGCTAGTGGCTGAAGAGCCGGCCGGGGCGGCGCTGCTTGAGCTCGCGTCCTTCTTTGAATCACAGCCAACAAGTGCGATCGGCACCCAAGGGCTACAACCAAGCACCAGTGCTCCGCGCAGCACAAGCCTGCGGGGCGGGATTTCTACTTTCATCTTGCATTCTGTTTCGGGTGACGCCTCCTGGATCTTTGCGACCAACTCGACGCGCTTGCCGACCATCATTTCGGGGTGATCGTGTGTGAGCTTGCTCCACATTGCATTCACCGGGTCCCTGAACTGCGTCCAGTTGCCTCCAACGATATCCCAGTTCATATCAAACTCCTTCCGTTCGGGACCCAACCGGCGGAATTGCCAATCGAGCACGGTGAAAAATTGTGATACTAGCAAGCATACGCCTGTAGCCCGAATCGCACCGATCGTCAGCGCCGTTCGTCTTGGACCCCGTTCTTGTGGCGGGATTCGAAAGGGCTACCCGAATGACCGGTTGTGGCCTATCCTGTTGACAAACCCCAAATTGCATTCACAGCGAACTCTCGCGAGAAGCCATTGCGGTCGACGATTCACTCCGCGAATCGACAGTGCCTTTGTTAGAAGGCGCTTAGTTGCGCGCACCCGAAGCCTGCATGGTCCCCCACGTCCGAAAACGAGCGACGCCTCTGCGGGCCTGGAATTTCTTGAGGAGGTCCGAAGAGGTAGTTTTTCAACAGAATAGGCCGATGAGCGTCAGTCGACTCGGTCATCGCCTTTCCTCTCAAGCCTACGTTCTTGTGTAACCCGCCTCCTTCTGACCGCGGATGGCGAGCACAAACACCGTATCAAGTTCTGCAACGTATCGATACAGCGCGACATAACCGCGTGCACGGCGCCCGATCACAAGTTCTCTAAGGTCCCCTCGGGCAGGCCGACCGATCAGCGGATTGCGTTCCAGCACATCGATTGCCCTAATGATGTCTTCAATACGTGATGGCGCGTCCGCTCCCTGATGCTGAAAGAGATGTTCCAGGATGCGATCGAGATCGTCCCCGACCTCTGGTGCGAGCTCGATGCGCGACATGACTAGCGCGTAAGCGTTCGCGGCTTCGGTCGAGCAATCTTGTTGCTGGTGAGCCGACGCTCAAGATAGCGACGCATCTCATTCCACGGCACTGTCTTGCCAGAGGCGACAATCTTAGCGTACCGCCGCTCGGCCGTATTCTGGAACTCCCCCCGGCGCTCTTCCTGTTCAGCCTTCTCGGCGATCGCTTCCAGAATGAAACTGTGCGCGGTGGTTCCAGCCCGCTCTGCTGCGCGCGCGATACGCTCCTTGAGATCCTGCGGCAGGCGAATGGTGGTTGTGGACATCGCGAAGCTCCATGTAAAGAGATGTATTGTAGCACAATTGTGCTACATCGAAATGCCGACGTCCGGGAGTGTGATGAGCGTCAGCTTTCACGCGACGATCATCGTGCATGCATTGGCCCGCCACCGCATTCCAGCGCACTGGCGCGCCGTACAGCAAGTGCGTGCGTGCACACGATTTGCACACGCCGCTTCGCAACTGATTGATGTTGAGCGTGAATCGCACCGATCCATCATCGGCGCGACACAGAACCGCCAGCGCGCGTCGAGGGCCGTTACCGGTGGAGTGCGCACGCCGGGGATTGTAGCGATTCCATTCGTGAGCCCCGCCTGGCTGGCGTGAAACCGTCCAACCGGGAGTCGCCCGGCGCTCAGTAACGTTGTGGAAGGCCGGCGGCATCGGCGGCAAGGTTGCGCTGCCGGCGCGCCTCGCGCGCGGCGGCATCGGCGACCTGGACGGGATCGTCCCCGACCGTGCCCAGCTTGGCTGCGGTCATGCGCGCATACTCGCGGCCACGCGCCGGGTCCTCGCACGCGATCGACAGGACGCGCGCCGCTTCCGAATAGCCGGCACAGGCCGCGGCGAGGCCGCCGAGAACGGGATGACCGAGCGGCAGCGGCGCGCGCGCCCCCGTGCGTGCGCCACTCTCGTAAAGCTTGGCGACGACCTCGTCCGGGAGCAACGGCTCATACTCCGACGCACAGGCATTGCTGGCTGCAATGACGGCATTGGCATGCTCGCGCTGTGTGCGAACATCGGCGTCCGAACGCAGGCGAGCGAACTGCGCAGCGGTCGCATCGAGGCCGGCCAGCGTACGCACGACCATGTCGCGCTGTTCACTCGACAGCGGTGCGGCTGCCGCAGGGCTTGCGAATTGCGTCGGATCGACAGCGAAACGCGGGTCGGAGACAAGCGCCCCGGCGGGCATCGCTGCGTCAACGACACCCTTGCGGCGCAGGCGCAGGCCCCACCAAAGCGCGAACGGAATGAGGATGGCCGTCACGGTGGTGGTGACTGCACCCTCGGCGGTCTTGCGCGGATTGCTGTACGGGTGGAGCCATGGTCCGGCCAACGCTCCCAGCAAGAAGGCGGCCGCCACGCAGGCGGCGATTGCCCACGGGGACGCCGACCGCCTCAACTCGCCGCGGGCAATCTGCCTGCGCGCCGCGACCCATGCGGCCGTTGCCCCGACCGCCATGCCGGCAACGGCGGTCGCGATCCGGAACAACTGCTTCGCCTCCGTGGTCTCGGTAGGCACGACCAACTGCATGGCGGCCACCGCGACTTGCGCCCCGAACCCGGCCAGAATGCAGACGAACCCTAGGTTGACGAGGTTCGGGAAAACGGATTCGAACGAGGGCGGCGAGGGGTTGCTCATGGAAAGGCTTCGCAAGCGTCCGGCGGAACGGTGGGCGTGCCGGGCTAGTGCCCCGAGTCCGCATTGTCGTTGTCGAACACCAGCCGGTAATGAATCCTCGCCGATTGCACCGGGACGCGCAACTTGGTGCACGCCGGAACGCCTTGCCAGCCGGTGCGCGACTGGAATCAATTGGAAGAAACCGCCGGCCCCGGCGTATGATTTTCCCGTCCCCGGCGCCTTACCGGATCCGGGGCGACCAACTCAATCGGAGGGGAACCATGGCGAAGAAGAACGCGGTCGAAGGCGTGTATCGCGTGACCGAGGTGATCGGTACCAGCACCGTATCGTGGGAGGACGCCGCCAAGAGGGCCGTGGCCGCGGCCAGCAAGTCACTGCGCGACCTGCGCATCGCGGAAGTCGTGAAGCTCGACATGAAGGTCGAAGGCGGCAAGGCGGTCGCGTACCGCGCGCGGATCCAGCTCTCGTTCAAGTACGAGGGCTGACGCAGGAATGGCGAAGGGGCTGGACGCGGTCCTTGCGAGCGGGCCGGGCGCGCTGTCGCGCCGCGAGTTCGTGCGCCGCCTGGTCGCGCTGGCAGGGGGCTTTGCGGCCACCACGCCGCTCGACCTGCTCGCGCAGACCCCGAATCCGCGCCTTCCGCTCGACGTGGTGATCGTCGGCGCCGGCCTTGCCGGTCTGGTGTCGGCCTTTGAACTGGAACAGCGCGGCCATCGCGTGACCATCCTCGAGGCCGACCGCCGGCACGTCGGCGGTCGCGTGCGGACGCTGCGCTTCGAGGGCGGCCTGCACGGCGAGGCCGGCGCGATGCGGGTGCCGACGCGGCACGAAATCACCCGAAAGTACCTCCGCGAGTTCGGACTGCCTCTGTCGAAGTTCGTGTACTCGAATCCGCAGGCGTACCTGTACGCGCGCGGCAAGCGGGTCCGCGTCGCCGACGCGAAGGAGTTGATGCCGCTGTTTCGACTGCGCGACGACGAGAAGTCGCAGACCTCCGACGATTTCTGGGGCGCCGCGATCGGCAAGACCCTGGGCGCCCTCACCGACGCCGAGAAGCGGGATCTCCTCGCCGACGCGCCGGCGACGGCGAAGTTCAAGGCACTCGACCAGCAATCGCTGCTCGAGTTGTGCCGCTCCGCCGGGCTCTCCGACGAGGCCATCGAGTTCATCATGGTCACCAGCGGCTCCGAGTCGCTGCTGCCGTTCGCGGCCACCGAGTCGCTGCGCGAGGAGCTGACCGAAGTCTGGACGCAGGGTTTCGACGAAATCGTCGGCGGCACCGACCGGTTCACCGCGGCGTTCGCGGCGCGGCTTCGCGCCAAGCCCAAGCTGGGCTGCGTCGTGTTCCGCCTGACCCAGGACAGCGCGCGCGGGCGCGCCGCAGCCGTGTATCGCGAAGGCGGCGTCGAGCGCCGCGCCGAGGGCGACTTCGTGCTGTGCACGCTGCCCTGCCCGGTCCTGTCGCGCATCGACGTGCAGCCGGACTTCTCCGGGCTGAAATGGCGTGCGATCCGCACGCTGAGCTACGACTCGTCCACCAAGGTGCTGGCGATCACCCAGCGGCGGTTCTGGGAGAGCGACGATGGCATCTACGGCGGCGGGACTTTCTCCGATTTGCCGATCGTCTCGACCTACTACCCATCCGACAACGCGCAGGCGAAAGACGCGCGTGTGTCGCGTGGCCCGGGCGTGATGCTGGCGTCCTACACCTGGGGACAGCCGGCACGGCGCCTCGCGAGCCTGCCACACGGCGAACGCGCGACGACGGTGCTTCGTCACCTCGCGCGCATCCATCCGCAAATTGACACCCCCGGGATGGTCCGCCACACCGCGAGCTGGAGCTGGGACAACCATCCGTGGTCGGGCGGCGCCTTCACGTTGTTCCAGCCCGGGCAGCACACTGCGCTGCAGGCGGCGATCGTCGCGCCCGAAGGCCGCATCCACTTCGCCGGCGAGCACGCATCGCTCAACCACTCGTGGATGCAGGGCTCGCTGGAGTCGGGGCTCCGCGCGACGCGTGAAATGCTCGAGGCCGCGCAGCGCGGCTAGTCGCGAAGGTCACCGCCGCATCCCCGCTCCGCGCTGCGACCACGAGCACGGCGTCGACGAGCAGCGGATCGATGGCGCCGCGCTCGCCGATACCCACCATCCACCGGAAACCAGGGCCGACGAACGCGAACACCAGTCGTTCCGGGCCAACGCAATGACGTCGAGTGTCTCGGGTCTGGCCAGACGACGCAGCCACCATCATTCAGCGGCTCCGCGACGCGGGTCCCGGCGCGCATGGTGCTAGGATGAGTTGCCCTGTCCCCTTCAAGGAGTCCTCGTATGCGCGCAGTCAACCTCGCCCTTCGCGTAACTGCCAGCCTCGCCTTTCTCGTCACCACCAGCCTCGCAGCCCAGACGCCAGCGTCCGTGACCGGAACGCTTACCGTGGACACGACGACGGTCAAGCTCAACTCGGCGTCGGCCTTCTCCTACCCTGGCGGGACGGGGGGACAGGTGAGCGTGCTGCTTTCGGACAAGCCCGCCAACCCGAAATCGTTCGCGGAGTACACGCGCATGGGGGCCGGTGAACGCTACCGGCCGGCGACCTTCATGCAAGCGTGGAGCACGATCCACGCGGACGGCGGCCTCTCCGGGCTCACGTTCTCGGTCGCGCTCGATGCCAGGAATCAGGTCGACACGAACTATGTCCTCGTCGGCGGGCTGAAAAAGATGTTCGGGCTGTCCCCTGACGACCTGGTGTTGGAGGTGAAGAGCGTGTCGCCGCGGTTCACGGGGCGGATCAGGAGCAAGCAGCCGGTGCTGGACCTCGGGGCGCGCAAGG
>JBKKAZ010000045.1:0-8426 GCA_046714435.1 Casimicrobiaceae bacterium
GCGTGAAATGGCGTTGCAGGAACTTCACGCCGCCGGCGAGGCCGACATCCACCTCCGGCATGCCGAACACGGCCGTCTCGCTGGCGAGCAGGATATCGCAGCACAGGACGATCGCGAATCCGGCGCCTAGCGCGGGGCCGTTGACCGCAGCGATGACCGGTTTCGAGCACTGCATGACGGCGTGAAATACCTCGCGGACCAGCCGATTGAGTTCGCGGTATTCGCCCGGCCTGCCAGTGAGCTGGGTGCGCTCCTTGATGTCCGCGCCGGCGCAGAATGTTCGCCCGCTCGCGGTCAGCACGACCGCACGCACGTCCTCGCGATCGTGCAACTCGTCGAAGGTCGCGAGCAGCTCCTCGCGGATCGAGCGACCGAGCGCGTTGACCGGCGGCCGGTCGAGCGTGAGTGTCGCCACATATTCGTTGATATCCAGTTTCAGATGCTGCAGCGCCATCGATTTCTCCAGTTCAGGGCTTCTGCCTAGCGAGTCTCGCGCGAAGCGCGGGACCATGCTCGTCGAGCGCGGGCGGCGCGGTCATGTCCGCGTCGTCGCGCTCGCCGTCGAGGAAAATCGGCGAGCGCAGCGTGCGAACCCTGCCCTCGACGGGGTGCTCGAGCGTACGCTCGAGCGACAGATGACGCATCTGCGGATCCTCGAGGGCCTCGTCGAGCCCGAGGATCGGAGCGTGCGGCACATCGGCCGCCGCGAGCCGCCGCAGCCACTCGTCGCGGGGTCGCATGGCGAACACCGGCCGCAACAGCGCCTCGAGTTCCTCGTGATGGCGCACGCGGTCCATCCTTCCCGCAAAGCGCGGATCGCTCGCGAGCGCCGGGCTTTCGATCGCGGCGAGGAAGCCGGCCCAGAACTTTTCCGGTGATGACAGGTGGATCGCGATCAGGCGTCCGTCCGAGCAACGCAGCGCGAACGACAGCGACACGCGGCCGCGGTCCGACGGGCCGGGAACCTCGCCGGTGACGAAGTAGCGGTGGTACTGCTCGATCGAAAAATGGGCCATCGCCGCGACCATTGGAACGTGGACTGTCCGGCCGCGCCCCGTTCGCCCGCGCTCGAGCAGCGCAGCCAGGATGCCGCAGGCCGCGTAGAGCCCGGTCACCGAGTCCGCGGTCGCCGGGCCGACGATCCGTGGCGATTCGGGTGCTACGAACATGCTGAGGAACCCGGAGAGCGCCTGGCCCACCGTGTCGTACGCAGGCCGTGCGGCATACGGGCCGTCGGGTCCGAAGCCGCTGATCGAGCAGTAGACGACGCGCGGGTTCAGCGTTCGCACGTCGTCCGGTCCGAAGCCCATGCGCTCCGCGACGCCGGGCCGGAAGTTCTGCAGGTAGACGTCCGCCGATTGGACCAGCGCGCGCATCGTGTCGCGATCCGCCTCGCGCTCGAAATCGAGCACGATGCTCTGCTTGTTGCGGTTGAAGGCCTGGAACTGCGGACCGTACAGCCCTCGCTCGAAGCTGCGGAAGCGATCACCGCCTGGCCGCTCGACCTTGATCACCTCGGCGCCGAGGTCACCGAGCAGCATCGCGGTATAGGGCGCGGTGATGAACTCGCCGTGGTCGACGACGCGATAGCCTGCCAGCGGCTTGGCCATCGCCTTAGTGCTTTCCCGGTCCCGTGCCCGAGATCATGCGACCGTCAGGACGATCTTGCCGATGTGCACGCTCGACTCCATGCGGGCGTGGGCCAGGCTGGCGTCGGCCAACGGGAAGGTGCTGTCGATCACCGGCGCACAACGGCCGGCATCGAGCAGCGGCCACACGTTGGTCCGCAGCTCGTCGGCGAGTTCGCCCTTTTGCTCGACGCTGCGCGGACGCAACGTCGATCCGGTGATGGTGAGATGTTTCACCAGCAGCCGCCTGAAATCGAATGCGTCGGCCGTGGCACCTCCGATGAAGGCGATCATCACCAGGCGCCCTTTCAACGCCAGGCAGGCGAGATTGCGCGACGCATAAGGCCCGCCGACGATATCCAGCACGACGTCCACGCCGCGCCCTTGCGTCAGCTCGCGGACGCGCGCGACGAAGTCCTGCTGCTTGTAGTCGATCGCGGCTTCGGCGCCCAGGCCGACGCAGGCCGCGCATTTCGCCTCGCTGCCTGCGGTCGCGAACACCCGTGCGCCAAACGCCCGCGCGAGCTGAATCGCCGTGGTCCCGATGCCGCTGGTGCCGCCGTGGACCAGCAGCGTCTCGCCGTTCTTGAGGCACGCGGTGGCGAACAGGTTCGCCCAGACGGTGAAATAGGTCTCGGGCAACGCGGCGGCCTGGATCGCGTCGTAGCCGGCCGGCCACGGCAGGCACTGCCGCGCGGGCGCGGCGCAGTACTCGGCGTAGCCGCCGCTTTCCACCAGGGCGCAGACGCTGTCACCGACCTGAAGCGATTCCACCGAGGTTCCCGTCGCGACGATCTCTCCGGCGACCTCGACGCCCAGCACGCGGCTGGCGCTCGGCGGAGGCGCATAGGTCCCGCTGCGCTGCTGACAGTCGACACGATTCACGCCCGCGGCGAGCACGCGGATCAGCACGTCGGACTCACGCAGGTCCGGCAAGGGTCCGCTCGCGAGCTCGAGCACTTCCGGCCCGCCCGCGCGATCGGCGTCGACGAAGCGCATCGTGGCGGGTAACGCGGGACGCGCGACGCGCGCGGTCGAATCAGGACGCTCCATCGGTCAGTACGTCGCGCGGCCGCCGGATAGATCGAACGCAGCGCCGGTCGTGAACGAGCAGTCCTCGGAGGCAAGCCACGCGATCATCGCGGCGACTTCCTCCGGCGTGCCGGGCCTTCCCATCGGTACGCGAGACACCCAGACCTTGCGCATTTCCTCCGGCTGGTCGTAATAGAGGTTCTTGGTCGCGATGATCGCCGGGGCCACGCAGTTGACGCGCACACCGGTCTTCGCGAGCTCCTTCGCGAGCGACTTGGTGAGCGAATGCACGGCGGCCTTGGACGCCGAATAGGCGGCGCTGAATGGGTTGCCTTCCTTGCCCGCCACCGACCCGAGATTCACGATCCGGCCGTAGTCCGCGGCGACCATGTGCTTGCCGACGGCGCGGCTGGTGAGAAACGTGCCGGTCAGATTGATGTCGACGATGCGCCGCCAGCTGTCGAGCTCCGTTTCGAGGACGGTGGTCCTCGGCGCGGTAACGCCCGCCGCGTTGACGAGGATGTCGATGCGGCCGAACCGCGCCATGGTGTCCGCGGTGGCCTTTTCGACCGAGCTCTCGTCGGTCACGTCGACGACATGGCACGCGAGCTCGGGGACGCGCGTGCGCGCCTGGTCGAGCGCGCCCTGTTCGCGATCCCAGAGCGCGACCCGCGCACCCGACGCGAGCATGCGTTGGGCCGTGGCCATGCCGATGCCGCCGGATCCCCCGGTGATCACGGCGAACCGGCCATCGAGGTCGATCCTGTTCATGCGTGCGCCTTCGATAGTAACCGCACCGGCGTGCCGGCGAGCCAGTGGCGGATGTCGTCCACCGCATCGCCGTAGAACGCCGCATAGTTCTCGCGGGTCACATAGCCCAGGTGTGGCGTTGCGAGCACTTTGGGGTGCGTCCGCAGTGGGTGGTCCGGCGGCAGCGGCTCGCGATCGTAGACGTCGAGCGCGGCACCTGCGATCCGGCGTTGGTCCAGCGCCGCGAGCAGCGCGCGCTCGTCGATGATCGGGCCGCGCGACGTGTTGATCAGCAGCGCATCGCGCTTCATCGCGGCGAGTTCGTTTGCGCCGATCAACCCGCGTGTCTCGGGTGCCAGCGTCAGGTGCACGGTCACGATGTCGGCAGCACGCAGCAGGGCGTCCAGCGTCGCGCAGCGCCCGATGCCAAGCGAGGCGGCCCGCTCCGGCGTCAGGCTGCGGCTCCAGCCGATGACGTTCATGCCGAACGCACGGCCCACGCTCGCCATCTGCGTGCCGATCTTACCGACCCCGACGATGCCAAGCGTCGTGCCGTGCATGCTGCGGCCGAGCGTGGTCTGCCAGCCGCCCCGGCGGACAGCTTCCGCTTCACGCGGAATCTCACGCGCGAGCGACAGGATCAGCGCCCAGGTCAGCTCAGCCGCGGGGCCCGGATGGCTGCCCGTTCCGCAGACGGTGATGCCGCGCTCGTTCGCCGCGACGAGATCGATCGAAGCGTTGCGCATCCCGGTCGTCACCAGCAACCGGAGCGCCGGAAGGCGCTCGAACAGTCCGCGATCGAACCGTGTCCGCTCGCGCATCGCGACGACGATATCGACCGCTGCCAGGCGCTCGGCCAGCCGGTCGCGGTCGGCGATGGGCTCAATGATCGCCTCGACGCCGACCTCCTTGCCAAGCCCGCTCCAGTCCGCGCAGGCGAGCGCGACCTGCTGGTAGTCGTCGAGAATCGTGCAGCGGAGCATGATCAGTGAGCTTCGCGCGAAGCCGGCGCGCCGAACGCGCCTTGGTCCCCGAGCGCTTCGATCTCCGCGGGCGAGAAGCCGAGATCCGCAAGGATCCGGTCGGTGTCGGCGCCCAGGTTGGGCGGCGGACGATCAGGCGCGGTGGGTGCGCCCGAGAGCGAGAACGGCGACGCGGTCGCTTTCATCGTGCGCCCGTCGAGCGGCAGCTCGATGACGCCGCCGATGGCCGCGAGTTGCGGGTGGTCGGCCGCTTCGCCGATGTCGTTGACCTTGGCCACGTTGACCCGCGCATTCCCGAGGCGCTCCAGCAACTCGTCGCCAGCCATCGTACGCGTGATCTCACTGATCGCCGCAATGATTTCGTCGCGGTGGCGCTGCCGGTCGATGCTGGTTCGCCATTCAGGACGATCGAGGCCGGGGTCCAGCGCCTCCGCGGTGCGCTTCCACATATCGTCGGACGGCGCGATGATGACCACGCCGCCATCCGCGGCCGGAAATACCTGGTTGGGAACGGACAGGTGATTCGCCGTGCCCATCCGCCCGCGCACGACCCCCAGCGCCCAGTACTCACCGTAGAAATAGTTCATCAGGTGCGCGGAGCTTCGCAGCAGTGACGTCTCCACCGCCTGGCCTTCACCGGTGCGCTGCCGATGGAACAGCGCCGCGAGAATCGCGGTGACGAGCGCGAGGCTTGCGTGCAGATCCACAACCGATGTGCCGCAGCGCACCGGCGGCCGGTCGGGTTCGCCGGTGATGCTCATCATGCCGCTGTGCGCCTGCAGCGCGAGATCGTTCGCTCCGATATGCGAGAGCGGGCCGGTCGGCCCGTACGAGTAGAACTCGCAGAAAATCAGGTCGGGGCGCACGGCGCGAAGGTCGTCGTAGGCGAGCCCGAATTTCTTCATCGCGCCCGGCCGGAAATTGTGCACGACGACATCGCAGCCCTTCGCCATGCGCAGGACCGCGCGCTGCCCGGACTTCGACGCGAGGTCGATCGCGATGCTGCGCTTGTTGCGGTTCAGCGCCAGGAATGACGGGCCGCCTGCGCTGTGGCGGTCCTGCATCTCGCGCGTAATGCCGAAGTGACGCGCCTCGTCGCCGCGTCCCGGCTCTTCGACCTTGATCACGTCGGCACCGAGGTCGCCGAGGATCTGCGTCGCCGCCGGCCCGGCGAACACGCGCGACAGGTCCAGCACCCGGATGCCGTTGAGCACGGTCCACATGTCGCGTACCGGCGCGCGCTGCTAGCGCGACGACGAATGGACGACCGCTTCGCCGACCGTCACCTTGAGCCCGCTTGCGTCCTCGCACCAGACGTCGAGTTCGTAGACGGTGCCGCCGGGCTCACGGACCGCGCTTCGAATCCGGCCGCAAGCGATGATCACCTGGTCCTCGTAGACGGGCGCGATGTACTTGGTGCGAAGCCGCCCTTTGCCGGCCGCTTCCGGCCCGAAGGTGTCCACCATGAGGCCGAGGATCCAATTGGTCGAGATCATGCCGTCGGCGATGATGCCGAGCAGCCCGTTCTTCTTCGCGTAGGCATCGTCGTCGTGGATCGTCGGCGGTTGGGTGACGATGTGGCCGGTGTCGGCCTGCACCGTTTCCTGGATGTCGACGTACCAGCGCATGCGCTCGCGCGTCATCGGACGCGGTGCGGTGCGGAACTCGTCCCCGACACTGCGAACCACACCAACCGTGCTCATGCGCTCGCCTTCGCGGCATCGGCGGCCTGTGCCCGAAAGGTGAGGATCACCGTGTCCCGGTAGCTGATAAGCAGCCTGTCGTCGTCGGCCGCACGCATCTCGATGTTGGTCACCACGTACTCGCGGCCTTTCTTGACATGGCGGTTGACGACCTTGCCGAGGCTGCGCACGCGCGTGCCGACCGGCACGGGCGCATGGATCGTCGCGTCGAACTCGTAGTGGATGCGCGCGCTCGGACCGGCGCCTCCCGGGCAGGCGAGCTTGTAGAGCCGCAGCTTGTCGATGTGGACCAGCGTCGGCGGCGCGATCGCGCCTTCGAGCCCCTGGAAGCACGGCTGGTGCAGCTCGTTCGCGTGGCCGTACTCGCGCGCGATGAAGCGGCTCATCGTGTACTCGACGGGGCCGAGAACGTCGCCCTCGGTGAGGTCGCTGGTGTAACGCCCGGTTGTCACAGGGGTTCCTTCGCGCAGGAAAACGGCCCAAGTTATACGCCGCGCCTCCACGCACGGAAACCCTCGGCGGCCGCAGACCAGCTTTGCGCGTGATGCAATGGGCCCGGGGCCAATGCGGCGCCGCAGGGGACTCTCGCGTGCCGTCGAGGGCGGGGTCGAGCCCGCCGTTGCATGGAGCGTAAAGTTGGTTCTCGCGGACCTGCAAGCCGCGGCCGCACCGCCGGTGCTAGCTTTGCGGCAACCCTTGCGCGATTGCAAGGCCCACGCTTACTCCACTTGCGCCCGCCATGGAACTGAAATTCAGCCCGCTCTCGCCTTACGTACGCAAGGTTACGGTCGTCGCGCACGAACTCGGCATCGCCGACCGGATTCGGCTCACCAAGGTGAATACGCGCGAGGAGCCCGAACGGATCGCGCCCTTCAATCCGCTCGGCAAGATCCCGACGCTGATCACCGACAGCGGCGCCGTGCTCTACGACTCGCCAGTGATCTGCGAGTACCTGGATGCGGAGTTCGGCGGGCATCGGCTGATGCCCGCGTCCGGGCCGCGCCGCTGGGAAGTGATGATGCGGATGGCGCTCGCCGACGGCATCCTCGATGCCGCGATCATGATCCGCCATGAGCGCGTCCGGCCGCCGGAACAGCAGTCGCAGCAATGGATCGACTGGCAGCTTCGCAAGGTGCATGCGGGGCTCGATCATCTCGAGGGTCACTTCGACGCGCTCGGCGATTCGCTGGACCTGGGCCAGATCGCGGCGGCCTGCGTACTGGGCTACGTGCCGCTGAGGGTCGATGAGGCGGCGGGCCTCGCGAAGTGGCCGCGGGCGAAGGCGTGGTACGAGCGCATCTCGCAGCGCGACGCGTTCCGCGCCACGGTGCCGGTGCTCTGAATCATTCCGCGGGGGAGTCACCGTCGACCATGGCGCAGCGGGTCATCCATGTCGGCATCGGCGTTTTCGGGCGCCGCTGGTGCAGCGAGTTCCTGAAGACCAACGTCGCCGACGGGACCATCGAGGTGGCGGCGCTGGTCGACACGGACCCCGAGGCGCTTGGCTTTGGCCAGCGAACGCTCGGCATGCCGGCAGAGCGCTGCTACGCGGACGCCGCGCGCGCGTTCGCCGAAGTCCCCGCGGATTTCTGCACCGTGGTTGTGCAGCCGGCGCACCACGAAGCGGTCATCGACCTCGCGATCGCGCAGGGGCTCGACATCCTCTGCGAGAAGCCCATCGCCGACACGATGGAAGCGACGCTTCGCATCGCGCGCAAGGTTGCGAACGCTGGGCGGAAGATGGCGGTGACGATGAGCCACCGCTTCGACCAGGACAAGACGACGCTGCGGCACCTGGTCCGCTCCGGCGTGCTGGGACCGATCAACGCCATCGGCATGCGCTTCCACGGCGACATGCGCCAGCACCTGGCGTGGAGCTCGCTGTTCCGCCACCAGATGAGCGATCCGCTGCTGATCGAGGGCGCGATCCACCACCTCGACATCATCGCGGACCTCGCCGGTGGGCGCTGCGAAACGCTCTACGCCACCACCTGGAAGCCGGGCTGGGCCGAGTACGCGGGCGACACCGACGGCATCGTGACCATGAACTTCGAGAACGGCGTGCGTGCCGTGTACGAGGGCTCGGTATCGCATCCGGTCGGATTGAACACGTTCTACAAGGAGTACATTCGGGTGGACGGTGAGCGCGGCAGCGCGATCCTCGCGCATCGCGAGCTCGAGCTGTTCATGCGCCAGGATCTCTGGCGCCAGCAGCACCGCGAAGGCGAAGGGCAGAAAATCGCGCCGATTGTTCAGCCCAAGTGGATCAACCACTGGCTGATCGAAAAGTTCGCGCGCTGGCGCGATGGCGGGCCCGCGATGGAGACTCG
>JBKKAZ010000046.1:0-1454 GCA_046714435.1 Casimicrobiaceae bacterium
ACACCCGCGTGATTCGCGCGCGGGTCGTCGGCACCAAGCCCTCCGGCGGACGCGTAGAGCTGCTGGTCGAGCGTATCCTCGCCGACGACGAGGCGTGGGTGCAGCTCAGTGCCAGCCACTTGCCGAAACCGGGAGGAACGATCGAGCTTGCCGAAGGCGCAATGGCGGAGGTGCTCGAACGGGATGAGCGCCTGTTCCGGCTACGATTCCATCGTACCGGATCGCTGTACGACTGGCTCGAACGCTACGGCGAGGTTCCACTGCCGCCGTACATCGAACGCGCCGCCGGCCCTGACGACGCGCAGCGCTACCAGACCGTCTACGCGAAACACGCCGGCGCCGTAGCCGCGCCGACCGCCGGGCTGCACTTCGACGCGACGGTGATCGCGGCCCTCGCCGAGCGTGGGGTCGAGAGCGCGCACCTGACGCTGCATGTGGGCGCGGGAACGTTCCAACCAGTCGCACACGAAGACCTGTCGCAGCATCGCATGCACCGCGAGTGGTTCCGGATTCCCGCTGAAACGGCGCACGCGATCGCGAAAACACGCGCGCGCGGCGGCCGCGTGCTGGCGATCGGGACCACCACCCTGCGTGCGCTCGAATCGGCGAGTCGCGATGACGGTACCATCGCGGCAAGCGAATCCGAAACCGCCTTGTTCATCACGCCGGGCTACCGGTTCCGGGTGGTGGATCTGCTGCTGACCAACTTTCACTTGCCCCGCTCGACGCTGCTGATACTGGTGAGTGCGTTCGCGGGCTTTGAAGCGATTCGCCGCGCGTACGCGCATGCAGTGCGCGAACGCTACCGTTTTTTCAGCTATGGCGACGCGATGCTGTTGCGAAAGGCCCCATGAAATTCGAGCTTCTCGCCACCGACGGCAACGCCCGGCGCGGCCGGCTCACGCTGGCGCATGGCGTGGTCGAGACGCCGATCTTCATGCCGGTCGGTACCTACGGCTCCGTCAAGGCGATGGCGCCGAACGAGTTGCGCGAACTCGGCGCCCAGATCGTGCTCGGCAACACCTTCCACCTCTGGCTGCGTCCGGGCGTCGAGGTGATCGCGGCGCACGCGGGCCTGCACCGCTTCATGGGCTGGGACCGGCCGATCCTCACCGACTCCGGCGGCTTTCAGGTGTACAGCCTCGGCGCGCTGCGCAAGGTCGAGGAGCAAGGCGTGACCTTCGCCTCGCCGGTGAACGGCGACCGGCTGTTCCTGACCCCCGAACTGTCGATCGGGATCCAGCGCACGCTCGACGCCGACATCGTCATGGCGTTCGACGAGTGCACCCCCTACCCCGCGACCCGCGACGAGGCCGCAGCGTCGATGGAGCTGTCGATGCGCTGGGCGACGCGGTCGAAGGCGTCGCACCAGGGCAACCCGAACGCGCTGTTCGGCATCGTGCAGGGCGGCATGTTCGAGGACCTGCGCAACGAGTCGGCTGGTGCGCTAGTCC
>JBKKAZ010000047.1:0-22873 GCA_046714435.1 Casimicrobiaceae bacterium
CGCTCGAACTCGACACGACCGCCGACGAAGGCGAGAAGGCGGCGCAGGAGGCCGCGGCGAACCGGCTCGCGCCACTGCTCGCGAAGATCAAGGAAGCGCTCGGGGACCGGGTCACCGAGGTGCGCCAGAGCGCGCGATTGACCGATTCACCGGCCTGCCTGGTGGTGGGCGAGGGGGACGCTTCGGCCCATCTGGAGCGCATTCTCAAGGCCGCCGGTCACGACGCGCCCCAGGCGACGCGGGTGCTGGAGCTCAATCCTGCGCACCCGCTGGTCGCGCGCCTGACCGCGGACGATCCGCGCCTGACCGACTGGGCGAGCCTGCTCTACGACCAGGCGCTGCTCGCCGAGGGGGCGCCGCTGCCGGACCCGGCCGCGTTCGTGCGCTCGCTGAACGGGCTGATGGTCGGCTTGGCCGGCGGCAGCGTCGAACCGGCCGGGCCCTGATCTGGATCGCGATACGCGCCGCGGCCGGCATTCGGACGCCGGGTTCGCGATCGGCGGCAGGCCTTGGCAGTAACATGGGCGGCCCGCTCATAGCCCGGCCGCTTGCCGGCGCACTGCAGCCCGCGATGATCATCCGCTCACTGCTCGACACCGACCTGTACAAGTTCACGATGATGCAGGTGGTGCTGCATCATTTTCCCGGCGCGCAGGTCGAGTACCGGTTCAAGTGCCGCAACCCGGAGGTCGACCTCACGCCTTACATCGACGAGATTCGCAGGGAGATCCGTGCGATGTGCGCGCTCCGGTTCACGCCGCACGAGCTCGACTACCTGCGCGGCTTCCGCTTCATGAAGAGCGATTTCGTCGATCTGCTCGGCCTGTTCCAGCTCGACGACCGCTTCGTGCAAATCCAAAGACGCGCCGATTCACCGACCGAGATCGACATCACCATCAAGGGGCCGTGGCTGCACACCATCCTGTTCGAAGTGCCGGTGCTTGCGATCGTCTCCGAGGTCTACCATCGCAACTCGTCCAAGCCGCCGGATTTCACCGAAGGCCGACGGCGCCTCGCCGCGAAAATCGGCCTCGCTGCCGGTGTGACGGAGTTGGATTTTCGGATCGCCGACTACGGCACGCGCCGCCGCTACTCGCGTGCGTGGCACGAGGAGGTGATCGCCACGCTCAAGGCCGGATTGGGGACGAAATTCGTGGGCACCAGCAACGTCGACCTGGCGATGCGCGAGGGCCTGACGCCGCTAGGCACGATGGCGCACGAGTATTTGCAGGCCTGCCAGGCCGTCGGCCCGCGGCTGGTCGACTCGCAGCACTTCGGCTTCGAGGTGTGGGCCAAGGAATACCGCGGCGACCTTGGGATCGCATTGTCGGACGTCGCCGGCATGGACGCGTTCCTGCGGGACTTCGACCTTTACTTTTGCAAGCTGTTCGACGGCGTGCGCCACGACTCCGGCGACCCGTTCGAGTGGGGCGAAAAGCTGATCGCGCACTACCGCCGGATGCGCATCGACCCCAAGACCAAGACCATGGTGTTCTCGGACCAGCTCAACGTGCCGCTCGCGATCCGCCTGTTCAACCACTTCAAGGACCGCTCGTCGCTGGCCTTCGGCATCGGCACCAACCTGACCAACGACCTCGGCTGCGAGCCGCTGCAGATCGTGATCAAAATGACGCGCTGCAACGGCCAGCCGGTCGCGAAGATCAGCGACGAGCCGTCGAAGACGATGGATTACGATCCCGCGTACGTCGCCTACCTGCGCCAAGTGTTCAAGGTGCCGGACCCGGCCGGGGAAGCGGCCACGGCGAAGTGAGGAAGTGAGGAAGTGAGATGGGCGGCGCCTCGCCCATTCACCCGTTCACCTTCTCACCCCTCTTGGCGAGACGGCGAACGCTCGCTTAGCGCGACTTGACCAGTCGACTCAGCACAAAACCGGCCGCAAGGGCGATGCCGATGGCGGCCAGCGGATTCTCCCGCACGTAGCCGCGGCACTCCTCGGTCATGCGAGCGTGCGAATTGCGCAGATCTTCGCCTTTGGCGCCGAGCGATTCCGCGGTCTGCGTAGCAGCACGGGCAATCCCATCGACGGCCTGATGCGCACTGGTTGCGATGCGGTCGACGGCCGGGCGCACGACATCGGACATCCTGTCGACTGTGTTATGCGCTCCCGCACTGGCGTCGACAACGGCGCGCACGAGCGTGCCACTGGTTTCGGCGGTCGCCGGTTGCACTTTATTGGACATTTCCATGCAAGTCTCCTTGATCAAACAGTGACTGCCTGCTGACATGGCAGCGGTATAACTGCATCGATAAACCCCGCCGTTGCGGTGGGAACTCCGCCACCACGGTTCGGTGCGCGAAAAGCAACGAGGCCGGCGATTCTCGATTCCCGACACACCGGAGCGTCGCAGTGTAAACGGCGAAGGCCATTGCAGTCCGTGCGGTAACGCACAAGACAGCGCGCCCGGGTTCGCTCATTGGCACGCAAGTGCACAGAAAATTTGGCGGTAGTGTTCGCTGCCGCACGAAATGCTGGTGGCTTCTGACCTACGCTGCACGGGATGATCGCGAGGGGCCGATGCCGGCACCGGCGAATTCCCACGTTGCCACTGCGGAGCCTACCTGATGTACACGAAACTACTGGACAACGTCGCGGCCGGCCACTAGCGAGGGACCGGAGATTGCGCTTTCGTAGCACCGGTGACCGGCGGCTGCCGGACTTGCGATGCGTCGGCGGCAGCCTTCGCCCGGGTCCGCTCGAAGACCGGCACGGCGGCCCGGATCGCGGCATCAAGCGCGGTGAGCCGCTCGCCGCCGATCGCGGCCCGCTCGACGATGCCCCGGTTGCCGAGGGCCAATCGCCGCCATGCGCTGCCTGCCGCGCGCGGGTCGAAACCTGCGTGCGCGAGCAACTCCACGCTGGTGCGGTCGGCGGCTTCGATTTCGGCGCGCGAGTAGCCCGGCGCAGCGAGCACGTCCGCCACGGCCTCGGCGACATCGAGCGCCTGCCGGTTCGGATCGGGGGACGCCGGCCGCGAGCCGACGCGGCGCGCGATCCGGGTCGCGTCGTGCCCGAGCAGCGAATGCGCTAGTGCGTGCGCGATGATCGCGGCGGCCTCGTCGTTGGTGAACGCCGTTTGCGCGAACAGGGTGTCGCTGACGAGGACGCGGCCAACCGGAAACGCTCGCGCATCCGGTGCCGCGCCGGGCACGACATGGATCGTCCACGCGAAGCGCTTCGCCACGGGATCGATCGCGGGCGCGGCGATCGCGAGCTGATTCAGCACGCGCCGGGCACGCACCGCGGTCGCCGCATCGGCGTCGAGCCGGCGCTCCGACGCGGCCGACGCGAGCGCGCGGCGGTAGGCGATCTCGCTGCCGCGATCCAGTGCGACCGGATCGAGATCGGCGGAACGCGCCGTGGCCGTGGCGAGTAGTGGCAATGCGACGAGAAAAGCGATGCGGTGCAAGGAGAGCATGGCGGGAGGAGGCTCCGCGCGAAGGCCGTCGCGGCGCCATTCGTCGGCCGCAACCGCCCGGGTACGCGGTCGCGGTACCGCGACCCGAGCACAAGGCGCGAGTATAGCGGCCGGTCGCGACAGCGTGGCCGACGATCCTGTTCGACCCCGAATAGCGTGTAAAGTCGTTTCCATGGCCGACCCGGCGACTGGCGTCAAGCCCAAGTCCGCGCGCGAAACCGCGGATCGGCGCTTGCGCATCGAGGACATCCTCAAGCTGCTGGCCATGGATGGCCTGGTGCCTGCCGCCGAGGCCGACCGTGTCGCGCGCTCGCGCACCCAGCGCTTCGAGCATCCACTGGAGCTGATCGCCGACCAGAAGTGGAAGTCGGCCAAGCCGCCGCACGCGTCGATGACGCTCGAGTGGCTGGTCGAATGGCTTGCGGGCAAGCTGGGGATCCGCTACCAGCACATCGACCCGCTGCGCATCGACCTCACGGCCGTCACCCAGACCATGTCGACCGCCTACGCGGAGCGCTACCGGATCCTGCCGGTAGCGGTGTCCCGCGACACGCTGACCGTTGCGACGGGGCAGCCGTTCGTGCGCGCCTGGGCCGACGAACTCGGGCAGATCCTGAAGCTCAAGGTCGAGCTGGTGTTCGCGAACCCGGTCGAGATACGCCGTTACCTCGGCGAGTTCTTCACGCTCGCACGGTCGATGAAAAAGGCGCAGGAATCCTCCAAGGGCGAACTGTCGCTCGCGCGCAACTTCGAACAGTTGGTCGAGCTCGGAGCGCGCGGCACGCTCGACGCGAACGACCAGCATGTCGTCCACATCGTCGACTGGCTGTGGCAGTACGCGTTCGAGCAGCGGGCATCCGACATCCACATCGAGCCGCGCCGCGACATGGGCCAGGTGCGCTTCCGCATCGACGGCGTGCTGCACCAGGTCTACGCGATCCCGATTCCGGTGCAAAACGCGATGACCTCGCGCATCAAGCTGCTGGCGCGCATGGAGATCGTCGAGAAGCGGCGGCCGCAGGATGGGCGCATCAAGACGGTGGCGCCCAACGGGACCGAGATCGAACTGCGGATCTCGACCATGCCGACCGCGTTCGGCGAGAAGCTGGTGATGCGCATCTTCACGCCCGAGGTGCTGGTTCGCGACTTCGGGGAGCTCGGCTTCACGCCCGAAGACGGCGAGCGCTGGGAGCGGCTGATCAGGGAACCGCACGGCATCATCCTGGTGACCGGCCCGACCGGCTCGGGCAAGACCACCACGCTCTACTCGTCGTTGAAGCAGATCGCGACGCCGGAGGTCAACGTCTGCACGGTCGAGGACCCGATCGAAATGATCGAGCCGGCGTTCAACCAGATGCAGGTCGAGACCAAGATCGGCGTGGACTTCGCCCACGGCGTGCGGACGCTGCTGCGGCAGGACCCGGACATCATCATGGTCGGCGAGATCCGCGACCGCGACACCGCGGACATGGCGGTCCAGGCGGCGCTCACCGGCCATCTGGTGCTATCGACGCTGCACACCAATGATGCCCCGACCGCGGTCACCCGGTTGATCGACCTCGGCGTTCCCGGCTATCTCATCAATTCGACGCTGCTGGGCGTGATGGCGCAGCGGCTGGTGCGCACGCTGTGCCCACATTGCAAGAAGCCGATCGAACCGCCCGACGACGACGCGTGGAAGTCGATCACGGCGCCGTTTCGCGCCGACAAGCCGGCGCAGGTGATGGGCGCGGTCGGCTGCCTCGAATGCCGGATGACCGGCTACTATGGCCGCATGGGGCTCTACGAGATCATGCTGATGACGCCGCCGATGCGCCAACTGGTGCACGCCGAAGCCGAGGACGCGAAGATTCGCGAGCAGGCGTTCAAGGACGGCATGAAGCCGCTGCGCGTGTCGGGCGCGATGAAGGTCGCGGCGGGGCTCACGACCACCGAGGAAGTGCTGAAGGTCGCACCGCTCGCCTGACGCGCACCGCGCTGCCTGGGCTATGATCCGGCTCGTTGCACGCGACGCCGTTGCTTGCAGGCGTGCGCCCGACCGGACCAGGCCCGTGGATCTCGAACTCAAGGGACGCACCGCCCTCGTGACCGGCGCCAGCGCCGGCATTGGCCGCGCCATCGCGCTCGAGCTTGCCCGGGAGGGGGTGCGCCTCGCCCTCACCGGACGCCGGCGCGACGCGCTCGCCGACGTTGCCGCGCAGATCGCGTCGATCCAGGGCGAGTCGCCCGCGGTGGTGGCGCACGACGCGCTCGACGACGGCTACGTCGACGCTGTTGCGGCGGGCGCGCTCGCGCATCTTGCGAAGGTCGAGATCCTGGTGAACAACGCCGGGGGCAGCCGGCAGTTCGGCAAGGACGCCGGCGAGGCGCAGTGGAACGAAGCGCTGACGCTCAATTTCACGCGGCACCGCCAGCTCACCGACCGGCTGCTGCCGGCGATGATCGCCAACGGCTGGGGCCGCATCATCAACATCACCGGCAAGTCGGAGCCCGACGGCGTCAACGGCGCGTTCTGCGCCAAGGCGGCGATCCATTCGTGGGCCAAGGGCCTGTCGCGCGAGATCGGCAAGCACGGCATCACCGTCAATTGCGTGGCGCCGGGTCGCGTGCTGAGCGACCAGATCCGCCGCAACTACACGCCCGAGTACCGGGCTTGGCAGTCCGAACACGAAATCGCCGTGGGCCGCTACGGCGAGCCCGAAGAGCTCGCGAACCTGGTCGTGTTCCTCGCCTCGCCGCGTGCCGGCTACGTGTGCGGCACGGTAATTCCCGTCGACGGCGGGCTGCGCCGCTACCAGTTCTAGCAAGCAAAGGAAGACCCCGATGAAACGCAAACAACTCCTGGTGGCCGCCACGCTGGTCGCCTTCAGCGCAATCGCGCACGCGCAGGGCGGCTACCCGGCCAAGCCGATCCGCCTGGTCGTGCCGTTCGCGACCGGCGGCACTTCGGAGATCGTGTCGCGCGCGGTCGCGCAGCAGCTCACGACGCAGCTCGGGCAGTCGGTCGTGGTCGAGAACAAGGCCGGCGGGGCCGGCACCATTGCGATGAGCGAAGTCGCGCAGGCCGCGCCCGACGGCTACACGCTGATCCTCGGCCACGTCGGCACGCTGGCTGTCAACCCGTACGCGATGTCGCGCCAGCCCTACGACGTCGACCGCGACTTTGTGCCCGTCGCGCTGCTGGCGCGCGTCCCCAACCTGTTCGTGGTCAGGACCGAAGTGCCGGCGAAGGACCTGCGGGAGTTCGTCGCACTGGCGAAGAAGGAACCCGGCAAGCTCAACTACGGCTCCGCCGGCAACGGCAGTGCGGGACACCTCGCCTTCGAATACCTGAAGCTCGTCGCCGGCATCGACGTGGTCCACGTGCCCTACCGCGGCACCGGGCCGCAGCTGCAGGACCTGCTTGGCGGGCGGCTCGATGCCTCGTCAGCCGGACTGCCCGCGCTGATGGCGCACATCAAGAGCGGCAAGCTCCGCGCGATCGCGGTGGGCACACCGCAGCGGGTTCCCGCGCTGCCCGACGTGACCACGGTTGCCGAACTCGGCTACAAGGACTTCGAGACCTCGCAGTGGTACGGCATCATCGCGCCGAAGGGCACGCCGCGCGAGATCGTCGCGAAGCTCAACGCCGAGATCAACAAGGCGCTTGCCTCGAGTGCCGTCACGCAGCGCTTCGCCGACGACAGCGCAGCGACCGGGATCGGCAGCCCCGAAGACTTCGCCGCATTCATCGGCCGGGAGCAAGTGCGCTGGAAGGAAGTGGTCGAGCGCGCGAAGATCCGCATCGAGTAGCAGCGCACGCGGCTAGTGGGGAGCGTCCATCGCCAGGACGTGCTCGGTGCAGGGGCGCGGACGACGACGAACCGATGCCCGCCGTGAGCGTTGGCAGGCGTCACTGCCTGACGGGTGGCAATGGCATGGATTCTGTGTCAACCCGTCAGGGGCGTAAGCTCGGGTTATTGCCCCGCCGTTGTGACCCGCCGCGTCACACGGCTTGCAATCGTTCAATCCATGGCCGACATCGACGACATAACCGAGGGGAAACAACATGCGTGCTGCGATGATTATCCTTGGTCTCGTCGCGACGATTGGTTCCACCGTCGTGGTTGCTGCACCGTGCGCAGGGTTTTCGGACGTTGACGACGCTGATCCCTTCTGCATAAACGTGACGTGGATGAAGAATAGGGGCGTGACTCTCGGTTGTGCCGTGGGTCTGTATTGCCCCGGTGGCGCGGTTTCCCGCTTGGCCATGGCAGCGTTTCTCAACCGCATGGCGAATCTGATAACCGCTCCGATATGGGTTGACGCAAACGGCAAATCGGTTGGGCCAGTGGCGAGCCAAAATGGATTTGCATACTGGAGAACACCGCACGGCCCCGCCCGGCTTACATTTGCGTTCGATGGTTCCGCCAATGGTGCACATTGGAATCGAGACAACGACTTCGACCCCTACTACACGACTGGCGACTGCACCGGCCAAGCCTATGTCAGGACTTTTGACCTAACGCAGTATCCGATACGATTTTATTGGCGTGGAACGCAATACCGAGCAATGCGCGTGCAACGGCCCGCAACGCCGGCCATCCTCCCCGGAGTCGTCTACGTCAACCAAGTTGCGAACGTAACAGCGTGGCAAGGAGGCCAATTGGCCAATAGCTGTGTGCCTCTTCAGGTAGGGATCGCGACGTTGTTCGTTCCAGGAACTGACGTGATGGATGTCACCAACGAGTTTGTTCCCCCCTTCCGACTGGAGTGATCCCCTGTCCAGCGGCAGGCTGGCGCCCGGCCTGGCCGTCGTGCAATCGACGGCGCGGTTACTCGATGGGCCGAGCGTGCAGCAAGTGGCCGATGGCTCGCAGCATTCCCCACGTTTCGCCCTTGCCGGCGTTGCGGCTAACCTCCGCCTCGCCCTCGGGCGTTCGCGGCCCTTCCTGGACAACCGGGTAGGGTTTCTCAGAGGGAGAGTCCGGGGAAGGTCGAACGATGCCGGACCTTGCTGGTTGCCAGACTGGCGGATGGGGTGGGATTCGAACCCACGGGCCACGTTGCCGCGGCCGCCGGATTTCAAGTCCGGTGCATTCAACCGCTCTGCCACCCATCCTGCTGTTGCGACAATCCGGCGGCCGCCCATTGAAAAGCGCTTTGGCGGCCGCATGTTAGCACTCGCCTTCCGCCGCTATGCCCCCTGGCGGGGCCGGGTTGAAACCCCTCAGGATTCTGCTAGTCTAACGGTCACTCGGGCCCGTTTCCGGTGCCCCCCTTGGAGGAAGCATGATGAAGCTCCAGCCGATTTCGATTGCGAACCAGCGTACGCCGCTGCCGCAAGCGGGCGGCACCCTGGTGCTGGACCAGAACCGGGTCCTGCGCAACACCTATTGGCTGCTCGCGCTGACGATGCTGCCGACCATCGCCGGGGCGTTCGCCGGCATGCAGTTCAACCTCGCGCGAGTCTTCGCGGCCAATCCGATCATGGCGCCGCTACTGATGTTCGGCGTTATGATCGGGTCGCTGTTTGTCGTCACGGCGCTGCGCAACAGCGCCTGGGGCGTTGCCGCGCTGTTCGGCTTCACGTTCATCGCCGGCCTGGCGCTGACCCCGATCCTGACCTTCGCGGCGGGATTGAGGAACGGCGGCCAGCTGGTGGCACTGGCGGGCGGCATGACGGCGGTCATCTTCTTTGCTCTGGCGGGCTACGCCACGGTGACGAAGAAGGACTTCGGCTTCATGGGCAAGTTCCTGTTCATCGGGCTGGTCCTGGTGATCGTCGCTTCGCTCGCCAACCTGTTCTTCCAGGTGCCGGCGCTGTCCGTCACGATTTCGGCGATCGCGGTGCTGCTGTTCTCGGCCTACATCCTGTTCGACGTCTCGCGCATCGTGAACGGCGGCGAGACCAACTACGTGATGGCGACGATGAGCCTGTTCTTGAACGTCTACAACCTGTTCGTGAGCCTGCTCAACATCCTGCTCGCCTTCACCGGCCAGCGCGACTGACGCGGGTGTGCGCCGGCGACGGCGCCACCTGAAGTGGGGCGGCTTCGGCCGCCCTTTTTCTGTGAGTACCGTCGCGCTCAGCGCGAAAACAGCGCTATCGACTCGACGTGCGCGGTGTGCGGAAACATGTTGATCACTCCGGCGGCTTCGAGCGTGTAGCCGCGATCGTGCACCAGGACCGCCGCGTCGCGGGCCAGCGTCGCGGGATTGCAGGAAACGTAAACGATGCGCTTCAGCGACCGCTCGTCGTCACGATGCGGCAGCGCACGAGCGAGTTCGACCGCGCCTTCGCGGGGGGGATCGAACAACGCCTTGTCGAGCGGCAGATAGCCTTCGATGCTTTCCCGCGTCGCGGCAAACAGGTTCGCTACCGAGTACTGTACGTGCGCGCCGAGCTCGTTGGCCGCCGCGTTCTCCGCGGCCCGCCTGACCAGCGACTCGGCACCTTCAATGCCCACGACGAGCGCGCCACGGCGCGCGATCGGCAGCGTGAAATTGCCCAGACCGCAGAAAAAGTCGGCAATGCGCTCGCCCGGCTGCGGGTCGAGCAGCGCCATCGCGCGCCGCACCAGCACGCGGTTGACTTCCGCATTCACCTGCGTGAACTCGGTGGGTCCGAACGGGACCACGACATCGAACTCGGGCAGCGAGTAGGCCAGCCGCGACTCCCGCGGATGAAAGGGGGCGGCGGTGGCGGGACCGCCCGGTTGCAGCCAGATGTCGACCTGATGCTTGTCAGCGAATTCGCGAAGCCGCTGCTCGTCGTCTGCGCCGAGGGGTTCGAGCGTGCGCAACACCAGCGCGTGCAGCGACTTGGGCTCGCGGTATACGCCGTGGTCCGGCGCAAATCGTTCGCCTACGGCGAGTTCGATCTGCGGGACGCGATCGCGGATCGACAATCCCTCCACGAGCGCGCGGAGCGCCGGCAGCAGGTCCGAGATCTTGCGCGGAAGCACGTGGCACTCGCGCATGTCCGCGACGTAGCTCGACCGCCGCTCATGAAAGCCGACCAGGACACCGCCCTTTTTCGGCACGTAGCGCACCGACAGCCGGGCGCGATGGCGGTACGCCCACTGCGGGCCGTGTATTGGAGGCAGCAGGCATCCGGGGGACAGGTTGCCGATTCGTTGCAGCGTCTCCTCCAGCACGCGCTGCTTGGCCGCGACCTGCAGCGCGGGCTCGGCATGCTGCAGCGAACAGCCGCCGCAAACGCCGAAGTGCGGGCAGCGAGGGTGCGTTCGCGAAGGACTCGCCTTCACGACCGCAGTCGTGCGCGCGAGGTCGAAGGTCGGCTTGCGCTTCCATGTCTCGATGGTGACGCGCTCGCCGGGCAGCGCACCCTCGACGAACACCGTCTTGCCTTCGACTCGCGCGACGCCGCGGCCCTCGTTGTCGAGCGACTCGATGGTGACGGTGGCATGGGTCATGCGCGGTTTCGGCGGAGCGCCGACGGTGAAACGGGCCGGCGTACGGCGCGCGCATTGTACCCTTGCCACCTGAAGACAGCCGGCGACGGCTCCGGTAGAATCCGATCGATCGCCTTCGCGGATTCCCGATGCGCGTTCTTGCGATCGAATGCTCGACCGATTGGCTGGCCGTCGCCGCGGGTGACGCAGCGGGGTGCCGCGAATTGCGCGAGCACGCGCTGCAATCGCATTCGTCGCGCGTGCTGCCGCTGGTCGACGCGCTGCTCGCGGAGCTCGGTTGGCGGCTGGCGTCCCTCGACGGAATTGCCTTTGGCGCCGGCCCGGGTTCGTTCACGGGCATTCGCATCGCCTGCGGCATCGCGCAGGGACTTGCGCTTGGCGCGGACAGGCCGGTGATTCCGGTCGGAACCCTCGAAGCGCTCGCGCAAGACGCGTATCGCGTGCACGGCGCAGCGCAGGTCCTCGCCTGTCTCGATGCTCGCATGCGCGAGGTCTACGTCGCCGCCTACGAACGCGAGGGCGAGCATTGGCGCGAGTTGGCTCCGCCGGCGGTCGCGAAGCCCGACGCAGTCGTCGCACCCGATGGCACGTGGTTCGGAGCGGGCACAGGCTTTGCGGCTTATCCCGAGCTTGTCACGCAGCTCGCGGCGGCGGGCGTGGACGCGACGCTGGTGCCCTCGGCCCGGAGCATCGTGGAACTCGCGCTTCCGCGACTGGCGGCCGGGCAGGGAGTCGATGCCGCGCACGCGCTGCCGCTGTACGTCCGCCACCGGGTGGCTCTCACGACTGCCGAGCGCGCCGGCGGCGCGAAACTGTGATGGCAACCGTCCCCGACACGCTGGCGGCGTTGCGCAAGCTCGGGTGGCGTCCGCTCGCCGAGGAGGACCTCGTCTACGTCGCCGCGCTCGAAGCACAGATCCACGCCACGCCCTGGACGCTGGGCAACTTCCGCGACGCGCTCTCGGCGGGTTACAGCGCGCAAGTCGGCGAGCGCGAAGGACGCATCGTGGTGTTCGGCGTGATGATGCGCGCGCCGGGCGAGGCCCAGATCCTCAATCTGTCGGTGGTTCCGGACGCTCGCCGGCAGGGACTCGGTCGCGCGTTGCTGGAGCGCTTCATCGACGACGCGTTGCGCGCCGGTGCCGATCAGGTGTTCCTGGAAGTGCGCACATCCAACCGGCCTGCGATCGCCCTCTACGAGTCGGCCGGCTTCGAGCTTGTAGCCCGGCGCGCAAGCTACTATCCGGCGATAGGGCCGGCACGCGCCGAGGATGCGCTGGTGATGCGCCGCTCGTTGCGTGCCGGGACGGCGAAATAAATGGCGACGCGCGACGAAGTCCTGCTCGAGCTGAACCTCGCGCCGACATGGCGCCGGCGCGCGGCCGCGGGCAATGGGGCGGTCGAGGCAATAGTCGAGGTTCCGGTGGCTAAGCCGCGGGCGACTGACCTGCGCGTCGCGCGCGTGCCGAAAAGTGTCGATGCACGACGAGCGCGAATCGAATTGCTCGATTGGGACGCGTTCGCGACCGACGTCGATGCGTGCACTGCCTGTGGCCTGTGCAAGACGCGCAACCGGTCCGTCCCCGGCGTCGGCGACACGCGCGCCGACTGGATGTTCATCGGCGAAGCGCCCGGCGCGGAGGAAGACGCGCGCGGCGAGCCCTTCGTCGGCCAGGCCGGACGCCTGCTCGACAGCATGCTCGCCTCGCTGGGCATGGACCGCCGGTCCAACGTGTACATCGCGAACGTGCTCAAGTGCCGGCCCCCAGGCAATCGCGCGCCCGAGCCGCAGGAAGCCGAGGCCTGCCGGCCCTACCTCGAGCGACAGATCGCGCTGGTCGAGCCGCGCCTGCTGATCGCGCTCGGCAAGAGCGCCGCGTCGCTGCTGCTTGGCACCGACGCGTCGATCGCGAGCCTGCGCGGGCGGGTGCATCGCTATTACGGCAGGCCGCTGATCGTCACCTACCACCCCGCCTATTTGCTGCGAAGCCTTGCCGACAAGGCGAAGGCCTGGGAGGACCTGTTGCTGGCCCGCCGCACGCTGGCCGCGATGGCGCCGGCTGCTGATGTCTGACTGGCTCCGCGCGCACGAGCCGGCCGGGCGTGGTCCCTCTTGAAACGCCTCGGTTTAGACCCCATAGTCCGGTCGCGGCCCCATTTGGCCCGCGGTCATTGTCCGGAGGACGCATGTTCAGAAAATTCGCCGCCGCTCTCGCGGGGCTTGCACTAGTTTCGCTTTCCGGCTGCGGCTACAACACGCTTCAGACGCAGGACGAGGGCATCAAAGCCTCCTGGTCCGAGGTCCTGAACCAATACCAGCGCCGGGCCGACCTCGTCCCCAACCTGGTGAGCACGGTGAAGGGGTACGCGGCGCAGGAGCGCGAGGTGCTCGAAGCGGTCGTCACCGCTCGTTCCAACGTGTCCGCGATCAAGGCCACGCCCGAACTGGTCAATGATCCGGCCGCGTTCGAGAAATTCCAGCAGGCCCAGGGCCAGCTTTCCAACGCGCTGTCGCGGCTGCTGCTGGTGGTCGAGAAATACCCGGATCTCAAGTCCGACGCGCTGTTCCGCGACCTGCAGTCGCAGCTCGAAGGGACCGAGAACCGCATCACCGTCTCGCGCAATCGCTACATCAAGAGCGTGCAGGACTACAACATCACGGTGCGCCAGTTCCCGACCAACCTGACTGCGATGGTCTTCGGCCACAGCGTCAAGCCGAACTTCGCTGTCGCCAACGAGGCGGCCGTATCCGCGCCGCCGAAGGTCGACTTCGGCAAGGGCGCACCTGCCACGGCCCCTGCTCCTGCTCCGACGGCGCCCGCCGCTCCTGCGCCGGAGAAGAAGGCTGACGCCGGCGACCTGGTCCAGGACCTGCTCAAGCAGGGTTACTAGGCGCGTGGCTCGCGCGCATCGAGGCCGGCGCGCATCGCGCGTCGGCCTTGGATCGCATTGCGATGACTGCCCTCCTGCCGCCTGTCACCGTGCAACTCACGCGCGCTGTCCGCCTACTCGGATTTGCGCTGTTCGCGGCGTTGCCGCTGGCCGTGTCCGCGCAACCTTCCGCGTGGGAGGCCGGCAGCGACGGTCTCGCGCCGATTCCCGCCGTGCGCGCGCGGGTCACCGATCTTACTGCCACGCTATCGGCTGCCGACCAACAGTCGCTCGAGTCCAAGCTCGCGAGCTGGGAACAAGCGACCGGCAACCAGCTCGCGGTGCTGCTGGTGCCTTCGACGCAACCGGAGCCGATCGAGGCCTATTCGATCCGCGTCGCGGACGCCTGGAAAATCGGACGGCGCGGTCAGGACAACGGTGCGCTGCTGGTGGTGGCCAAGGACGACCGCAAGCTCCGCATCGAAGTCGGCTACGGATTCGAAGGTTCGCTGACTGACGCAACGTCGCGTCGCATTATCGCCGAGACGATTTCGCCGCCATTCCGGCAGGGCCGGTTCGCCGAAGGGATCAACGCGGGCGTCGATCAGATCATCGCGGTGGTGGGCAAGGGCGGGCCACCGCCGCAAGAGAAGTCTCCAGCCAAGCGGACCGGACCGGGCTTCAGCCTGGAAACGTTGTTCATCCTGCTGTTCGTGGTGATTCCCGTTCTCGGCGGCATACTGCGCCGGATGTTCGGAAAGGTCGGCGGTGCGACCGTTGGCGCCGGCGTTGTCGGTGTGGGTGCCTGGGTCGTCGCCAGCTCGATCCTGATCGGCATTGCGGCGGCGGTGATCAGCTGGATCGTGCTGCTGTTCTTCGGGCTAGGCATGGGCGGTGTAGCCCGCGGTGGGCGGCGCGGCGCCAATTCGAACGGCGGCCCCTGGATCGGCGGCGGAGGCTGGGGCGGTGGGAGTGGCGGTGGCGGCGGCTGGTCGGGGGGTGGCGGCGGCTTCGGCGGTGGCGGTGCGTCCGGCGGGTGGTAACGGAAAAGGTCAACCATGCCCTGGCAGCGACCCTTGCGACTTTGGCGACACGCGATCACCGGCGATGAAGCCGTGCGCCGGCATTTTCCGGAACCGGTGATGGCGCGCATCCAGCAGGTGATCGTCGCCGGAGAGGCGACCCATTCCGGCCAGGTGTGCGTCGCGATCGAGTCGGCGCTGCCGCTGGTTCGCGTGCTGCAGAAGTTCTCGCCGCGGCAGCGCGCGCTCGAAGCGTTCGGGCTGCTGCGCGTCTGGGACACCGAAGCCAACAACGGCGTCCTGATCTACCTGCTGCTCGCCGATCACGACGTGGAAATCGTCGCCGATCGCGCCATTCATCGCCGGGTCGGTGAGGCAGCATGGGAGGCGATCTGCAAGCGCATGGAACAGGCCTTTCGCGAAGGCCGGTTCAGCGAGGGCGTTGAAAACGGCGTCCGTGAAATCTCGGCGGTCCTTGCCGAGCACTTCCCGGGGGGCGGCGGCGACCCGAACGAAATTCCGGACCGGCCGGTGGTGCTGTAGATACTAGGATCTAGGGGCTAGGGACTAGGGACTAGGGAGCAGCAGCGTGATGTCGGCAGGCGCGTCGATTGCGGACGATCCCGTCACGCATCGAAGGCGTCGACGCTTGTTTTCAGCGGGACGCTCCCTAGACCCTATCCCCTAGTCCCTCGCCCTCAATGCGGCTTCTCCATGCCGATCAGGTGCAGCGAATCGCCATGCGCCTGGTTGCGCCGGTGTCGCAGCAGCACCACGAACATCGAGCCGCTGACAAAGGCGCCGAAGATCAGGATCACGGTCCTGATCGACAGGTCCGCATGGACCATCGCGGCGTAGCCGGCGAGCATCGCGAGGATCGACAGATTCTCGTTGAAGTTCTGCACGGCAATCGAATGCCCTGCGCCCATCAGCACGTGGCCACGGTGCTGGAGCAGCGCGTTCATCGGCACCACGAAAAAGCCGGCCAGCGTGCCTATGACCATCAGCAGCGCGCAGGCAACCACGATGTAGTAGGGCACGTTCATCGTGCTCGCGCCGATCGCGATGTCGAACGAGCCCTGCGGGCCGATGCCACGGTGGTACAAGGCGAGCACCATGACGATCAGGCCCATCGCGATCCCGACCGGCAGGATCGACGGCGACTGCCTCAGCGTCACCTTGGTCGCCGCGAGCACTGCGCCGATGGCGATGCCGACGGCGACGATGGCCTGCAGGATCGCCGCCTGCGAGAGGTTCATCCCCAGCGACACCTCCGCCCACTTGAGCACGATGAACTGCAGCGTCGCGCCGGCGCCCCAGAACAGCGTCGTGGTCGCCAGCGAGATCTGACCGAGCCGGTCGCGCCACAGCAAGGCAACGCAGTGCGAGAACTCCTGGATCAGGAACGCCGGGTTGCGGCTGGGCTGGCGGTGATCGACGCCGGTGTCCGGAATGTAAAGGTTGAATGCGGCGGCCACGGCGTAGAAGAACGCGATCACGACGATCGCCGCCTCCGGCGCGGTGTCGACCCAGGTGTCGATCCAAGGCAGGTCGTAGGCGAGCAGTAGCGCGGACACCGTGCCGGACACCAGCGCGCCGCCGAGTACGGTGCCGAGGATGATCGAGCCCACCGTCGTGCCCTCGATCCAGCCGTTGGCAGCCACCAGCTGCTCGGGCGGCAGCAGTTCGGTGAGGATTCCATACTTGGCCGGCGAATACGCGGCCGCACCGAAACCCACGACCGCGTAGGCGGCGAGGACGGTCGCGTAAGCAGGTACCCCCGCGGGCGTCAGGAACGCGTACAGCAGCATCAGGATGCAGCCGACGATCTTGATCGTGTTGGTGACGAACATCACCCGCCCCTTGGGCATCGAATCGGCGAACGCGCCGACCCACATCGCCAGCAGCACGTAGGACACCACGAATACGAACTTCAGCATCGGGACCATCCACGCCGGCCCGGCGAGCTGCATCAACAGGGCGATGGCGGCGACCAGCAGCGCGTTGTCGGCGAGCGAGCTGAAAAACTGCGCCGCCATGATGATGTAGAAGCCGGGCTTCATCGATTTCCGCGCGCGGGCTGATCGCACCGCGTGCTCCGGTATTTGGCAGGCACTCGCCGGCGCAGGTTTGGTATGATCGTTCCGGTCGTGTGAGGCCGGCGCTTTATACCACGAACGTCGCAGGCTGCGGGGACCGGTAACCCCGTCGTTCCCAGCGCACCCAGGGCAGATCGCCGGCCTGCGACCTGATCCCGGGGTGCCGAGCCGCGGGGCCGGACCTCCCCGCCGAACGATCTCATTCCTCCACGGCATCGCGACCATCCGCCCAAGACCTCGCCGATGGCACGACCGCTCGTTGCACAGATCAATCTCGCGGCCCTCGAGTCGAACCTCGCCCGCGCGCGCGAGAAGGCGCCGGGTACCCAGCTGCTCGCCGTCGTCAAGGCCAACGCCTACGGCCACGGATTACATCGCGTGTTGCCGGCGCTCGAGGGTGCCGACGGGCTCGCGCTGGTGGAGCTCGACGCCGCCATGCAGCTCCGCGACGCGCACTACACGCGGCGCATCCTGCTGCTGGAGGGTTTCTTCGAGGAACGCGAGCTGTCGGAGATCGCGCAGCGGCGCCTGGCGGTGGTCGTGCATCACGAGGCACAGATCGCCATGCTCGAGCGCGCGGTGCTGTCGCGTCCGCTCGAAGTGTTCGTCAAGGTCAACACCGGCATGAACCGGCTTGGCTTGTCGCCGAAGTTCGTTGCGCGCAGCTGC
Source organism: Casimicrobiaceae bacterium (assembly GCA_046714435.1). GTDB lineage: Bacteria > Pseudomonadota > Gammaproteobacteria > Burkholderiales > Casimicrobiaceae > VBCG01. Next base: position 17,517 of record JBKKAZ010000047.1, read on the forward strand.
GAGCGGCTTTCCAACTCACCGGCGGTCGCGGCGCTGCGATTGATGACGCACTTCGCGCGTGCGGACGAGGACGACGGCATCGCCGAGTCGGTCGTCGTGTTCGACCAGGCATGCGGCAAACTGCCCTACCCGCGATCGCTCGCGAACTCCGCCGGAATCTTCCGCTTCGCCGACGCCGGCGGCGACATCGTGCGTCCCGGCATCATGCTCTACGGCGCCACGCCGTTTCCGTACGACAGCGCGGCGATGCTCGGGCTGCAGCCGGTGATGACGCTGCGATCGGAATTGATCGGGATCCAGACGCTCGCCGCGAACGACAGCGTTGGCTACGGGGGCATGTACACGGCGGCGAAGCCGCATCGCATCGGCGTCGTGGCCGGCGGCTATGCGGACGGCTATCCGAGGCACGCGCCGAACGGCACGCCGGTGCTGGTCTGCGGCAGGAAGACGCGGATCGCCGGAAGGGTGTCGATGGACATGATCACCGTGGATCTTTCGGACGTTCCGGAAGCGCGCGTCGGCAGTCCGGTCGTGCTGTGGGGCGAGGGACTTCCGGTCGACGATGTCGCGGCGGCCGCGTCGACGGTCGGCTACGAACTCCTGTGCGCGCTCGCGCCGAGGGTGCGGGTTGTGACCACGCGGGTCGGCCGCATCGACCTCGTACTGTAGCCCTGATGATGGACGACAACCAGACCATCGTCGTGACCGGGGCGGCGGGCTTCGTCGGTGCCAATCTGGTGAAGGCGCTGAACGGACGTGGCCATACCCGCGTCCTGGCAGTGGATGACTTGAGCGAAGGCGACAAGTTTGCGAATCTCGCTGACTGCGAAATCAGCGACTACCTCGACAAGGACGAATTCCTGGCGCGGCTTGGCGACGGCGATTTCGCCGACGACGTCGCGGCGATCCTGCATCAGGGGGCGTGCTCGGACACGACGGAAGCCGACGGGCGCTACATGATGCGCAACAATTACCGCTACTCGGTGAGCCTGCTCGAGCACTGCCAGGACAACGACATTGCGCTGCTGTACGCGTCGTCGGCCTCGGTGTATGGCGGCGGCACGCTGTTCCGCGAGGAGCGCGCGAACGAGGCACCGCTCAACGTCTACGGTTACTCGAAGTTCCTGTTCGACCAGTACGTGCGCCGCATGCTTGCGGATCGCACGGCGCCGATCGTCGGCTTCCGCTATTTCAACGTCTACGGGCCGCGCGAGCGCCACAAGGGCCGCATGGCCTCGGTGGCCCGCCACTGCTACGACCAGTACCGCGCCGACCGCCGGGTGCAGCTGTTCGAAGGCTCGGGTGGCTACGGCAACGGCGAGCAGCGGCGCGATTTCATCCACGTCGACGACGTCGCCGCCGCAAACCTGTGGTTTCTGGAGCATCCCGACGTCTCGGGGGTGTTCAATCTCGGCACTGGTGAGGCACGAACCTTCAACGCGATGGCCGCGGCGGTGATCAACGCATTCGAGGCGGCGCAGGGCGGAGCGCGTCGCACGGAGGCAGAACTGGTGCGGGCGGGCGCGATCGCGTACGTCCCGATGCCGTCGGCGCTTGCCGGCAAGTACCAGAGTTTTACCGAGGCCGAGTTATCCGCGCTGCGGCGCGCGGGCTACGCGGTGCCGTTCCTGTCCGTCGAGGAAGGCGCGGCGCGTTACGTCGAACGGCTGATGGCGCCCGCCTAGCGCTTCGCCGTAACGTCCTTCGTACCCGGCGGCGTTCGCCGGCCCTCACGGAGGACTAACCATGAAAGCAATCCTGATCGCGCTTGCCGCGCTGCTCATCTCCGGCGCGACGTCGGCGGCGCTCAACCTCAATACCGTCAGCAAGGACGAACTGGTGGCGTTGCCCGGCATCGGGCCGTCGAAAGCGCAGGCGATCCTCGACTATCGCAACCAGAACGGTCCGTTCAAGTCGGTCGACGAGATCCGCAAGGTCAAGGGTATCGGCGAGAAGCTGTTCCAGCAGATCAAGCCCGAACTGGTGGTCGGTACAGTGCCGCGTGCTGCCGCGACCGGCACGCCGGCGAAGGCAGAGGCGAAGGCCGATTCGAAGGCGCCCGTCCGGGTGCAGACCGGCGCGATTGCGAAGGACGCGCCGAAGAAGTGACGTCGCGGACATGCGTCCGATCACGCGCAGTTGCTGGCGCCGAGCGATGCCATGACGCGCATCGCCGTCGTGGCACGCCGGGCCCGTCCTGCCTGCGGCAACGGCAGAACGGCGCATCGCATACAATGATCGTCGCGGCCTCGGCAGGTGCACGCCCGGCGCCGTGATCGAGCCGCGACGATGACTGCGCCCCGTTATCCCACGCTCGCCGATGCCGTCGGCAACACGCCGTTGGTCCGCCTGCAGCGGCTCCCGGGCCGCACTTCGAACGTCGTCCTCGCCAAAATGGAAGGCAACAATCCCGCCGGTTCGGTCAAGGACCGGCCCGCGCTGTCGATGATCGTCGAGGCGGAGAGGCGCGGCGAGATCAAGCCGGGCGATACGCTGATCGAACCGACCTCCGGCAACACCGGCATCGCGCTCGCGATGGTGGCGGCGATGCGAGGCTACCGGATGATCCTGGTCATGCCGGAGAATCTGTCGGTGGAACGGCGCGTTTCGATGACGGCGTACGGCGCCGAGCTGATCCTTACGCCCAGCACCGGCGGCATGGAACGCGCGCGCGACCTCGCCGACGCGATGGTGCGCGAGGGCAAGGGACACATGCTCGACCAGTTCGCGAACCCCGACAATTCGCTGTCGCATTACCGCGGAACTGGCCCGGAGATCTGGCAGCAGACCGAGGAACGTATCACCCATTTCGTATCGGCGATGGGTACCACCGGGACCATCATGGGCGTGTCGCGATTTCTGAAGGAAAAGAACCCGGCCATCCGCATCGTCGGCGCCCAGCCTGCCGAAGGCGCGTCGATTCCCGGGATCCGCAAGTGGCCCGAGCCGTACCTGCCGCGTATCTTCGACGCGTCGCGCGTCGATCGCACCGAGTCCGTCACCCAGGCCGAGGCGGAAGAGATGACGCGCAAGCTCGCGGCCGAGGAGGGCATCTTCGGCGGGATTTCCGCAGGCGGCGCCTGCGCGGTCGCGCTCCGCGTAAGCCGGGAAGTCGAGGACGCGACCATCGTTTTCGTGGTCTGCGATCGCGGCGATCGCTATCTGTCGACCGGCGTGTTTCCCGGATGACGCCCGGGCCACGCTCACGCAGCGGGCGAGTTTCGAGCTGATGGCATGACGCCGATCCTGGTCTTCGACATCGAGACCGTGCCTGACGTCGCCGGCATCCGGCGGGTGCACGACGTGGCGCGGGACCTCAGCGATGCCGAAGCGCTAGAGTGGTATTCGCAGCAGCGGCGTGCGGCGACCGGCAACGACTTCGCGCAGCATGCGCTGCACAAGGTGGTAGCGATCGGCTGCGCGCTGCGCGAAGGCACCCGATTCAAGATCGCGTCGGTCGGCGAGATCGGCGACTCGGAAGCCGAGCTGATCCGGCGCTTTTTCGAGATCCTCGACCGCTGCACGCCGCAGCTGGTGTCGTGGAACGGCAGCGGCTTCGACCTGCCGGTGCTGCATTACCGCGCGATGATCCACGGCGTCACCGCCAAGCGCTACTGGGAGTGGGGGGACGACGACCGCGACTTCAGGTACAACAACTATCTCAGCCGCTATCACACGCGCCACCTCGACCTTATGGACGTGCTCGCGCAGTTCCAGCCGCGCGTCTACGCGACGCTCGACGCCATGGCGCGGCTGTGCGGATTGCCCGGCAAGATCGGCATGGACGGCAGCGAGGTCGCCGGCGCCATTGCCGCCGGACGGCTCGCCGAGGTCCGCAATTACTGCGAGACCGACGTTTTCAACACCTACCTGCTCTACTTGCGCTTTCGCCTGATGCGCGGCGAACTCGACGCCAACGGGCATGCCACCGAAGTGGCGCTGGCGCGCGAGCGGATCGCGGTGTCGGACGCGCCTCACTGGAAGGCGTACCTCGCCGCGTGGGACGCAATTGCGCAAGCGGGCCCACCTGCAAATTCACCGCCGTCAAGCTAGGCGATACAATGGGCGGATTACGGCACGCCGGCAGCAGCACTGCTGCCACTCGCTGCGGCGCTGCCGCGGTCAATCCACTTTGACGTTGGCGTCCTTGACGACCCGGCGCCACTTCGCGAGGTCGCTCTTGACTGTCGCAGCGAATGCTGCGGGCGCATTGCCCACCGGCTCACCGCCGAGCCCCGTGATGCGTTCGCGGATGTCAGGCTGCTGCACGATCTTCGCGGTCTCGTCGGCGAGGCGCTGCACGATTTCCTTCGGCGTTCCCGTGGGCGCGAAAAGGCCAAACCAGGCTACGGTCTCGTAGCCTGGCAGGCCCGACTCGGCGACCGTCGGCAGTTCGGGCACCAGCGCCGAACGCTGCGCCGTCGTCACGGCGAGCGCCTTCACGCGTCCCGACTTGATGTGTCCAATCGCCGGCGGCAGGTTGCCCATGAACATCACCACCTGTCCGGCGATCAGGTCGGTGAGCGCGGGTGTGGCTCCCTTGTAGGGGATGTGCACGACGTTGACGCCGGCCATCAACTTGAACAGTTCGGCCGACAGGTGCGCGGAACTGCCGTTACCGCCGGAGCCGTAGCTGTACTTGCCGGGGTTGGCCTTGTAGAGCGCGATCAGTTCGGCGACCGTGGTCGCCGGCAGCGCGGCGTTGACGACCAGCACGTTCGGCGCGCGCATCACCTGGGACACGGCGACGAAGTCGCGTTCGATGTCGTAGGGGAGGTCGCTGTAGAGCGCGCTGTTGATCCCGTGCGATCCCGCGTTGCCCATGATCAGCGTGTAGCCGTCGGGCGCCGACTTCGCGGCAAGCTCGGTGCCGAGCCGTCCGCCGGCACCGGGGCGGTTGTCGACGACGACCTGCTGGCCGAGCGCTTCCGACAGCTTCTGGCCGATCGCGCGGGCCATCAGGTCCGATCCATCGCCCGGGGGGCTGGGCACGATCAGGCGGATCGGCTTGGCGGGCCAGCCTTGCGCAGCCACCGACAGTGGGGCGGCCATGCACAGGCATGCGGCCAGGGCGATCAAACGACGCATCGGGGTACTCCGGAGGGGGCGAGCGCCGAAGCTAACCGATGCGATGCGCGCACGTCAACGGCTTCGAAATTGCGGAAGATCTCCAAACTGACCGACGACGGGTGCAGGGTACGGTGTCATCCCGAGCTCGTCGCGGGATCCACCCACCGATGTCATCCAGAGCGAAGCGTGGGATCTGCTTCTTCGTCAGGCAATACGCCAACAGCAGATCCTTCGCTCCGCTCTGGATGACACCCATACCGTGGATCATGCACCGAACGCCCGGACGC
>JBKKAZ010000048.1:0-6607 GCA_046714435.1 Casimicrobiaceae bacterium
ACGCGCGAAGTCGCGATCGCGGGCGAGCATCCGCTCACCGTCTACGTCGACAAGCAGGAACTGCTTACGCTGATGACCCTGGGCGCCGCACCCGAGGCGCTGGCCATCGGCTATCTGCGCAACCAGCGGCTGGTCGACTCGCTGCAGGACATCGTGTCGGTGCACGTCGACTGGGAGGTCAACGCGGTGTCGGTGAAAACCCGCGGCGGCCTGGTCGACCTGGAGGAGAAGACCGCGAAGCGCACCAAGACCACGGGCTGCGGGCAGGGCACGGTGTTCGGAGACCTGATGGAGGACGTCGACAACATTCGGCTCGGCGGCGATGCCGTGCTCGCCCGGTCGACGCTCTACGACCTGCTCGATCGCGTGCGCGGCTACGACACGATCTACAAGCAGGCGGGCGCCATCCACGGCTGCGCGCTCGCCACCAACGCGCCGGGACGCTCGGACATCCTGATGTTCGTCGAGGACGTCGGGCGCCACAATGCCGTCGACGCGATCGCCGGCCGGATGTGGCTGGATGGGCTCGCCGGCGACGACAAGATCTTCTACACGACCGGGCGCCTGACCTCGGAAATGGTGATCAAGGCCGCGCAGATGGGCATCCCGTTCCTGGTGTCGCGGTCGGGCCTCACCCAGATGGGCTTCGATATCGCGAACAAGGTCGGCATGACCATGATCGGGCGCGCCACCAACAAGCACTACCTGCTGTTCACCGGCGTGGAGCGCTTCCGCGCCGACGCCTGAGATGACCGGCGCGGCGACCGAGGCGCGGGGACGCTGCCACTGCGGTCAGGTGCGTTTCGTAGCGCGGTTCCCCTCGCGATTCAACGCGCACTGCCACTGCGAGAGCTGCCGGCGCGCGCACGGCGCCGCTTTCGTCACCTGGGTCGGCTTCCCCTCGGACCAGGTCGAGGTCACCGCCGGCGCGGACAGGCTGGTTGGCCACGAATCGTCACACGGTACGTTGCGCAAGTTCTGCGGCGCCTGCGGCACCAAGCTGTTCTTCGAGTCTTCGCGCTGGGCGGGCGAAACGCACGTGACGCTGGCGGCGTTTGACGATCCCGTGGATCGCGAACCCAGTGGGCACGCGTTCGCCGAAGAGCACGTCGCATGGCTGCCGTTCGAGTTGCCGCAGCCATGATCGCGCGCGCCGAGGTGACCGGCATCGTGCTTGCCGGCGGGCAGGGTCGCCGGATGGGCGGCGTGGACAAGGGGTTGGTCGAGCTCGATGGCGCTCCGATGGTCGCGCAGGTCATCGCGAGGCTCGCGCCGCAGGTGGGTGCGATTCTGGTCAATGCCAACCAGAACGCGGATCGTTACTCCGAGCTGGGTTTCCCGATCGTTCCCGACACGGTCGGCGGCTTTGCCGGTCCGCTCGCGGGCCTGCACGCAGGCCTCGGACGGACCGCCACCGATTTCGCGGTGACGGTGCCCTGCGACTCCCCGTTTCTTCCGCTCGACCTGGTGCAGCGTCTCGGCGCGGCGCTCACGAAGAGCCATTGCGAGCTTGCGGTCGCGAAGACCTTCGACCAGCCGCACCCAGTGTTCGCGCTGGTGCGCCGCGACGTCGTCGCCAACCTCGCCGCGTTCCTGCAAGGCGGCGGGCGCAAGATCGACGCCTGGTACGCTGGGCTTCGCATCGTCGAGGTGCCGTTCGACGACTGCGCTGACGCGTTCCGCAACATCAACACCCGCGAAGAACTCGCCGCCGCCTCGCCGCCGAGCTGATCGCGTTCGCAGGCTGCGTTGCCGCGCCGCGTAGAATTCGCGCCAGTTCCTTTCGCCCACGCTCCGACCGAAAGTCATGAACGAGCCCAACACCTTGCGCGAACTGTCATGCGCGGACGACTACGATCCCGATTCGATGCCGGTCGATCGGGCGCGTGCGCTGATTCGCCGCTTCCTGGTGCCCGTCACCGCGACCGAGCGCGTCCACCTCCGCGCCGCGCTGGGGCGCGTGCTCGCCGGCGACATCACCTCGCCGATCGACGTGCCGGGCCACGACAACTCAGCGATGGATGGCTGGGCGATCCGCTTCGCGGATCTCGTTGCGGGCGGCGAAACCCGGCTCGCACGAATCGGCGAGTCGTTCGCGGGCAAGCCGTACGCCGGCAGCGTCGGCGTGGGGCAGGCGGTGCGCATTTTCACCGGCGCGGTCATGCCGAAGGGTGCTGACACCGTGGTGATGCAGGAGCGCGCGCGCGAAGCCGAGGGTGGCGTGGTCATAGCGTCCGGCGCGGTCGCCAGGTCCGGTCAGAACCGTCGCTTCGCCGGTGAGGACTTGAAGCGCGGCGGCATCGTGTTCCGCGGCGGCCAGCCGTTGCGGCCGGCGGAAATCGGCATGCTAGCCTCGCTGGGCCTTGGAGAGATTGCGGTTTATCGGCGCCTGCGCGTGGCGTTTTTCTCCACCGGGGACGAACTGGTGTCGATAGGTGCGCCGCTTGGCGAAGGCGAGGTCTACGACAGCAACCGTTACACCCTCCACGGCATGCTGACGCGGTTGGGATGCGAAGTGCTCGACATGGGTGTTGTGCGCGACCAGCGCGAGGCGCTCCGGCAGGCGTTCGCGACCGCCGCCGAAAGTGCGGACGTGGTGATCACCTCCGGCGGCGTGTCGGTCGGCGAAGCGGATTTCGTCAAGGAGCTGCTGGACGAACTCGGCGAGGTGCTGTTCTGGAAGATCGCGATGAAGCCCGGCCGGCCGCTGGCCTACGGCCGCATCGGCGCGGCACACTTTTTCGGACTGCCGGGCAATCCGGTCTCGGTGATGGTCACGTTCTACCAGTTCGTCCGCGACGCGCTGCTGGCGCTGTCCGGCCAGCGCGACGTCGTGCCGATGCCGGTGTTCGCCGCGACGCTGACCGCGCCGATCCGCAAGGCACCGGGGCGCACGGAGTTCCAGCGCGGCATCCTGTCGCTCGACCCGGGCGGCCGCCCTCTGGTGCGCACGACCGGCGAGCAGGGCTCCGGCATCCTGTCGTCGATGTCGCAGGCGAACTGCTTCATCGTGCTGAGGGCGGAGCAGGGCAACATCGACGCCGGTGCGAGCGTCGACGTGCAGCCTCTCGAAGGCCTCGTCTAGCCTGCCGCCGCTTGCGCTGGCCGCTGGTCGGCGCTAAAGTTAGCTACGGGGCCGTTTCGCAGACGCCCTGCCGCATCGACGATCCTCGTCCAAGCTCTGCAAACGGGGCGCGCTCACTGGCGCGCCGTCGAAAGGATCGCCATGTCGGATCACGACACCACGGCCGTCTCGGCCGAAGCCCTGCGCGTAAGCTTGCGCGCGCCCTTCCCGCCCACCATCGTCGATGTCCGCCGGCGCGCCGCATTCGAGCGCGATCCGGTGCGGCTTCCCATGGCGCTGCGCCATGAACCCGAGGAGATCGATCGCTGGGCCTCGCAACTCGAACCGTGGCGGCCGGTGGTCGTCTACTGCGTGTACGGCCACGAGGTGAGTCAGAATGCCGCGGCCACGCTTCGCGCGCGGGGCTTCGACGCGAAGCCGCTCGAAGGCGGGATCGTGCAATGGCGCGACCAAGGGGGTCCGGTCGAACCCTGGCGTCCGGGTTCGCGCTGGATTACGCGCGAGCGCCCGAAGATCGACCGTATTGCCTGCCCCTGGCTGATTCGCCGCTTCGTGGACGCATCCGCGGAGATCATCTACGCGCCGCCCAAGAACGTCCGCGCGGTCGCCGCCGAGCAGGCAGCCACGCCGTTCGACATCCCCGATGTCGAGTACTCGCACGACGGCGAGCGCTGCTCGTTCGATGCTTTTGTCGAACGGCACACGCCCGGCGATCCCGCGCTTGCGGCGCTCGCCGACATCGTTCGAGCGGCCGACACCGATACGCTTGATCGAGCCTCGCCGGCCGCGGGCCTGCTCGCGGTTTCGCTGGGGCTCGGCCGCGGGCTCGCCGACGACCAGGCACTGTTGCACCACGGGCTGCTGGTCTACGACGCGCTGTACGCGTGGTGCCGAGAGGGTCGCGGCGAGCGCCACGGCTGGGATCCGGTCGCATTGCGCAAGTGAGCCGGATGGACGACCCCCACACCCCCCGAGGGGGCGCAGTGAGCGCCTTGGGGCGGCCCTGCGGCGCTCACATTCCGCTGCCACGAGCGCCAACGCGCGCGGAGACGTTCCGCTATTGGCTGCGCCTGGGCCTGATCAGCTTCGGCGGCCCCGCCGGACAGATCGCGATCATGCATCGCGAGCTGGTGGACGAGCGCCGCTGGATTTCCGAGCGCAGGTTCCTGCACGCGCTCAACTATTGCATGCTGCTGCCGGGCCCGGAGGCCCAGCAACTCGCGACCTACCTCGGCTGGCTGCTGCATCGGACCTGGGGCGGGATCGTCGCCGGCGCGCTGTTCGTGCTGCCATCATTGCTGTTGCTGATCGTGTTGTCGTGGCTGTATGTCCGCTACGGCAACCTGCCGCTGGTCGTGGCGGCGTTCAACGGTGTGAAACCGGTCGTCGTGGCGATCATCGCGCACGCCGCGTGGCGCATCGGCAAGCGTGCGCTGCGCCACCCCTTGCAATGGGCGATCGCGGCGGTGGCGTTCATCGCACTGGCCGCGTTCGACACGCCGTTCCCGGCGATCGTGATCGGGGCCGCCATCGCGGGCGCGCTCGGGGGCCGCTTCGCGCCCGCCGCCTTCGGGGGCGGCGCCGACCACGGTGCCGTGACCGGCGCGCACCTTCCCGCGGTGATCGACGACGACACGCCACCGCCGCCGCACGCACGCTTCTCCCGTGCCCGACTGGTCGGGGTCGTCGTCGGCTTCGTCGTGCTGGGCCTCGCGAGCTATGCGACCGTGGCGGGGCTGGCCGGCGCAACGAGCGAACTCACGCGCATGGCGGAGTTCTTCACCAAGGCCGCCTTCCTCACCTTCGGCGGCGCCTACGCCGTGCTCCCCTACGTGCATCAGGCGGCGGTCGAAAATTACGGCTGGCTGACCTCCGCGCAAATGATCGACGGCCTGGCCCTCGGGGAAAGCACGCCCGGGCCATTGATCATGATCGTCGCCTTCGTTGGTTACATCGGCGCGGTGACCAAGGCGGTGTTCGGGCCGGACGCGTTGTGGCAGGCCGGCGTGGCCGGCGCGGTGATCGCGACCTGGTTCACTTTCCTCCCGTCGTTTCTGTTCATCCTCGCCGGTGGCCCGCTGGTGGAGTCGACGCGCGGCGAACTGCGCTATACCGCACCGCTGGCCGGCGTCACCGCGGCCGTGGTCGGCGTGATCGCCAACCTCGCGCTGTCATTCGGCTCGCAGGTGTTCGCGCCCGAGCGCCAGATCGATCCTGTGTCGATCGCGATTGCGCTGATCGCGGGAATCGCGCTGTTCCGCTACCGCGCCGGCGTCATTCCGGTGATTGCGACCGGGGCGGTTGCAGGACTGGCGTACGCGGCAGTGCGCGGCGCGCTCTAGCAGGGTGTACCGGAAATAACCTACCCAAGTCCTCGCGAGAAACCGCGCACGCCCGCCGATCCAGGCTACGGTGCCGACCCCGGCGCAACAATGTGACAATCGGGCCGGCGCGGATCCTGGGGAATCTTCCGGTCCCGCCGCCGTCCAAGCGAGGTCAAGGAGCAACGACATGCAAAGACGCGATTTCCTGGCCATCGCGGCCGCGATTCCACTCGCCGCCGGGCGCGACGCGCTGGCACAAGCACCGAAGGCCGCCAGCCGTTCGATCGGCGAGATGCGTAGCGACTGGAAGAGCTTTCTGCCCGCCGGGGCGGCAGTTCCAGCCCCGACGCCCGCGCTGGTCCTGACCAAAGACGAGTGGCGCAAGCGGCTGACACCCGCCCGCTATCAGATTCTGCGCGACGAAGGCACCGAACCCGCAGGCTCGAGCCCGCTCGACAAGGAGAAGCGCCGCGGCACGTTCCTGTGCGCCGGTTGCCGCCTGCCGCTTTTCACGTCGGAAATGAAGTACGACAGCGGCACCGGCTGGCCCTCGTTCTTCACGACCATCCCCGGCGTGTTCGCGACCAAGGAAGACAGCAAGATCTTCTACACGCGCATCGAGTACCACTGCGTGCGCTGCGGCGGCCATCACGGTCATGTGTTCGATGATGGTCCGCCGCCGACGCGGGAGCGGTATTGCAACAACGGAGTCGCGTTGCGGTTCGTGCCGAAGAACGCGTGAACAGCGCAAGCCCGCATGACCGCGCTTTAGAACCGCCCGGCGGGAGGCCGGACGACGCAGTGGCGCGGAACTTTCCGGAACAGCCGGCTCGGGCGGAGCAACCCGCGCAAGCGGCGCAAGCACCGGCGCCCAAAGCCGAAAAGGAGCCGGTTCGTCGTGAGCGCGAAGGTCAGCGCCGAGCCTGATTCACCATAACGATCCCGACGCCGACGAGCAGCGTCGCCACGACGAACACCGGCGTGATCGGCTCGCCGAGCAGCACGACGCCGAACAGCACGCCGAACAGCGGTGTCAGGAACGCGAACACGGCCAAGCGTCCGGCGAGATAGCGCGTCAACAGCCAGAACCACGCGAGGTAGCTCGCGAACGCGACGACGATCGACTGATACGCGAGGCTGATCAGCAACGCCGGCGTCCATGCGATCAGGCCGCGCTCGCCGATCGCGACCGAGGCGA
>JBKKAZ010000049.1:0-1568 GCA_046714435.1 Casimicrobiaceae bacterium
GGCGGCAGGCGGCCGCGACGTTGAACGCGCTGCTGGCGCGACCGCCACGCGCGCCGCTCTCGGACCCGGTACGGCTGCGTTCCCTGCCCAAGCCGGCGCAACTCGATCTCGCCGCGCTGGCCGACCGTGTCGCCGGCCGCAATCCGACGCTGGCCATCGAGGCGGCCCGGATCGCCGCGGCCGAACACAATCGCGACCTCACTTATCGCAACCGTTATCCCGATTTCTCGGTGGGCGTCCAGCCGGTGCAGATGGGGAGCCGCATCGGCGAGTGGGATCTGATGCTCGAAGTCGCCATTCCGTTGCAGCAAGGAACGCGCCGCAGCCAGGAGCGGGAGGCCGAGCGCATGCTCGACGCTGCGCGCATGCGGCGTGAGGCCGCGCTTGCCCGTCTCGCCGGCGAGTTCGCCGGCACCGTGGCGGCGCTCGATTCGTCGCGCCAGACCGAAACGCTGATCGTCGTGCGCCTGTTGCCCCAGGCACAGCTGACGTTCGAGTCGGCGCTGGCGAGCTACGAAACCGGCAAGGTCGATTTCGCGACGCTGCTCGAGGCGCAACGGCAGATCCGCAAGGCGCGGCAGGACCTCGTCAAGGTGCAGGCCGAACAGCAAATGCGCCTGGCGGAACTCGAGCGCATCGTCGGAGAAGACCTATGAGCAAGTCTGGCGGCTTGACGCTGGCCGCGGTGGCGGTGGCCGTGGCGCTGGCACTGGGTACGGGATACTGGCTGGGACGCAACACACCGCCGCCGTCGGCTTCGGGTGAACTGAGTCCGAAGTCGGCAGCCAGGGAGACGCCCGCCGCGCCCGCGAAGAAGCTCCTCTATTACCGCAATCCGATGGGCCTGCCGGACACCTCGCCGACACCCAAGAAGGATCCGATGGGGATGGACTACATCGCGGTCTACGAAGGCGAAGCGCCGGCCGAGGGGGGCAGCGACATCAAGGTGAGCCCGGACCGGGTCCAGAAACTGGGCGTGCGCGTCGAAACCGTGATCCGGCGCGATCTGGTGCGCGTAGTGCGCGCGGTCGGCCGCATCGAACCCGACGAGCGCCGCACTTATTCGGTCGCACCCAAGTTCGAAGGCTGGGTGGAGAAGCTTCACGTGAACGCGACGGGCCAGCCGGTCGCCCGCGGCGACGCCCTGTTCGAGGCCTACAGCCCGGAACTCGTATCGGCACAACGCGAATACGCGATCGCCGCGCGCGGCGTGGACATGCTGAAGGAGGCCCCCGACGAAGCGGGCCTCGCGATGCGGCAGTTGGCCGAGTCGAGCCTCATGCGGCTGCGCAACTGGGACGTTCCGGACGACCAGGTGCAGGCGCTCGCACGCGGTGGCGAGTTGCGCCGCACGCTCACGTTCCGCTCGCCGGTCGGCGGCATCGTGATGGAGAAGAAGGCGCTGCAGGGGATGCGCTTCATGCCGGGCGATGCCCTCTACCAGATCGCGGACCTGTCCGCGCTGTGGGTGATCGCCGACGTGTTCGAGCAGGACCTGGCACTGGTCCGGCACGGCCAGGCCGCGCAGATCACGATCAACGCGTATCCGGAACGGCGCTTCCAGGGTC
>JBKKAZ010000050.1:0-12471 GCA_046714435.1 Casimicrobiaceae bacterium
CGGCGGTTCCCTGCAGTTCGACGAAACCGCCGGCGCCGGTCATCACGACGTTCATGTCGGTGTCGCACGCCGAATCCTCGGCGTAGTCGAGATCGAGCACCGGCGTGCCTTCGACCATGCCGACCGACACGCCGGCGACGAAGTCCTTGAGCGGTTCGCCGCCGACCAGCCCGCGCTCGCGGCACCAGCGGATGGCATCGGACAGCGCGACGCACGCACCGGTGATCGCGGCGCAGCGCGTGCCTCCGTCTGCCTGCAACACGTCGCAGTCGACGCGGATGGTGCGCTCGCCGAGGATCGAGAGGTCGGTGACCGAACGCAGGCTGCGCCCGACCAGCCGCTGGATCTCCTGGGTGCGGCCGGATTGCTTGCCCTCGGAGGCTTCGCGCCGCGTGCGCGTATGGGTCGAGCGCGGCAGCATGCCGTACTCGGCTGTGAGCCAGCCCCCTCCGCTGCCCTTCAGGAAGGCGGGCACACCGTCCTCGACACTCGCAGTACAGAGCACTTGCGTGTCGCCGATCGCGATCAGCACCGAGCCCTCGGCATGACGCGTGAAATTGCGGGTGATGCGGATCGGGCGAAGCTGGTCGGGTTGGCGACCGTCGGGGCGAAGCGGCATGGTTCGGACTCGCAAGAGGTAACATATGATTATAGCGAGCGGACGGCTGCTCCCCTTTCGCCGCCTCCGGGCATTGCCGCCGCGGTCTGCTCAAGCGCCGCCGAGAGCGACCAGCGGGGTTCCCATCCGGTCGCCTCCCGAAACGAACTCGTATCGATTTCGAGCGATTGGACGAGCCTAGCGACTGCCGTTCCCTTTCCCAGCGCGGCACCCACCGGCCGGAGAAACGGCACCGGGACCGATACGATGCGTGGCTGAACCTTCCACGCGAGCGCAATCGCGCGCACCAGCGCCGGCGTGGAGACCGCTTCCCCGTCGGCAACAAAATGTACGCCCGACGGCGGAGTGACGGCATCGAGCGCCGCGTCGACCGCACCGACGAGATTGCCGACGTAGAGCAGGTTGCGGCGATTGCGTATCGCGCCGACCGGTAGCAGCCGGCCCGCAACGACGGCGCGCACCAGACGCGCGAAATTGCCTTTCACTCCCGGCCCGTAAAGCAGCGGCAGGCGCAGCACCACCGTGGCCATCGACGATCGCTGCGCTGCCTCGAGCAAGGCCCCCTCGGCCGCGAGCTTGCTCCGCGCGTACGCATCGTGGGGATCCGGTGCGTCGCCCGGGAGAAAAGGCTGCCCGCCGCGCGTCGACTCGCCGTTCACCTTCACCGTGCTCGCCAGCACGAAGCGGGAGACACCGGACCGCGCCGCCGCGCGGGCGAGTCGCGCCGTCGCTTCCACGTTGGCGAGCCGGTACGCGGCTTCGGGATCGGGCGCCGTTTCATCCGTCACATGCGCACGACCGGCGAGGTGAACCACAGCGGTGGCGCCGGCAAGCAGCGCATCGAGCTCGGCGTCGCTCGCCTGGGCCAGGTCGCCGATCATCCTTGCTTGGTTGGACTCGAACGGCGCGCCTTGGCGCGTCGCAGCGACAAACGCGCGACCCCGGTCTCGGAAATGCGCCACGAGTGCCGTGCCGACAAAACCGCCGGCACCGGTGACCACAACCAGACTCTCAGCCATCCGAGGATTGGAACACGGCAGAGTCGCCCCGTCACGACGGCGTCAGGCGACAAACCGATGGCCGACATCCCTCATCGGCCAGGAGCCGCCGGTGACCAACGGCCGCTTCGATGATGATTCAGGCTCGCGGCCTGATCCGCAGCACATCCTGCGCGACCTGTTCGTAGGCGTGCGCCAGCTGCAGCACCGCCAAGTCGCCGCGCGGCCGGCCCATGAGCTGCATGCCCATCGGCAGGCCCGTCGGACTGAAGCCGACCGGTACGCTGATGCACGGCAACCCCGCGAGAGTGGCGTAGATCACCACCTCCATCCAGCGGTGGTAGGTGTCCATTTCGCGGCCGGCGATGCGGGTCGGCCAACGTTGCGCAGCGTCGAACGGCCAGACCTGTGCCGACGGCAGCGCCAGAAAGTCGCAGCGCTCGAAGAGTGCAAGCAACTGCTGGTACAAAGTGCTGCGCTGGGCGCTGGCACGCCAGGCTTGGGTGCCGCTCAGGTTCACAGCCTGGTCGTACTCCCACAGTGCTTCGGGTTTGATGAGCGCGCGGTTCCGGGGATTCGCGAGGTAGGGCGCGATGCGCGCCGCGACCAGCCACCGCCGCCAGATCAACCATGCCTGCCACGCGTCTTCGGGCGAAAAGCCGGGCCGCAGGGGCTCGACCGCGCAGCCACACTCTTGCAGGCGACGCAAGCCCTGCTCGCAGGATTCGACAATGCCGGGCTCCATCGGCAGGTAGCCCGACAGGTCGCCGAGCCAGCCAACGCGAACTCGCTTGCCGTCGAAGTCATGCAGCGATTGCGCGAATCGCTCGCTGCCATGCAGCGACAGCGGTGCGCGCGCGTCGTAACCGGCCTGCACGTCGAGCAGCAATGCGACGTCCTGCACGGTCCGGCCCATCGGCCCCTCGGTGCCCAACTGCGTGACCCAGACATCCTGTGCCGGCCACATCGGCACCCGCCCCTGGCTCGGACGCAGGCCGAACACGTTGTTCCACGCCGCCGGGTTGCGCAAGCTGCCCATGAAGTCGCTGCCGTCGGCCACCGCGAGCATGCGCGTGGCCAGCGCGACAGCCGCGCCGCCGCTGCTGCCGCCGGCAGACCTCGAGGGGTCGTAGGCATTGCGCGTGACTCCGAACACTTCGTTGAAAGTGTGCGAACCCAGCCCAAACTCGGGGGTGTTGGTCTTGCCGATTACGATGCAGCCTGCAGCCTTCATGCGCTGCGCCATCAGGCCGTCCTGGGTCGGCACGAAGTCGTGCAGCAAGGGCGAGCCGAGCGTCGTGCGGATGCCGGCGGTCTGGGCCATGTCCTTGATCGCCTGCGGCATGCCGTGCATCCAGCCGATCGGTCCTGCGGGGGTCGCGCCGCGCGTCAATTGCGCGTCGCGCGCATCGGCCTCACAAAGCAGCACGTCGCCGTCGCGCAGGCTGACGATCGCGTTGTGCACCGGGTTGACGGCCTCGATGCGCGCGAGCGTTGCCTGCATCACCTCGCGACACGAAACCTGGCGCGTGTGGATCGCGCGGGAAAGGGCGTGTGCCGGGAGGTCGGTGATGTCCATGCCATTTCCTGGGGCAGGTTGGGACGCACTCGAACACCGGTCCGGCTGAATGCAGTCACTCGCCGACTATCGCATCCGCCGCAAATCACGCCCCTTCATTCGATCACCCGGTCGGCACGCAACAGCCACTCGGACGGCACGGTGAGGCCGAGCGCCCTGGCGGTCTTGCGGTTGATGTGCAGTTCGAACGTCGCGGACTGTTCCACCGGCAGGTCGGCCGGCCTGGCGCCCTTGAAGATCTTGTCCACGTAGGTTGCCGCGCGCCGGAATTGCTCGGCGAGACTCGGCCCGTAGCTCGCCAGGCCGCCGGCCTCCACGTACTCCCGAAACGAGCCAACGGAGGACAACTGATTCTTCACGGCAAGTTCTGCGATTCGGCGGGATTGCTGAATGAACAACGAGTCGGAAGGCACGATGACCGCAGTGGCCTTCCCCTGGACGATTGCGCCAAACGCGTTCTCGATCTCCTGCGCAGTCCGTACCTCCACCGGCAAGACACTTACGCTGACCCTCGGCGCTGCGAACTGGAGGCTCTTCAGACTGGTGGCAAGGGCCGGATTGACAGGATTTTGCAGGAAGGCCACACGGGAGAGTTTGGGCGAGATGTCGAGCAGCAGCTCCAGCCCCTTGGGGCTCGCGTCGCCAAGGAGGTTGGAAAGCCCGGTGATGTTCCCTCCGGGCCGCGCGAGGCTCGCGACGAAGCCGCTGCCCACTGGGTCGCCCGAGGTTGCCATGACGATGGGAATCGTGGCCGTCGCCTTTTGAAGCGCGCGGATGGCTTGCGATGATCCGGCAACGAGCACGTCCAACTTCAGGCGCATCAATTCTTCCGCCAATCCTGGAAGCCGCTCGGACTGGCCGTCGGCAAAGCGCCACTCGATCACCAGATTCCTGCCTTCGACGTAGCCGAGTTCGCGCAGGCCCCGCGGGAAGGCTCCGAGCAAGTCGGTTTCCATGGAGTCCGGACGCCTTCGCGGTACCAGGAAACCGACGCGCCAGACTTTACCCTGCTGCTGGGCGCGGGAGGGAAGCGGCGGCGCGCTGAGTGCAAGCAGTGCCAGCAGCGTGTCACGCCTGTTCATTCAATCACCCGGTGGCGCGCGCGAGAATCGAGGGCGGAATTGTGATTTGGAGTACTTTCGCAGCCTTCCTGTTGACGACCAGCTCGAAGTTGGTCGCCTGGTCCACAGGCAACTCGGCGGGCTTCGCACCCTTCAGCACGCGCGCAAGCTGATCGGCGGCACGGCCGAGTTCCTTCGTCAGGTTGACGCCGTAGGCGAGCGTCGCCCCGCGCTCGGTCAGTTCGGATTCCCAGAAAATCGACGGAATGCGTTTTTCGTCGGCAAACCGGATGATCTGTTCCGCGATGTGCTCCATTCCATAGAACACCCAGCGTTGCTCGCTGATGACTGCGTCCGGCTTCTCGTGGGCGGGGACGCCGGGGAAGCCCTGTCCCCATCCCCAGCTAATCCCTACCTCGATCAGCTCGAAGCCGAGTCGTGACGCCACCTGGCGCAGGTGCGGCAGGGTATCGAAGTCCGGACCGGCGAGGTCTCGCGCTATCACCACACGCCGGGCGCTTGGCAGCAGTTCGCGCAGCATTTCCAGGCGCTTGGCGCCCATCTCCAGCTGGGAGAAGTGGACCCCGGTGGCGTTGCCACCCGGACGGGCAAAGTCTTTCACTAATCCCGATCCGACCGGATCGGCAACTCCGGTAAACACGATTGGAATCGTGCTGGTCGCCTCGCGCGTCTGCAACGACAAGGGGCTCGTGTCCACGAGGATGGCATCGGGTCGCCAGGCGACGAGATCCCGAGCAATACCTGCGTCTATTTGGCGATTAAAGTTTCCAACCCGCACTTCGACCAGCAGGTTTCGGCCTTCTGCGAAACCGTGCGAGGCGAGGCGCTCGACGATCGCCTTGCGTTGGCGTGCGACCGCGGTCTCGGTCCCCGCAAGGAAGAGGCCGACGCGGTAGGTGCGTCCGGGCTGTTGCGCGTGTAAACACAGCGGCCCGGCGACGCCGAGCGCCAGCGTTGCAAGCAGCGCGCCGCGTCGCCTCATTGGATCACCCGGTCGGCACGCAACAGCAACTCGGACGGGATGGTGAGACCCAGCGCCTTGGCCGTCTTGCCGTTGATGAGAAATTCGAACTTCGTGGATTGTTCCACCGGCAGGTCGGCCGGCTTGGCGCCCTTGAAGATCTTGTCCACGTAGGTTGCCGCGCGCCGGAACTGCTCGGCGAGATTCGGCCCATAGCTCATCAGACCGCCGGCCTCTGCATATTCGCGAACTTGCGACACGGAAGGCAATCGGTACTTCGCCGCCAGTTCTGCGATCTTGCGGTAGTTCTGGACGAACAATGCGTCAGTCGCCACGATGACCGCCCTGGCATTCCCCTGGATCATCGTGGGAAAGGCGTTCTCGATCTCCTGCGCAGTCCGTGCTTCCACCGGCAGGACCGTCACGCTGCCCGTCTGCGCTGCGGACTGAACGTTCCTCAGAAACGTGGCGAGAGCCGGGTTGACAGGGTTCACCAGAACCGCCACACGGGAAAGCCTGGGCTCCATGCTGAGCAGCAATTCCAGTTGCTTGATGCCGATGTCGCTGGTGAGGTTCGACAGCCCGGTGATGTTCCCTCCGGGCCGCGCCAGGCTCTTGACAAAGCCGGCACCGATCGGGTCGCCGGAGGTTGCCATGACGATGGGAATCGTGGTGGTTGCCTTTTGAAACGCGCTGATGGCCTGTGATGATCCGGAAACGATCACATCCACATTGAGCTGCACCAATTCCGCCGCTAGGTCCGGCAGGCGCTCGGCCTTGTCGTCAAAGCGCCACTCGATCACCAGGTTCCTGCCCTCGACGTAGCCGAGTTCGCGCATGCCCCGCGGGAAGGCACCGATGAAGTCGGCGTCGATCGAGTCCGGGCGACGACGCTGTGTCAGGAAGCCCACGCGCCAGACTTTGCCTTGCTGTTGGGCATTGGAGGAAAGCGGCGCGGCGCCGAGTGCAGCCAGCGCCAGCATCGTTTCGCGCCTGTTCATTCAATCACCCGGTCGGCACGCACGAGGATCGAGGGCGGAATCGTGATGTTGAGTGCTCTGGCAGCTTTCCGGTTGACGACCAGCTCGTAGCTGGTCGCCTGGTCCATGGGCAGCTCGGCGGGCTTAGCACCCTTCAGCACGCGCGCAAGCTGATCGGCGGCGCGGCCGAGCTCCTTCGTCGGGTCGACACCGTAGGCAAGCGTCGCGCCGCGCTCGGCGAGTTCGGATTCCCAGAACACCGAAGGAATGCGTCGTTCGGCAGCGAACCGGAGGATCTGGTCCGCGACGTGCTCCATTCCATATATCACCCAGGGTTGCCCACTGATGACTGCGTCCGCCTTCTCGTGTGCGGCCGCGCCGGAAAAGCCGTGTATCCAGCTAACCCCTATCTCGAACAACTCGAAGCCGAGTCGCGACGCCACCTGGCGCAGGTGCGGCAGGGTATCGACTTCCGGGCCGGCGATGTCTAGCGCCATCATCACGCGCCGGGCGCCCGGCAACAGCTCGCGCAACAATTCCAGGCGCTTGGCGGCAATCTCCAGCTGAGAGACGTGGATCCCGGTGACGTTGCCGCCCGGGCGGGCAAAGTCTTTCACCAGTCCGGATCGGATCGGATCGGCAACCCCGGTAATGACGATCGGAATCGCGCTTGTCGCCTCGCGCGTCCGCAACGCCAAAGAGCTCGTGTCCACGAGGATGGCATCGGGTCGCCAGGCGACGAGTTCTCGAGCGACAATTGCGTCTATGGGGCGATTGAAGCTTCCAATCCGCACTTCAACCAGCAGGCTTCTACCCTCTTCGAAACCGAGCGTGGCGAGGCGCTCGACGATCGCCGTGCGTTGGCGTGCGACCGCGCTCGCGGTCCCGCCAAGAAAGAGGCCGACGCGGTAGGTGCGTCCAGGCTGCTGCGCACGCAACGGCAGCGGCACGGCGGCACCGAGCGCCAGCATTGCAAGCAGCGCGCCGCGTCGCCTCATTGGATCACCCGGTCCGCACGCAGCGGAATCGACATTTGCTCACGCTTCTCCCTGCGGACACTCTTTGCCGGAAAGTCTACGCTCTACGCGCCCAGCGGGGCGGAGTACTACTGCACCCCCGCTGTGGCCTATTCACAATTGGCGAATGTCCGCTCCGGGTCGAACTCGCCCGTTGACAGGATCGATGCCAGCGCGACCTCGTGCTCGTGTGGCGCGTTGTTGCGGCTGACCGTCGCTTCGAGCAGCGCGCGCCACTCGTCGACGAAACGTCCGGCGAGCATGCGCTCGAGCACGTCGCTCAGATACGCTTCCGGGTCCAAGCCGTTACGTTTCACCGTGCCGATCAGGATGCGCGGCCACCCCGGCCCAGCCCTTCCATCCGATAGCTGGGTGCGCCCCGTGCCCGTCACCCTGCGCCGCACGCCCGGTTCATCGGGCGTCTGGCGCAGGCATGGTACTGGGTCGGCGTGCAACGGCAAGCGATTGCACGGCGCCGTACCGGCGGCGCATGATCAAGGAATTCCAACTGGGCGCACCCGCCGATGGGCCGCCCGAAGACGTCGACTTTGGGGCTGGGGCATACTGAACCATAGAGCATCCCGACGCTCGGCCGCGGCTTTTTCCTGCGCAGCCACGAGCAGTCGCGCCTCGCAGGTTAAGCCCAGTTCCTCCGCTCGACGAATGTCCGCGGTTCGAGCGGCCGCCCCTGCGGATAAGTCGAGCCCTCGTGGCGCACCGACCATAGCAGTAGCGGTCCGATCACGCGATCGAGGACGCGCGAGACGACACCGAACTCGCTCTCCATCTGTTTTCGCAGTTCCGCGACCCGCTCGCTGATGGCCGGGTTCGAGCCTCGCAGATATCGCTCCATCGCCCACAGCGCGGCGCCGTAACCCCGCCTCAGATTCTTGGCTTCGGCAGTGAAGCGCGCGCGCACGCGCGCGTCGCTGTCCTGCCCGTAGCGTTTCCAGCCCTCGTACATCGTTCGCATGATCCGGTACAAGCTGGGGCCGTTGACGTCGTAGTCGTGTTGAAAAGCGAAGTCGAGCCAGGACTTGGAATCGTCGCGCGCGATGTACTCGTGCCGGAAATTGAATTTGTACTGGCCGTGAATGTCGGCCAGGTCGATTCCTTTCAACATCCGGCCCTGCCTTTCCATGTCGGCATACAGCGGCGTGCCGGGGATTGGCGTGTACAGCATGAACTGGTGGCAGTCGGCGTCGTGGGCCACGGCGTGCTCGATTTCCTCGCGCATGTTCTCAGGCGCGTGATGCTCCATGCCGACGATCGTCGAGCCCTGGACCCGGATGCCGTGCGACTGCAGCTCGCGGGTGAGCGCAACCGTGTCGGTGTTCTTCAGCTTCCGGTAGCCGCTCTGGGCCGACTCGAACCCCATCCACACCCACGACAGGCCCAGCTCGACGAGCTGCCGCATGTCGTACGTGCGGAGAGCGTTCGCCGACGAGAAGACGTACATCGACCAGGCCTTGCCGTGCTTCTTCATCTCACCGAGCAGCTCGAGCGCGCGCTTCCTGTACAGCAGGAAATTCTCGTCCATGATGAAGAACGTGCGGACGTTCAGCCGCTGTTCAACCCTGCACATGACGTCGAACAGCTGCTTTCCGGTGTCGTAGAAATTGACGAAGCGGCCCTTGCCGCCGAAGAAAGCCGAGGTCGCGCAGAAGTTGCAGCCCATCGGACAGCCGACCGAGGGGATGATCGTTGCGGCCGGATCGCCGCCGCCACGCGGCGCGCTCACGCCCATCAGCCGGAGGCCGAATGAGGACGGGATCGCCGGATGCGAGATCGGCGCATCGACCGGATCGCCGAGGACCTTGCGGAACCAGCGGATGCCTTCGCCCTTGACGATGTGATCGGCGTCGAGCATCCGCTCGACCCCCGGAATGGCCGCCACGTGGCCGCCGACGACGACGATCGATTTCGGCGAGTGCTCCCGCACGAGGCGGCACATCTCGCGCACCTTGCCGACGTTCACGATGATGCCGGAGATGCCGACGATATCGTAGTGACTGGTCTTCAGTTCCTGGACGAACCGTTCGCGCACGGGGAAGTCGAGCAGCGTCGATGGGGCAGAGATGTTTTCCTGGATCATCATGATGCCCCACGAGCGGTGGTGCATACGCAGCGAGAACGGTCCCTGCGCCCGCGTGACCTGGTTGTGATAAAGCTCGAGCGGATTGATCGCGCGGCTGCCGAACTCGTCGTCGCACGCGAACGGGCGGAACACCGACGTGAGGAGCACACGCGGACGGGAAGGCTCTGACCGAGGCATCTATCCACCTCCGACAAAGAAAGAGATACGGGAGCGGGCGCGGACGTAATCGATCGAATTATTGCGGAGCACAACCGCAATCGTCCGCCCCTTCCAGTCAGGCCGGGATTGATCCACATCAAGATGTTTGCCCATCGGCGATCGTAAACTCGATAATTTGCATGCGGGCGCTCCGGCGGACAGCGACGGTGACCCTCTCCGTCGAGGGCGAGTCCAAGGTCAGCGTCCGCGGTCGCCAAGGATGCGCAAGTTGCCCCGCGTCGAGCTCGTTTGCCCGGCCGGCACGCTGCCGGCGCTGAAGGCTGCCATCGACCATGGCGCCGACTGCGTGTACATCGGCTTTCGCAACGAAACCAACGCGCGCAATTTCGGCGGGCTCAACTTCGACGCCAAGGCCGCGGCCGACGGCGTGCGGTACGCGCACGCGCGGGGCGGAAAAATCCTCCTCGCGCTCAACACGTACCCGCTGCCCGGCGCGTTGGATCGGTGGACCGGCGCGCTCGATCTCGCCGCCGACCTTGGCGTCGACGCGGTCCTCCTCGCCGACCCCGGCCTGATGCGCTACGCGGCGGAGCGCCATCCGCACCTGCGCCTGCATCTGTCGGTCCAGGGTTCGGCGACGACGTACGAGGCGATCAACTTTTACGTCCGGCATTTCGGCATCCAGCGCGCCGTCCTGCCGCGCGTGCTGTCGCTCGCCCAGGTCGCGCACGTGGTCGCGCACGCGCAATCCGAAATCGAGGTCTTCGGCTTTGGCAGCCTGTGCGTGATGGTCGAGGGTCGCTGTGCGCTGTCGTCGTACACGACCGGGAAAGGACCGAACACCGCCGGTGTCTGCTCGCCCGCGGAAGCCGTGCGCTGGCAGGAGACGCCGGACGGCCTCGAAGTGCGCTTGAACGACGTGCTGATCGACCGCTTCGCCGCCGGCGAGAACGCCGGTTACCCGACGCTGTGCAAGGGCCGCTTCGCGGTGCGCGACGAGACCTATTACGCGATCGAGGAGCCGACGTCGCTCAACACGCTCGAACTCCTGCCGGAACTCGTACGCATGGGAATCGCCGCGATCAAGATCGAGGGCCGCCAGCGCAGTCCGGCCTACGTCGCCGCCGTCACCCGGGTCTGGCGCGCAGCGATCGACGCCTGCACCGCGGCGCCCGGGCGTTTCGTCGTGCGCGACGCGTGGACGCACGAGCTCATGGCCCTCTCGGAGGGGAACCAGACGACGCTCGGCGCCTATCACCGGCCGTGGAAGTAGAGCTGGCGATGCAATTGACCCTGGGTCCCATCCTCTACTACTGGCCGAAGGCCAGGCTCGACGTTTTCTATGCCGGCGTTGCCGCTGCGCCCATCGAGCGCGTATATCTCGGCGAGGCAGTCTGTTCGCGCCGGCACGAATACCGCTTGGCCGATTGGCTGGAGACGGCCGACCGCCTTGCGGCCGCCGGCAAGGAGGTCGTGCTCTCCGCCCAGGTGCTGATGGAGTCGGAATCGGACTTGAAAGCGCTGCGCCATCTCGCCGCCAACGGCCGCTTTCTGCTCGAGGCGAACGACATGGGCGCGGTCCACGTCGTGGCAGGCCGGGCACCGTTCGTCGCCGGCCCGCACCTCAATATCTACAACGCGCCGACGCTCGCGTTCATCGCCTCGCTAGGCGCGGTACGCTGGGTGCCCCCGTTCGAGTTGCCAAGGACATCGCTGGCCGCGATCCTCGCGGAGAAGCCGGCAGGCGTAACCACCGAGGTGTTCGCGTACGGCCGTTTGCCTCTGGCGTTCTCGGCACGCTGCTTCACTGCGCGCCATTACGACCTGCCCAAGGACGATTGCCAGTTCCGCTGCGTCGACCACCCGGACGGGCTGCCGCTGGCAACACGCGAGCGCGAGCCGTTCCTCGTGCTGAACGGGATTCAGGCACAATCGTACCGGGTGCTGAATCTCACCGAAGCGTTGCCGGACATGCGCGACCTCGGCATCGACGCGGTGCGGCTTTCCCCGCAGGCCGAGCGCATGGAGGAGGTCATCGCCCTGTTCCGCGCCGCGCTTGCCGGCACGGCGCAAGCCGACATCGCGGCGGCACTGGCCCCACTGCTGCCGGCCGCGGCGTGCAACGGCTACTGGCACGGACGGCCGGGACTCGAATACGTCGCCCACTGCGCTGCACGGCTTCCGCCATGCCCGACGCTGCGCCCATAGTTACTGCGTCCGCACCGCGTCGCTCTGCGGCGCCGGCCTTCCTGCTGCCGCCGATCGTGCGCGCCATCGCCTCGCGGCTGCCTGCCTATCCGCCGTCGGTCGCGTGTACCTTCGTTCTGTCGCTTGTCGCGCCGCGTCTGGTCGGTCACGACGCACTGGCCATGCTCGACGGCAAGGCATTCCGTATCGTCGTTCGTGACGCCGGCGCCGGCTTCGCGTTCCGCGTCCGTTCCTTGCGCTGCGAGCCGCTCGGTGGCAACCGCGCCGTCGACGTCACGATCACCGCCTGCGCCGCCGATTTTCTGCTGCTGGCCACACGGCGGGCCGATCCCGACACGCTTTTCTTCAAGCGCCGGCTGCTGATCGAAGGCGACACCGAGACGGGACTCTTGCTCAAGAACATCCTCGATGCCATCGAACTCCCTCGTTGGCTCAGCGGTACGTGAGCAGATTGACAACTGCGCTGGCGTGCGACCGCGGTCGCTCATTGTCGGAACGTCTATGCTCGAGGCACCGGCCGACCAACGGGAGCAGCACGTAGAGAGTGGCCGACGCGCGGTCGGCTGAGCGCGCGGCCCGTTGTTGCGCAATCCGGTGGTGATCCGCAGAATGGGCCGTCCGACGCGTCAGCCGCCGGAGCCGCCCATGCCTGCGAAACCTCGCACGGACTCGACTTCACCCAAGGGCACAGTTACCTTCCTGTTCACGGACATCGAGGGCAGCACCCGGCTCTGGGATCAGGAGCCCGAGCGGATGCAGCCCGCGCTGGCG
>JBKKAZ010000051.1:0-16407 GCA_046714435.1 Casimicrobiaceae bacterium
GACCTGGGACGACGAAGTCAAGCCCGCACCGTCAAATCTTTCAAGCAGCGGCATCCATGGCGGCCGCGAGGTGAGCCATTCACCTCAATTGCAACTCGCTCCCGTCGCCACCACCACCCATGCACCGCAGCAGATCGTGATGACGGTGGCGCCCGAGCACGTTGCGCCGCAAGCCGCTCCGCAGTTCGCACCACAGTTCGTTGCAGCGCCGGTGAAGACGGCGGCGCAGCGCCGTGTCAGCGCGGCCGACAAGCGCATCATCAACGGCCACACCGACGTCAACCAGCTGGTGCCGTTCAAGTACAAGTGGGCCTGGGAGAAGTACCTGTCCGCGTGCGCGAACCACTGGATGCCGCAGGAAATCCAGATGAGCCGCGACATCGCGCTCTGGAAAGACCCGAACGGGCTCACCGAGGACGAGCGCCGCATCGTTAAGCGGAATCTCGGCTTCTTCGTGACCGCGGATTCGCTGGCAGCCAACAACATCGTGCTGGGAACCTACCGGCATATTACGGCGCCGGAGTGCCGGCAGTATCTCCTGCGTCAGGCCTTCGAGGAGGCGATCCACACCCACGCCTACCAGTACATCGTCGAGAGCCTCGGGCTCGACCAGGGCGAGATCTTCAACGCCTACCACGAGATCCCCAGCATCCGGGCCAAGGACGAGTTCCTGATCCCGTTCATCGAGACGCTGACCAACCCGGCGTTCAAGACCGGCACGCCCGAGACCGACCGCGAGCTCTTGAAGAGCCTGATCGTCTTCGCCTGCATCATGGAGGGGCTGTTCTTCTACGTCGGCTTCGTGCAGATCCTGGCGATGGGCCGCCAGAACAAGATGACCGGCAGTTCCGAGCAGTACCAGTACATCCTGCGCGACGAGTCGATGCACTGCAGCTTCGGCATCGATCTCATCAACACCATCAAGCTTGAGAATCCGCAGCTGTGGACCAGTGAGTTCCGCGCCGAGATCGCCGAGCTGATGAAACGGGGCGTGGAGCTCGAGTACCGCTACGCGGAGGACACCATGCCGCGCGGCGTGCTGGGGCTGAACGCGCCGATGTTCAAGGAATACCTGCGCTTCATCGCCAACCGCCGCTGCCAGCAGATCGGTCTGGATCCGCTGTACGGCAAGGCCGACAACCCATTCCCGTGGATGGCGGAGATGATCGACTTGAAAAAGGAGAAGAACTTTTTCGAGACCCGCGTGATCGAGTACCAGACCGGCGGGGCGCTGTCCTGGGATTGAGGCATTCGAGAGCAAGGCCGCGTTAGACGGCACAAAGTCCTGCGTTTCGCGACGTACCGGGAGGCGAATGCAGGCGACGCAAGGCGGAGGGTTGCAATGCTTGTTTCGATGTGGTGGGTGGTGGTCGCGGCATCGCTGGGTCTTTGCGCAGGTTTGCTGTTGTTCGCGGTGCTGACGATGGCGTCGGACCGCGAAGACCCCGCACTGCCCGATGCGCAGGAGCCCTGGCAGGCGCTGACGTAGGGCCTGCACGGTTCGGCCGGCCTCGCGCCGCGGCGGGAGGCGAGGGGTGGCTGTCGCCGCCCTGCAGCAAGCCGTCCCGCGGTTCACGTCACCGTCAGCGGGCGGCTTGACGGCGAAACCGCCAGCGTTTCAACCCCGCGCGATGCACGCACCCGCGACACCGGCAATTGCGCATTGCGCCGGGTCGTGGCAGTGTACGCGTCCCGCGCCTAGGAACGCCCTGACCAAGTCGTGCCTGCGCGCTCCGCGCATTCGATCAGAGCTTCCCTAACCGCCACCCATCCCAGGGGATTCCATGTCGAGATTCGCGCTTCCCGCCGCGCTCGCCTTTGCACTCGCCACCGGCCCGCTGTTCGCCCAGCCCACGGGCGCTGCGGACGAAGCGAACCGGGCGGTCAATGTCTACCTGTACATGATGGATGCCGCCGGCCACAAGGCGCTGGTCTCGACCCAGCTCTGGCGCAACGACGTCAAGTACGACGAGCGCGTGGTCCAGCGCTTTCTCGAAGTGCTGGCCGGCCTCGAGAAGCGCGGCTTCCGCAAGAACGACAAAGCCACCATCACCAGCTGGGACAAGCCGGACACGGTCGCCCGCTGCTACCTCTATCTCGAAGACTTGCAGGCCGGGAAGAAAACCAAGACCAGCGTCACCAGCGGTGCCCGAGTGTGGTGTTCGGATAGCGGCATCTCGGAGTCCGAAATCAACCCTTCCGACCAGCCCAAGCACGCCGAGCAGGTGGTTAGCCGCTTCGACGGTTTCCTCGCGAAGTCGAAGCAGAACCTGAAGAAGTGACGCGCCCCCCAGGCGGGGGACACGCGACGCAACATCCCCGGCGCGCGATGCAAGACGATTCGAATCGCTTTCCCCGTGTCATCCAGAGCGAAGCGAAGGATCTGCTGTTGCCGTACGATCCAAAGAAAAAGCAGATCCCACGCTCCGCTCTGGATGACACCCGGGGAGTAGACGCAACGCCTCGCTCGGGCTAGAACGCGTCGACCGCGAGTTCCTTCAGCACCGCGAGCGGAATCATCGCCAGCGTTTCTTCGTGAGTGGCTGCGAGCACGACCGGCGCGGCGACGCCCGCCTCGTAGGCCTGGCGCCAGGTCGCGGCGCACACACACCAGCGATCGCCGGGCTTCAGTCCCGCAAATCCATAGTCCGGCGCGGGCGTGATCAGGTCGTTGCCCTGCTCGCGGGCGAAACGGAGGAACTCGCGCGTGACGCGCACACAGACCACATGCAGCCCGTGGTCCTCCGGGCCCGTGTTGCAGCACCCGTCGCGATAGAAGCCGGTGAGCGGCGCGGTCGAGCAGGCGACGAGCTTGCCGCCGAGCACGTTGCGGTCTTCGGTCATGGCGCCAGTGCGGCTAGCGTACGCGCACGAGCCGATCGGTGCCCGACTCGGCGCCCCAGGCCTCGCCTTGCCGGCCCAGCATCTGGCGCACCCGCGCGCCGCTGCGGTCGGAGGGAAAGCTCGTGAACTTTTCGGAGGCCGGATCGAATCGTACGATGGCATTGCTCGACCATTCGGTCAGCCAGACCATGTCCAGGTCATCCACCCACACCGAATAGGTCTGCGGACGCTCGCCCGGCAGCTTCCACTCCTTCCACGCCTTCGCGGCCGGGTCGTACATGCCGACCTGACCCGTGTTCCAGTAGCTGACCCAGATGCGGCCCTTCGAATCCGGCCAGGCCCGCCGGGCGCCCTGCCGTGGTGTCTGCGGCTCGATCACGCTCACCTGCCCCGTCTCGGTGTCGACACGCGCGAGGTGACTGCCCGCGAGCGAGACGTAGTAGACCTCGCCGCCAGCCGTGGTAGCGATGCCATAGGGTCCGCGTCCGCCGGGTGAGCGCCACACCTTCATGTCGTTGCGCGCCGGATCGAGGCGGCCGTACCAGCCCGACTGGCCGGTAAACCAGATGCGGCCCACCTTGTCGAACGTCGCGGTATTGAGATTGGCGCGCGCAGCCTCGTCCGGCAGCGGCCAGGTCTTCACCTGGCGCGAGACGGGATCGACGCGAACGATCGCGTTCAACCCGCTGTCGGTGATCCAGGGCGCGCCGTCGGGGCCGACGATCACGCCGTGAGGCGACGATCCCGCACCCAGCGACACCTCCTCCACCTTGCGGCTTGCCGGATCGACGATGCCGAGCGTGCCGTTGTGCTGGCCGGTGTAGTAGATCGGCCCGTCGCGGGCCGGTGACGCCGCCACGTCGTGCGGGCCCGAACCGCGCACGACATCAAAGTAAGTGACCTGCGCATGGGCAGGCGCTGCGAACGCGAGCTGCGCGACGAACAGCACTCCCGCGCTCGAAATCGAACACCCGCTGCCCTCCGACGCTGCGCTCATGGCGTGCTCCCTTGGCTCGGGGACAGTCCCCACCGACTCCCTGCAAACGATACACCCGCGAACGACCCTCGCATGCAGCCTTGGGACACGCCCCGGTCGGTCAGGCCAGGACGCCCGCCGCCCGCAGGGCTTCAATCTCGCCCGGGGACAGTCCCCAATCGGTCAACGCCGCGTCATCGGGCTCGCCGGGCACGGGGGGGCCCCTCCTCAATTCGGCAGGCGTGCGGCCAAAACGCGGCGCAGGCGCGGGCTGGGTGACGCCGTCCACATCGACGAACGTGCCGCGCGCCAGGTTGTGCGGATGCGCGCTCGCCTCCGTGACATCGAGCACCGGTGCGAAGCACGCATCGGTGCCCTCGAGCCGTTCGCACCACGCCTCGCGCGAGCGGGTCGCGAACAGCGCCGCGATCCGCTGCTTCATCTGCGGCCAGCGCGCTTGGTCCCATTGCTCGTCGAACAACGGATCCGTGAGCCCGCACTGCCGCACCAGTTCCGCGTAGAACTGCGGCTCCAGCGCACCGATCGCAATCCACTTGCCGTCGGCGCATCGATAGGTGTCGTAGAACGGCGCCGACGAATCGAGCAGGTGCGCGTGGCCCGGTCCCTTCCAGATTCCGGCGGCCATGAACGAATGAAACAACGTTGCGAGCAGCGCCGAGCCGTCGGTGATCGCCGCATCGACCACTTGCCCGCGGCCCGAACGTCGCGCTTCCAGGATCGCGCTGACCAAGCCCAGCGCAAGCACCAGCCCCCCACCGCCCATGTCGCCGACCAGCGTCGGTGGAACCCAGGGTCGAGCGCCGGGACGAGCGCCGAGCGACAGCGCACCGGACAGCGCAAGATAGTTAAGATCGTGGCCGGCGGTCATCCTTAGCGGACCGCTCTGACCCCAGCCGGTCATCCGCCCGAAAACCAGACGCCGGTTGCGCGCCATGCACACGTCGGGACCGAGCCCGTTGCGCTCCATCACGCCCGGACGGAAACCCTCGACCAGCGCGTCGGCGGCAGCGATCAGCCGAATCGCCGCCTCGATGCCGGCGGGTTGCTTGATATCGAGCGCAACCGCCCGCTTGCCGCGATTGAGCAGATCGAAGCGGCCGGGATTGAAAAATGGTACGTCCCGTGTGTTCGGGTTGGCGACCTTGCGGCCGATCACCAGCACGTCGGCACCCAGGTCCGCGAGCAGCATGCCGCAGAACGGCGCCGGGCCGATGCCGGCGAACTCGACTACCCGTACGCCTTCCAGCGGACCCATCGCGCGTTCCCCTGTGGTCTGGCCCGATTCCCGGCGCCCTTACAGCGAGCGCGCGATCAGCTCCTTCATGATCTCATTGGCGCCGCCGTAGATCTTCTGCACGCGTGCGTCCGCGTACATCTTCGCGATCGGATACTCCATCATGTAGCCATAGCCGCCGAACAACTGCAGGCACTCGTCTATGACCCGGCACTGCATCTCCGTGGTCCACCACTTGGCCATCGACGCCACGGTCGCGTCCATATTCGGTCGTGAGTTCGACCGCGCGCTCGATGGCGGCGACCGCGCTCACCGCGAGAATGGTCCGCTCCCACGGCAGCTGCGCCATCAGCTGGTGGAAGCCGCGCCCTTCCTCGCCACCCAGCAAATTGCCTACAGGAACGCGCACATCGTCGAAGAGTAGCTCGGCCGTGTCCTGGCCCTTCTGCCCGATCTTGTCCAGGATGCGGCCGCGCCGGAACCCCGGCAAGTCGGCGGTCTCGACCATCACCAGCGACGTGCCCTTTGCACCCGCGGCCGGGTCGGTCTTGACCACGACCACGATCAGGTCGGCGAGGTGGCCATTGGAGATGAAGGTCTTGGAGCCGTTGATCACGTAGCCGTCGCCATCGCGAACCGCGCGGGTTTTCACGCCCTGAAGGTCCGAACCCGCGCCCGGCTCCGACATGGCGATCGCCGAGATCAGCTCGCCCGAGGCCATCTTCGGCAGCCAGCGCTCTTTCTGCTCTTCGCTCGCGTAGGCGAGGACGTAGTGGGCGACAATGCTGTGCACGTGCTTGCCGAGACTGGTCACGTTGGCGCGCTGCAGCTCCTCGAACACGACGCACTCGTGCGCGAACGTCCCCCCGGCGCCGCCATACTGCTCGGGGACATCGCAGAGCAGGAGGCCCATCGCGCCCGCCTTGGCCCAGGCCTCGCGATCGACGTGCTGCTGCTTCGCCCAGCGTTCCTCGTGAGGCGCGATTTCCGCGTCGATGAACTTGCGGACCGCGTCGCGGAACATCGCGAGCTCGTCCGACATCCACGGCAGCCGGTAACTTTCCACCCGAATCTCCTCTAGGAGGCGCGGTACAGCGTCGTGACGCAAGCGCCACCCAGGCCGAGGTTGTGCTGCAACCCGATGCGCGCACCTGCTACCTGGCGCGCTTCCGCAGTGCCGCGCAGCTGGTGGGTC
Organism: Casimicrobiaceae bacterium; assembly: GCA_046714435.1. Lineage (GTDB taxonomy): Bacteria > Pseudomonadota > Gammaproteobacteria > Burkholderiales > Casimicrobiaceae > VBCG01. The sequence goes on from JBKKAZ010000051.1 coordinate 6,271, forward strand.
AGCTCGAAGCATTGCGCGAGCCCGGTCGCGCCGAGCGGATGGCCCTTCGACAGCAGGCCGCCCGAGGGATTGGTGACGAACTTGCCCCCGTAGGTGTTGTCGCCGTCCTCGACGAACTGCTCCGCGCCACCCTCGGGACAAAGGCCGAGCGCCTCGTAGCTGATGAGCTCGTTTTGCGCGAAGCAGTCGTGCAGCTCGACCACGTCGAGGTCGTCGGGTCCGATGCCCGCTTGCTCGTAGGTCCTGCGCGCGGCTTCCCTGGCCATCCCGTAGCCCACGACCTCCATCATGTCGCGTGCCGCGAACGTTACCGGGCGGTCGGTCGTCATCACCTGCGCGGCAATCCAGACGCTCTTGTCGAGATTGTAGCGGTCCGCGAATGCCTCGGAGACCAGGACCGCCGCTGCTGCGCCGCAGGTCGGCGGGCAGGCCATCAGCCGCGTCATCGCACCGGGAATCAGTACCGGCGAGGCCAGCACCTCCTCCTCGGTGACTTCCTTGCGGAACACCGCGAGCGGATTGCGCACCGCATGACGGCTTGCCTTCGCGCGGATCTTGGCAAAGGTCGCGAGCTTGGTGCCGTACTTGTTCATGTGCGAGATGCCGGCGCCGCCGAAGTAACGGATGGCGAGCGGCACGCCGGGCAGGTCCACCAGCTCGTCGGTGGCAGCGTCGAAGCGCTCGAACGGCGTCGGACGGTCGTTGAATACGGAGCCCAGCGCACCCGGCGCCATCTGTTCGAAGCCCAGCGCGAGCGCACAGTCGACGGCGCCGCTTTCGACCGCCTGCCGGGCGAGAAACAACGCCGTCGAGCCGGTCGAGCAGTTGTTGTTCACGTTGATGACGGGGATGCCCGTCATCCCGACCTCGTAGAGCGCCCGCTGCCCGCTGGTCGAGTCACCGTACACGTACCCGGCGTAAGCCTGCTCGATGCGCTGGTAGCCGACACCGGCATCCTCCAGCGCCTGGCGTGCCGCGATGGCGCCCATCACATCGTAAGTCCCGCTCGCCCCCGGCTTGGCAAAGGGCACCATGCCCACACCCGCCACGTAAACCTTGCGCGCCATGCCTTGCTCCTCGCCGGACGGCCGGTGCAAGGCGCTTCCCTCGGGAGCGCGCGACCCGGCCTGGGTTCATGCATTATTTTAACACTTGGTCAATAATTTGATCGTTCGTACAATATTGGTCAAAACACCAAGTTCGCGGCCCGATCCAGCGCCCACCGTTTGAACCTCGCTACCGCGCTTCGGACGGCCTCGCTTACCCGGTGGTAAAGGCGCTGCGCCAGTGCTAACCTGCGCTGCGCCCGGCAATGTCCCCGGCGAACGCCCGATGCCCGACCCCAAGCCATCCCGCAAGCGTACGTCCGCCCGCAGCCGGGCCTCGCAGCGCTGGAACGCCGCGGTTCCCGACCGCGACGAACAGGCCCGGATCAAGCGCGAGGCGTTGCTGCGTATGAGTGTGCGCCTGTTCAACGAGCGGGGTTACCACGAGACCTCGCTCGCCGACATCGCGCGGCATCTCAACGTGACCAAGCCGGCGCTCTACTACTACGTCAGCGGCAAGGAGGAGATCCTGCTCGAGTGCCAGCGACGCGGCACGGCGCTCATCGACGAGGCGATCCGTGCGGTGGATGCGCACCCGGGCAAGGGGCTGGAGCGGTTCCACGATTTCGTCGCCCGCTACGTGGCGATCATGACCACGGATTTCGCGACCTGCCTGATCCGCAGCGGTCCCGACGCGCTCGGCACCCAGGGTCGCGCTGAGATCATGCGCGGCCGCCGCAAGCTCGAGCGCGTGCTCGAGAGCATCCTGCAGCGAGGCATCGAAGACGGCTCGATCGCGGCCTGCGACACGCGGATGGCGTCGTTCACGATCTTCGGCGCGCTGCACTGGCTGTGCTTCTGGTTTCGGGATAGCGGTCCGCTAAGCCCCGCCGAAATCGGCGAGCGGATGAGCGACCTGTTCGTGCGCGGACTCGAGCCGCGCGCCGCGCCGCGGCCCGCCGCGCGCTGACGTGATCTCAACCGGCGAGACCACGGCCTTGCGCTACTTCGAGGATTTCCGCGTCGGGCAATCCTTCGATTGCGGGGCGGTCACTGTCACCCGCGAGGAGATCGTCGCGTTCGCCGAGCGTTTCGATCCGCAACCGTTCCACCTCGACGACGAAGCCGGCAAGGCGAGCCTGTTCGGCGAGCTCTCGGCCTCGGGCTGGCACACCGCCGCCCTGTGCATGCGCCAGTTGGTCGATACGGTCGTGCTGGACTCGTCCTCACTCGGATCGCCCGGCGTGGACTCGCTGCGCTGGCTGCGTCCAGTGCTGGTGAACGACCGGCTCAGCGTGCGCTTGCAGATCACCTCGCTGCGGCGCTCGGAGAAACGACCCGACCTCGGCCTCGTCGGTACGCGACTCGAGGCGAGGAATCAGCGCGATGAGCCGGTGTTGACCTGGGAGTCCACCGCGTTCTTCGGCTGTCGTCCGGCGGCCGTGCCCGCGAGCGACCCGGGGCGCCGCTGACGGCGCGCCCGACACCGGGTCCTCGCGCGTGTTCCCGAGCCTCCTCGATCTGGTCGCGCTCCTTGCCGTGGGCGCAGGCGCGTGGCTTGCCTGGTCGAGCCTGCGCGCCCGCGAGACGGCAAACGTGGCGATCCGCGATGCTTGCGCGCAACGCGGGTACATGTTCCTGGACGATACCGTGGGCCTTACGTCGATGCGGCCGATCCGCGACGGCGACGGACGCCTGACCCTGCGCCGCAGTTACAACTTCGCGTACAGCGACACCGGCCACAATCGCAACAAGGGCACCGTGACGCTGATCGGCGATAAGGTCGCCGAAGTCGTGATCGGCGAGCCGGTTCCCGTGCAGGAGTGGCTGCACTGAGTTGCGGGCTACGCGTCCTGCGGCTTGCGCGCAGCGCCGGGGACACGACCCACACCCGGGAGCTTGAGTGCGGGCTGGCGCAGGTCTACGCCGACCACCAAACCCAACAGGTTGATCTCGAGTCCTTCTTCGATTCCGGCCGCGACCCCCAGGATGCCGGACAGCGACAACTGGAAGCCCGTACCGGAGGGGGTTCGCGCGAACACCTCGCCGAGGGAAAAATAGTCCTTCCCGATGGCGGTGGAGGGCAACGTCAGCCGCAACTCGGGAATTTCGCGGCCCAGGTGCGCGACGAAGGTGTTGCTGTTGGGACCCGGCCACGCGCGATAGCTGCCGGGGTACGGATACGACGCGACGGCCGGAGGCAATTTGGCGATGACCGCCTCCGCGGCCGCGCCCCGAAGCTCGCGTACCAGCTCCGGCGCAGCGCCGTACCACTCGGCGTCCGGGGCGCGCCGGTTCGACACCGACACGGCGGAGCCGCCGGCGCGCGCAAGCCAACCGATTACTTCGTACCGGGTGTAGCTGTCCGCGCCACGAGGCTTCGCGACGAGCCAGGTATGAACTGCAAAGGCACCTCGCCAGCCGAACGTGCGGCCCGCGTAGACCTGCACGACGGCGCCCTGGTGGACTTTGGGATCGGGTGCGAGCCCGGCCGGGCGTTGCGTCGCCGAACGCCAGTCCCCCTGGAGGGCGACCCGACCCAGCGCCAGCGAAAGCAAGGGTCCGCCGGCGAGCAGCAACAGCAGCAGGGCACCCGCCGCCAACGTTGCAGCTTTTCCAACCTTCATGCCGAATCCAAGCCGATCATGGCACCTCAAGCCGCAACCCGATCCCACCATAGTAATCAATTCCCGGCGCGCCTCGAATATCATTACTCGTTTGCACGAGCGCATTGTGACGCAAGGGCGCGGAGCGAAGGGCCGCTCGTCGCGCGATCGGGACGCGCAAGCTGCGCGACGCAACGACTAGCGTCCCTTGGCCGCCTCTGGCGGATGCACCTGTCGCTTGACGTTGCGAAACGTCGGCCCCCAGAGCGGGTGGCCGGCTTCGGCGGGCGTGAGGTCAAACCCGGGATCGACGTCGAACGCCTTCCTGAACTCGGCGCGGCACTGCGTTCGCCGGTGCGTTGCGCAGGCAATGAACGCGAGATGCTTGTGCGCATCGAGCTCATCGCCCTGCGCGAGCCCCAGGTCAAGCGCCGCCTGGAATCGCTTCGCTGCCGCGGGGTAGGCCCCCTCCTCGTACGACTTTCGGGCCTTCGCAAGTTCGTCGGCGCCCGCGCTCGGCGCAGCGCTCTTCGAGACGGCGGCGGAGGGCGCGGTGACCGGTACCGGCGCGGACTTGAGCACGACCGCGGCGCGCGGGGCGGGTTGGGCGGCGGCCACCGGGGCTTCGGGTGGCGTTGAAGCCTGCCGTACCGAGGGACTCGAACACGCCGCGCACACCAGCGCCGCGAGCAGCGCCGGCATCCACCAACGGAGAAGGTGCGCTCGCTTCATGCTACTGGAACCGATGCTTGATGCGGAGAGTAGCGCCCGCCGGAAGCTCCACCGTTTCGCGATGCGGCGCGAAAGTGGTGTTGCGGATCTCGACGACATGCTTGCCCGCGGCGAGCTTCAGCTCCGTCAACGGAGGCGTGACACCGAGGCGCTTGCCGTCAACGTAAACCTCGCCCCAGGGCGTGACGGCAAAACGCAGCCGCCCCGGCGACGCTGGCACGACAGCCGTCGCGACCACCGCAGCGGACTCGGGCGGGCGCGCAGGTCGTGCCGGCGGATCCCAGGAACGTGCGTCCGTTCTTGCGGCCGGTACTTCGACGGCAGACTCGCCGACCACCGGATGCGCGGAGCTGATCGACATGCCCGATTGCCTCGTCTGCACGATGCTCGGCGTACTCGCCGACTCGCGCGGCGCCAGGACGGCGGCAGCGACCATCGCTACAAGCAGCGCGCCGGCCATGCCCGCAATCATCCATCGACGCTGCGGGCGCCGCGAGGACCGGGCATCGACGGGATCGGCGAACGCGGGATTCCCGGCGAGCTCACCCAGTTGCACGGTGACGCTTCCTGCCGCGGTATCCGGCCCAGCGTGGTCGGTGAAGCTCTCCGGCGCCAAGTCAGGGGATTTGCGCTGGTCGTTGCTCGTGGAGTCATTCGTCGCGACCCAGCCAACGGCGATCGGCGGCAGTTCGGCAAGCGCCGAATTTTCGGGAGCCGCCAGCGGCCGCAGCGCCAGCGCGAACGCCTCGGCGTTCCGGTAGCGGTCGTCAGGATGCTTGGCCATCGCGCGCGCCACGATCTCGTCGAACGCGACCGGAATGCGCGGGTTGCGTTTGCTCGGCGGCTGCGGCTTGTCGTTGATCACCTGGAACAGGATCTCGTCGATTGCCGTGCCCGGAAACGGGGTCACGCCGGTGAGCATTTCGTAGAGCACCGCACCAAGTGAAAACAGGTCGGAGCGCGCATCCACCGGGCGGCTCACGATCTGCTCGGGCGAGATGTAGCGCGGCGAGCCGAGGACGTTGCCGGCAAAGGTGCGCGATCCGGTGGGAAGCCGCGCAACGCCGAAGTCGGTGATCTTGATCGTGCCGTTGTGGAGCACCATGATGTTGCCGGGCTTGACGTCGCAATGCACGACGCCGTGCGAATGCGCGAACGCCAGTCCCTCGGCGACTTGCATTGCGATGCGCGCAGCCTCCTCCGGCGGCAGCACGACGCCCGAATCGAGGACGTCGCGCAACGAGCGTCCTTCGAGAAATTCCATGGCAATGTAGGCGCCATCGTCGCTCTCCCCCATGTCGTGGATAGTCACGATATTGGGGTGCGCGAGACTGCCCGCAGACTTCGCTTCGCGCGCGAATCGCCGCCTGAATTCTTCGGCTTCGAGCCGGGACAGTCCGGACCCCAGCGTCTTGATCGCGACCACGCGATCGATCAGCGGATCGCGCGCCTTGTACACGACACCCATGCCGCCCCGCGCGATCATCTCGAGGACCTCGTAGCGGCCTATGTGTTCGATGTGCATCGCGCTGCTCCGACTGATCCGGCGCCCGGCGTCACGCGGCGAGCTTCAGGTGCCGCGCCGCGGCAGGCCGCCCGCCCGGCCGACCGGTCCGGTCGACCGCACGGGGGCGCCGCAGCTTGATAGGATGCGTTGCTTCAAGCCTCCGACCCTCAGCCCCGTACTCCGCGAGCTGGTATGCGATCCGCAGTGCAAATACCCTGACGCTCATGGCGCGTGATTTCCTGGAAGCCGTCGGTCTCACCGACGTCGGCAACGTACGGCAGTTCAACGAGGACCGCATCGTCGTGGCCCCGCAGATCGGCGTCATGGCGCTCGCCGACGGCATGGGAGGCCACCGGGCAGGCGAGGTTGCGAGCCACCTGGCGACCGAACTGGTGCTGACCGGAATCCGATCCCGGCTTGCCCGGCTTCAGTCAACAGCGAACCAGCATTCCCCACTGCTTGTACTCGAACAAAGCATAAATCAAGCCAATCGGATGATCATGGAAGCCGGCCTGGCGAGTCCCGCGCACAAGGGAATGGGTACCACGCTCGCAGTGGCGCTGTTCCACGACGACGGGGTTGCCATCGCTCATGTCGGCGATTCGCGGATCTATCGGCTGCGCGATGGCGCGCTCGAGCTTCTGACCCGCGACGATTCGCTGCTGCGGCAGCAGGTGGACGCCGGGCTGATCGCTGCGCGCGACGCGGGTGATTCGCACAATCGCGCGCTGGTGACGCAGGCGGTCGGCGTGGCCGAACGTGTCGATGCGCACCTGGCAAGCATCGGCGCGCTGCCTGGGGACGTGTTCCTGCTGTGCTCGGACGGATTGAGCGATCTTGTCGACGACGCCGACATCGCACTCATCGTGGACTCGCTCGCGCCGAATCTTCCGCTCGCCGCACAAATCCTCGTGCAGGCGGCCAAAGACAACGGCGGCTACGATAACGTCTCGGTGATTCTCTGCCGCGTGAAGGCACCGTTTCCTTTGCATCGAGGCTGGCTGGTTCGGCTGTTCGGCTGGTTGAGGTAACCCCTGCCATGGCCAAGCTGGTATTGAGTCTTCGCGGTGCGCTGGTCGATCAGTTCTTCCTCGACGCGGAGCGCACCACCGTCGGCCGCGGGCCGCAGCACCGCATCGTCATCGACGACCCGCTGGTGAGCCGCGACCATGCGGCCGTCGTCGCGGTCGGCAACGACCATGTCCTGGAGGACCTCGCCAGCGCGAATGGCACCTGCGTGAACGGCATCCGCGTCGCGCGAAAGATCCTGCAGCATGGCGATGTGGTCGAGTTCGGCCAGTACCATTTGCGCTATCTCAATCCACGGGCCTCGGCGGACGCCGATCTCGAACGCACGATGCTCGTTCCCGGGCTGCCGGCGAGCGCCGATCGGACGCCAGCGCCCGCCTTGCCGTCGGAATCGCTGCCCTTGCCGTCGTCGCGCTCGATCCCGACCCGGTTTCCCAGGGGGCGGGTGAAGTACCTGACCGGCGAGCGCAGCGGCGAGACGATCGAACTCGATAGAGTGCTTGCCGCGTTTGGCAATCCGGGCCGGACGTCCGTAGTGATCATTCGACGTCCGCAAGGCTACTTCCTGCAGCACGTCGACGGCCGCGAGGTTGCGTTGTTGAATGGGCAGCGGCCGGCGAGCGATACCCAACTGCTGCGTCACGGCGACCTGGTCGAGATCTCCGGTTTGCGCCTCGAGTTCATGCTGGACTGAGCGCTTCGATCCGGCGCCATACGCTCGCAAGCCAGGGCTGCTGCTCCCTTGGCAGCCCCGCCGGCCGATAGTAGTGCTCGAGTTCGGCGAAGCCGGCGGCGACCACGAAGCGCCGCCAGCTCTCGAGGCTGTGATAGGCGCCATAGCGGCCGCGATTCCAGCCTTCCTCGCCGTTGCCATGCGGGTTCGAGCTGAACAGCACGCCGCCCGGCTTCAAGGCCGAGTGAAGCTCGCCCAGCACGCGCGGCAGTTCCTGGGTCGGCACGTGGAACAGCGAGGCGTTCGCGAACACGCCGTCGAAACGCGCGCGAGGCAGCTCGAGATTCAGGAAATCCTGCGCCCAGACCTCGCAGCCGGTCGCTTCACGCGCCATCGCCACGAACGGCGGTGCCGCCTCGATGCCGATCACGCGATGGCCGAGCCTCGTGAACGCGATGAGGTCGCGGCCGGGGCCGCATCCAAGGTCCAGGAGGGTGAACGGCGGGGCCCCGGTGATGTGGCGGACCAACGCCACAACATTCTGGCTGACGTCGTGATCGCGCGTACCTTCGCGAAACGACTGCGCGCGTTCGGTGTAGTGCTCGAGCGTGCGGACGGTGATGTCGGCAAGCTCAGTCGGACTCAAGGTCATCGTTGCCCCGTGATCCGGTGCCGCAACAGCGCGGGTGCGGCGGCAATCATTCCCAGAGTTCGACCCGCAGGCCATTTGCGCGCATCCGGTCGGCGCGTGCCCTGAGCCAGCGCTGGAACGATGGCTCGCTTGCGTACGCGCGATCGGCCACGTAAGCAAACGATGCGGCGAAGTGGAACGGCCGGAGGTAGGCGCCGATCCGGAACACTTCGGCGCCGGTATCGTCGAAGAACACGACCGCGGGCGTGTAGGCAACGCCCAGCTCGTTGGCCCAGTTGCGAGCGGTCGTCGCGCGTCCGTTTGGCGCGGTAAGTGGTGTGGCTGCTGCCAGCGAAAAGCGCGCGACGTCGACACGCCGTACTTCCGTCAACACCTCCTTGCGCATGAATGCCTCGCGATGCAATTCGTCGCACGCCGCACAGTCCACGGTTTCGAACAGGACCGCGAGCGGCCTGTCCCCGGGCCGGCGGCGAAAGTCGTAGGGCGGCCGCAGCAGGAACGGCTGGTCGTGAAGCGTGGCGCTGGCCGGTTCCTTCGCCGCGCGTGCGAGATAGCCCGCCAGCGGCTCATTGCGCTCGTGCCGGCCGGCGACGTAGTCGAGCATGGCCTCGAAGCGCTGCGGTGGATAGTACCCGTCGAGACGAACGACGACCTTGCCGGCCTCGTCGAAGAACAGCATCGTCGGCGTAAACTGGACCTCGAGCACGCGCGCAAGCTCCTTTTCGCTCATCGTCCTGCCGTCGAGCCACACAACCTCGCGGTCGCCCCACAGGTTGAGCGCGACGGCGACGAAATTGGCGCGCGTCTTGTCGACGATCGCCCGCTGCGAAAAATTCACGGCCATCAGCTTGACGCAATACGGGCAGCCATCCTGGCCGAAATAGACCAGCAACCGCTTGCGATCCCGCGCCGCGTCGGCGACGTCCTCGCGGAAATCGAGGAACGTCGTCGCGAACCACGCCGGCACGTCGATCGCATGTGGCGACGGCTGTTGTGCGCGCGCGGTGCCGGTGGCGATGAACGCGGCAAGAAGGATCGCGATGGCGTTGCCCATTCCGGCAAGTCTAGCCCTTTGTCGCTGGCCGCAGAACGCCCTCGCCGGCGTGCCTGTGCCTGCCGGAAACCCTGCGATGAGCGAGGATTTCGGGGCCGACAAGCCGCCGCAGCCGGTACGCGGCGAGACCGCGCTACTGGACCTGGCGCTTCAGCGCAAGGTGCTGCGTCACCAGCACGATCGCCAGCAACACGAGTTCCAGCGCGTCGGTGACGTAGCCGGGATTGATCAGCAGGACCGCAGCGGCGACGAGCATCGCCCGCTCCCACCAGTAACACAGGCGCCTGAGATAACCCATCATCCCGGCCGCGAGGCAGGTCGAGCCGACGATGGCAGTGATCGTCGTCGTAATGATGGTCAGCGTGTCGCCGAGCATCAGCAGCGAGGGCTCGTAGACGAACATGAACGGCACGATGAAGGCTGGCGCCGCCACGCGCACCGCCTCCCAGCCGCTTTCCCACAGGTCCGTCTTGGCGAGCCCCGCGGCGGCATAGACCGCGAGCGCCACCGGGGGCGTGATCGCCGAGAGAATCGCGAAGTAGAACGCGAACATATGCGCCGCTGGCGGAATGGCGCCGAGCTTGATGATCGCCGGTACCAGCAGCGACACCATGACGATGTAGGCCGGCGTCGTGGGCATGCCCATCCCGAGCACGATTCCCGCAACCGCGGTCAGCACCAGCGCGAGCACCAGCGAGTCCTGCGCGAGTCCGACCACGATGGGCAGGAACAGGTGCCCGCGCTGCAACATTACCTTTCCGAACCGGGGCAGTTCGGCGCGCGGCACACCGAGAAGACCGTAGCGCTTCGCCTCGAAGTGCACCGCCCAGAACACCGC
>JBKKAZ010000052.1:0-1946 GCA_046714435.1 Casimicrobiaceae bacterium
GAATCCATCACGGTACCAATCATGCACGATCGCGAGCGCAGCCTCGCTCAGCGCTGCACAGGCGGCGGCCGGCAGCTCGCGATGGTTCGCCAGCGCCTTCAGAGCCGTCGCGCCGCCCGCCGGGCACTCCACGGCCGTGCCATTGATGTACAGGCGCCGGGCGTCGTAGAGCAATCGTGTGCGCCGGTCAAGCACCACGCCACGGCTCGCAATGCGGCGTGCGAACGCGGCACGGGCGAGGACTCGCGACGGAGGGACGAAGACCACTTCGGCCTTGGGCTCGGACAGGTGGCTGCCTAGAAACTGCGTCACGGTGCGCGCATCCCAGCGGATCGCGCTCAGCATGGTGGCGACGCGGCGCTGCATGCTTGCAGGGATGCGCGCGGGCTCGCGCATCGGCGCGAGGTCGGGGTCTTCGTAACGGCCGTCGAGCGCGAGTGTGTCGTTCAGGAAGTCGAGGAAACCCGCGGCAAACTGCTGCGCCGAGTCGGCACGAAACCCGATCGAGTAGGTCATGCACGCCTCGACCGCGACACCGTCGTGCGCGAACCGCGGCGGCAGGTAGAGCATGTCACCGGGGCCGAGCACCTGGTCGTGGTCCGGGGTGAACGCCCGCAGGATCTTGAGCGGAAGCCCGGGAACCAGCGTCAGATCGCGCTGCCGACCGTAACGCCAGCGCCGGCGTCCGCACCCCTGCAGCAGGAATACGTCATAGCTGTCGAAGTGGGGACCGACGCCGCCGCCTTCGGCCGCGTAGCTCACCATCAGGTCATCAAGCCGGGCGAACGGCAGGAACGCGAACCGGCGCAGCAGTGCATCGGCCGCATCCGAATGCAGATTGGCGCCCTGCACGAGCAGCGTCCAGCCTCTCTTTGGCAGCGCGCGCAGTTCACCCTTGCCGAAGGGACCGTGGGCGAGCGACCAGCGGCCCCGCTCGCGTACGATCAGCCGCGACTCGACATCGTCGCGCATCGCGAGCGCGCAGAGCGCCTTGCGATCGAACATGCCCGCGAATCCGGGAATCGCATCGCGCACCAGGCGCGCCTCCTTTTGCCAGTGCTGAGTGAGAAACGCGGCGGCGGAAAGCCCGCCCAGCAGTGCGCGCACCGATCCGGACATGCGCGCGATTATAGGGGGCGCCGCACCGAACGACGCAATCGCGGTGCGCTAAAATGCCGCGCTTTCCCGCGGAGGGCGCAACCTGTGTCCGCCGCTTTCGCCTCGAGGCAGTCCTTCCGCGAGCCCATCGTGAACATCTTCGCCAACACTGTCGTCACCCTCACCTTCAGGCTCTACGACGCGCAGAACGCGCTGATCGAGGAAACGCCGGAGCCGATCACCTACCTGCACGGCGGGCATTCGGGGATCTTTCCGAAGGTCGAAGCGGCGCTCGGCACCCGGAAGGCCGGCGACAACGTTTCGGTCACGCTCGAACCCGAGGATGCTTTCGGGGACTACGACCCGCAGCTGATCCGCATGGAGGCGCTCGATCGCCTGCCGTCGGACATCGCCATCGGGGGTTTTCTGGTCGCCGAGGAGAACGACGAGGAACGCGTATGGCGCGTCACCGACATCGCCGACGGCAAGGCGGTGCTCGACGGCAACCATGAACTTGCGGGTCAGCGGCTGCGCTTCGATTGCATGGTCGTCGATGTCCGGCCGGCGACGCCGGAGGAAGTCTCGCACGGACACGCGCACGGGGCAGGCGGGCATCATCACTGATAGTGTGTCACTCCGAGGGACGAGGAATCTGCTGTTCGCAGTTCGTTGATCTCGTCGAAAAGCAGATCCCACGCTTCGCTCTGGATGACACCCGTGGGCAGATCCCACGCTTCGCTCTGGATGACACCCGTGGGCAGATCCCACGCTTCGCTCTGGATGACACCGGGGAGGCGTCGCTTCGCTCTGCGTGACACCGCCGGCGCGCCTGGCATGAGCGGTCACCC
>JBKKAZ010000053.1:0-12141 GCA_046714435.1 Casimicrobiaceae bacterium
GCGATACCCGAGAGGAAATCTAGATCGAGCATTGCCGTACTCTTGGTGCTTGCTACTTCTCCCGTGTGGACAATCGACTCGACTGCGCACCGATAGCGCCGTTTTTCATTGGGTCGCTTACCGGCCATCAGCAGTCGGTCGGTGATGGCACCGCAAAGCGGTCATTCAGCGGTTCTCTGAACCGTAGCTTTCATTCGAAAAGCCGGCTGCAAAAACGCCGCGTGTGCCAAGAGTGGCCGCTCGCGCGCGAGTCCCCAACTGCTGCGCTACTGCACCCTTCCGCCGGTATCACCCGTCGAGATCGGCAATCGCCTGCGGCCGACGCCGATCTTGAAGGCAACGGGGATTTGAATGCCCTCGTCGGTCATGTACGGCTTTAGGAGGCGGTCGTATGCCGCGCGGATTCGAGCGCGCACGTCGTCGGGCTGGCGGCGGATGCCGATAGCCGTACGCACCGTTCCATTGAGAATTCCGTTCCACAGAGCGTCAGCGCTCGGAAGTCGATGCTCGAAGGAAAAGGTTCGTACCGTCACGTCGGCCAACGCGGCCGATCGCAATAAGTCGGAGAGCGCCTGATCGTCCGAGAAGCGGAACACTGGCGGGCCCACCGCCACATCCGGCGGGAAGATTGCTTTCGCCTCGCTAAACGCATCAAAGAATATGCCATTCAATCGGTGACGTGCGGGTATGTCCCACCACGACACTGCAACGGTTCCGTCCGGCGCGGTGACTCTCGCGAATTCCGCAAGCGCGAGCTCCGGGCGCGGAAAATGTCCAACTCCGAAGCTGCAGAGAACCACATCGAACGAATCGTCCGCGAAAGGCAGCGCTTCAGCGTCACCGACGCGAAATTCGATGCCCGGGTGCGCCGTCGCGGAAATCTCAATCATCCGGGGCGCCAGGTCGACGCCCACGACTCTCGCAGCGCCACGCGTTGCGGCGCGCTTCGCCAGGTTTCCCGGTCCCGTTGCGACGTCGAGGACTCTAGAACCGACGCACACGCCACCGGCATCGAGCAGCGGCTCGATTGCGTACCCAGTTACGGTCGTGAAGAAATCGCGGTATCCCTCAGCAGTTTCATCATGCGCCGCACGCTCGAATGCGCGAAACGCGTCAGGGTCGACTTGAGGTTCGCTCATGCGACTGCTCCACAACATCGGTATCCGCGCGCGCGTTCCTTGCCGGCCAACACGGTTGCAAACGCACGCAACGCCGTGGTGCTCCACCCAGCCGATTGCATTGTACAAGTCATCGCTGACACGTCAACCATGCGAACTTAGAGGAAAAAGACGAGCACGATGAAAAGCGCGGAGTGGCACCCCACAGTTTCCAGCTCATCTCAGGCTGCTCAGCCTCGTCATCTCGTGCTTGTCATGCTCCCATCGTAGTTCGGTACGCGGTAAATTACGGAACGTTGAATGGCCGCTTCCGAGGGAATCGACCGGCTGGTAAGGGTCGGATCGCGCCGCTCGACTGCTGCGCGCGGAGCAGGTGATTCAATGATGGCGTGGCGAGTGTGACGCGCTCGCCGGAGACGCGTTTCGTCAGCATCGAAGCAACCGCCTCGCGCTTTCAACTCAACCCTACCAAGCGATCCGGTCGGGTGACGACAGACGTGCGGGAGTTGCGCCTAAGGTCGTGCGAAAGGGGTCGGCGGCTAGGCTCAACGGGCCTTATTGTTTCTCCACGACCACGCGTCCCTGAGCGTTGAGAAATACGTGGTAGCGGTTTCCGTCCTTGCATGACGCGATGTGGTCGTTGTCACCTTTCGTCGTGAAGTTGACCACTTCCCCACACGGCAAACCCTGCAATGTAATCACGGTGAATAAATCCTTCTTGACCGATGCGTCGTCGGCCGCGAGCGAGGGTGCTACAAAGCATGTCGCCGTCAAAATCGTAATCGCTAAACCCGTCACACGTGTTCCCATAGTGTCTCCTGCGTCGAATCAGATCGTTGCGAACTTTGCCGGATCCGCAAGAACGCCCCAGATCGCTTCGCGCGAGGCGACGATCGCTGCGGCCAGCGCCGGGTCGCTGTCCTGCAAAAGCGACAGCACCTTGAGGACCAGCAGATCATACGGTCGCCGAAGCTCGGCCAGCGTGGTCTTGAGTTTCCCCTGGTAAAAGGCCCGGAATTGATTCAGCAGGTCATCGATCTGATTCTTGAGAGTGATTTTGGTGAGCACGCCAATGGCTTTGGTGTCTTTGAGCCGCTGCTCCAGAGATGCGACGTCCAGCGGCGGCGCTTTCTGCTTCGCGACGTCCGGAGCGATGCTTTCCTTTCTCGGAGCCTGCGCAGGGCGCGCGGGCGACGCGGGCGCTTTCGCGCTCGGCTCAGTGGTCTTGGCAGCGCTCTGGCCAGTCGAAGGGGTGGTCGGCGGCTTGGCTGGAGGAGGAGCGGGCACAACCGATACGGCCCCACCTTGCGTTGGAACGGTTGGCGCCGGTGGGCTCTGCGGTCCGACCGACGTGCCTACTGGCACCACGGCTTCGGCCGTGGCTTGCGGAGCGGCGGTCTGAGGTGGCGCAACGGGCGCGGGCGGCTTTACGCCGGCACAGCTTGCCGTCAGGAGAAAGAAAAGGATTCCGACAATCCGCGCTGCGCGCATCACCTGTGCTTCAGCACGATTTTCCACGGAATTGGCACTCATACGCTTGGGGTGTATACCCATTGTGACTAGGTCAGGAGCTTCCTGCAATCGAGCGGCTTCGTGAAGAGGACGGCCGGTACGTACCGGAACTGGCGATGGTACGCAGGACCGGACTAGAGGGCTGTGCCTGGATCCCCTAAGCGGCGTCCACGTTCTTAACGAGGCTATGTCGATGGTCTCGCTCAGCGGGCTGCGAGAGGTTCGGGACCGCAGTCTTGCGACTGCGATCCCCTGATACGTAGAACAATCACACCGACGGGACCAGATCGTCCAGCCCACTGAATGCGCGCCGCAATGAGCGACCCCTCAGGCTGACGGCTAGCGGTGTCTGAATCTTCGCCTCGGCACGCAGCTTCGATGGGGTCGACCTTCGATTTCGCTGCTCCGGATGCCTGGGGATCGCGGAGGCGATCCGCGGCGCGACGACATGAACTATTCCCGTGTTCGTCGCGGGCTCGCCTGGGCGCGGCACCATAACCCGCTGCCCGCGCCGGGCTCGCCCGTACCGCAAGAGACAAGTTTTATCACGTGGGACGAGCCGGCCAAACGAGCAAAAGAGACTCACTATGATTCTTGCGAGGACGCTATTTCTTGAACTGCGATGAGGCCTTGTCCAAGGCGTTCTTCATCGAGGTCCAGGCCGCGTCGACTCCGGACTGCATTTGTTGCCACGCCGATTCGCTGGCGGTGCGCATTTCCCGCAATTTCGAATAGGCGGTATCGCGGTCGGCTCGCATCGCCTTGATCTGCTCCTCATACCTGGCGCGTGCGTCGGCGCTCATTTGCTTGGCTTTGGCGTTCAGGTTATCGACCTCCGCATCCCATTTCTTGATTTGGGATTCCATCATCGCAAAATACTCGTCCTTCTTGGCCATGGCCTGCCTCCATTTGGTTGACCCTGTTTACGGCAATGTGCCCACCGCCCGCAATTCATGAGCCAAGTCGAAGAGCGGCGACTTGCCGCAACCGCGCGATCTGGCTGATCGCCAGCTTGCGTTCGATCGGACGTAGAAGGCATGAGCCGCGCCGCGATCTCGTCCCGGAGGGCCGAGAGCAACACGACGTAACCGAAAAAATATCAGCTTCTCGGCCCCGGTGAACAGTTCCTGCAAAAAATAGGCTGTAGAGGCCGGGGCGGGTTGGGCCAGCGGGTCGTTCTCGCCCTGCTGATGAAAGGTGCGGCGCCCTCATTGCCGAGACACGCGACTGTCTGCTGTAGCGCAGAGCGAGCGACCGCAGGGGGTCGAACCCGGTCGTTTGATTGGGAGGTGACGCGAGTTGCCCGGGCATTGTCTGCCGGGCCAAGTCCAGGTGAGGACACAAAAGCGCCTTACTCGAAGCCTCCGGACTTGCGCAAGTCCTCCGACGTCCGCCCTGTAACCATCGCCACGAACCGCTCCGCCAGCGCAGGATCGCTTGCCCCCACGCAAGCCGCGGCCGAATAGAGCGTTGCCAGCTCGAACACCCTGGGCAACTTCCCGACGAGCATCACGCCCGGTGTGTACTTGATCTCGGTCACCTGCGTGCAGCCGAGCGGACGCGCGTCGCTCGCGCGCGCCAGTTCGGCCATCGCCGTCGCGCCATTTGGATAAGGGCGGAACTTTTCGGCGATCGTGCCGCAAAGACCGAGCCGCTCCAGCACGCCCATGAAATGGATGCCCGCGGTGGCGCGTTCCGGGTCGGGGAAGTGGAGGCTCGTCGCCTCGAGCAGACTCACGCGCATTGCATCCGCGCTGTCGATGGCTGGAAGCGAATCGCCTGACCGCACCGCGATGCCGGTGTAGACCCGTCCGAGCGGCGCGATGGTGTCGCGCAGCACGCGGCCGTCATCCGCGAGTGTTTCGAGCAGCGCCTGGGTCAAAATGATCGCGTCGCAGCGCGCGCCCGCGAGCAGCTTCTCTTTCATGGCGCCGACCGCGCCAAACGTGCCGGCGATCATCGCACCCTGCTCGGCGCGAAACCGTTCGGCGAGCGCTTCGACGAGGCCTTTCGCAGCACCTGCGCAGAGGAGAGCGAGGGTTGGGGCGGCAGAATTCGTCATCGTCGTGGAAGTTGGTAGCGGTGGCGGCGCGCAAGCTTACCGCGACTCGGGAGGTGTGATACGGTTACCCTCTCCCTACGCTTGGAGTCATCACATGAAAGCGCTCCTGATTGCCGCGGTGTTTGCCGCAGCTCCTCTCACCGTGTCGGCACAAACCGACTGGCCCGCCAAGCAGGTGCGCATCGTGGTGCCGTTCGCGCCCGGCGGCACCACCGACATCACCGCGCGCATCGTCGCCGAGCAGCTGACCAAGGCCCTGAACCAGACCTTCGTGGTCGAGAACAAGGCCGGCGCGGGGGGCAACATTGGCGCGGCGGATGTCGCGAAGAGCGCGCCCGACGGCTACTCATTCCTGATGGGCACGCCGGGCACGCAGGCGATCAACCAGTTCATCTACTCGAAGATGCCGTACAACACCGAGAAGGATTTCGCGCCGGTGTCGCTGGTGGTGCGCGTGCCCAACGTGCTGGTGGTGTATCCGGGGCTGGGCGTGAAGTCGGTGCAGGAACTCCTCGATCGCGCGCGGTCGAAGCCGGGCTCGATCAACTACGGAACCCCCGGCAGCGGAACCACCGGGCATCTTTCCACCGAACTCCTGAAGACGCTCACCAAGACCGATTTCACCCACGTTCCCTACAAGGGCAGCGGGCCGATGCTCACCGATCTGCTGGGCGGACAGGTGCAGATGGCGATCGACAACCTTCCCTCGTCGATGCCGCACATCAAGGCCGGCAAGCTGATCGCGCTCGCGGTGACTTCGGCGGCGCCGTCCCCCGAGTTGCCCGGCGTGCCCGCGTTGGGCAGCATCGTGCCGGGCTACCTCGCCGAAAGTTGGTTCGTGCTGATGGCGCCGGCCGGGACACCCGAGGCGATCGTGAACAAGCTCTCGGCGGAAGTCGACAGGATCGTGAAGCGACCCGAGATCGTCGAGCGGTTCAAGCAGCTGGGTGCGGAGCCGGTGGGCGGCACGCCGAAGAGCCTCGGCGACTTCATCGCCACCGAGGTGACCAAGTGGCGCGAGGTCGCGAAGGTTTCGGGCGCGCGCCTCGATTGACAGGTGGCTGAAATAGGCGTGCTCTCACTCCCACCAGTGTCATCCCGAACCTGTCGAGGGATCTGCTTAAGGGTGTCATCCAGAGCGAAGCGTGGGATCTGCTTTTCAACGCGATGCATGCACCGCAAACAGCAGATTCCTCGTCCCTCGGAATGACACAGAATTAACGATCCGATCGCGCGGGATGGCCATAGCGAAACGGCAGTGCGGATAGATCCGCGCTTGCCGGCCCGGGGCAGTCCACGTCGATGATGGCTGCGCAGCGCGATTCGAACGCCGCGCGGAAGTGGTTCTTGGCCTTGACGCACAGCAGGCGCGTGGTCGCAAGGTCGATGCCTTGCGCGGTGAAGAACGCGGGGTCGTTCGCGCCGCCGATGCGCGAGGCCACGACGACCTCGACGCCGGCCACGTCGAGCACCGCGCTTGGGCCGAGGTCCACGTCGAGGCCGCGCTCCATCGGTCCCTGATTGGTGAAGCGCGCGTGGGTGAGGCGCTTGACGCGGGCTTCCACGTCGAGGCCCGCGCCGAACGCCGTGCTGCGCTTGCCGCCCAGCGTGACCGCCAGCCTCGCACCCATGCCGGCCGCGTGCGCCGCACGCACGACGTCCTCATCGGCGAAATAGGCGAAGACCGTGGGTACGATGGGCTTTGCGTCCAGCAGCGCACGCAACAGCGCGGGCGTATCGGCCGCGCCTCCGGAGAGCGGATTGTCGGCGGCATCGGTCACCGCGATCAGCCCGGGCGGTGCCGCCAGTGCCAGCCGCAGACCCTCCCGCGGCGAGACCAGCCGTGGCGCGAACGCCGACGCGCGTGCGCGCAGCGATGCGACGATCTCGTCCGCGACTTTGCGCGCGCGAAGCTCGTCGCCATTCGCCACGACCAGGACCGACGCGCCAGTCGCCGGTGTGTCGGCGTAGGGGAATCCTCCGAATACCGAGACGTCGATGATGGGCGGGATCTCCAGCGAGCGGGCCCCGGCAAGGACCTCCGCCATCGGACCGGCCGAGGTCCGCATGTTGAAGCTGGGCAGAACGATCCCCGCCGGCTGCACGATGATCCACGGTACGGTCTCGCGCGCGACAACGCACAGCAGCTGGTGGAGCACGCGCTGCGCTGTCGCCTTCATGTCGACGTGCGGATGAGTCCGGTAGCCGGATGCGGCCGCGAGATGCGTTGCGATCGCCGGCTCGAGATTGGCGTGCAGGTCGAAGCTCGCGCCAACCGGGCAATCGACAACCGCAGCCACAGCCCGGAGCAGCGCAAGGTCCGGGGCGAGTTCGCTGCGCGTGATTGCTGCCCCGTGCAACGAGAGGTAGACCGCATCCCACGGTTGGCCGCGTAATCCACCGACGATCTCGTTCAGGATCGCCGCGAACGCCTCGTCGTCGATCGGCCCACCCGGATTGGCCGAGCAGCAGCGCAGCACGGTGACGTCCCAATCCGGATGGGCGCCGGCAAACTCAGCGACCGCGGCGAGTTCCGACTCGGTCCCGCGCGCGCGCTCGAGCGCTTCGTGGCCGCTGGTCCATTCGCGATCGCGAAACGATGCCAGCGTCGTCGCGACCGGGCTGAAGGCGTTGCCCTCGAACCAGAAGCGGGCAACCGCCAGGCGCTTTGGAAAAGTAGGGTCAGACACGACTTTCCCGATCGCTCGCTGCCCACTCCGAAGCCGACCGAAAGTCGTGTCTGACCCTACTTTTCAACTATCCGGCTTGGCGCCGGAGATCTTGACGATCCGCTCCCACTTCACGATGTCGGCGTTCAGGTACTTCTCGAACTCGGCCGGGTTCATGGTCATCGCAACCGCGCCCTGCTTGCCCCAGTCCTCTTTCACCTGCGGCGACGAGACGATCTTTGCGATCTCGGCATTGAGTTTGGTGACAACTGCCGCCGGTGTTCCCTTCGGTGCCAACAGGCCGAGCCAGATCGTCGTCTCGTAGCCGGGAACGCCCGCTTCGCCGAGCGTAGGTACGTTCGGCAGCACCGTCGAGCGCGCCACGCCGCTGGTGGCGAGCGCCCGCACCTTGCCCTCGCGCGCGTGCTGGCTCATCACCGTCACCGCGTCGAACATCATCTGCACCTGGCCGCCGAGGATGTCGGTGCGCGCCCCCGCGCTGCCCTTGTAGGGCACGTGCGTGATGTCGAGCCCCGCCATCGCCTTGAACAATTCGCCGGCCATGTGGTAGGGCGTGCCGGGGCCGGACGACGCATAGTTCATCTTGCCCGGCTGCGACTTCGCGAGTGCGATCAGCTCGCCCAGCGTGTTCGCCTTCACCGACGGATGCACGACCAGCACCAGGTCCGAATAGTTGATCGGCGCGACCGGCGCGAAGTCACGCATCAGCACGAACGGCTTGTTCGGCATCAGCGACTCGTTGACCGTGTGCGTGTTCGACATCAGCAGCAGCGTGTAGCCGTCGGGCGCGCTCTTGGCCACGGCGTCGGTGCCGATCACCGAGCCGCCGCCCGGCCGGTTGTCCACCACGAACGACTGGCCGAGTGTCTCGGAAAGTCGCTGGCCGAGGAAGCGCGCGTACACGTCGGCGGGACCGCCGGCGGCGAACGGCACGATGATGCGGACCGGCCTGTTCGGGTAGTCCTGCGCGCTCGCGACGGGAGCGGCAAGTGCGAATAGCGCGGCGATTGCGGCGAATGCCTGGCGGGTCATCGATGCCTCCGGGGCGGGCGTGGTTCGTGCGGGTCGATCGGCAGCCAATCTACCCCAATGCCAGCTTCGCGGAAAGCGCGGGAATAGCGGGCTTCGTGAAACCGCGATGCGACTGAGCGCCTTGTGGAAAGTGGGCCGCGTGCGGCGTATCCTTGCCCCATGACCGCGCGCGCCCCCAAGCCGAAGATCGTGCCGGTACCCACGCCGAGGGAAGAAAAGGAGGCGTACCTGCGTGGTCTGGAACGGCGCGGCGAAGCCGTGGCCGGCAAGGGCCCGCTGCCGCCGGGCGCCACCCATCGCGTCTCGGTTTCGCGCACCGGCGCCAAGCAGGTCAAGCGCAAACGGTTTTCGGCCGCCTAGCCGTTACAGTCACCTTCCGCCGCGGTGCCGCAGCATCCGCACGCATAGCGCAGCCGCTTTAGCACCAGCTTGCCGCCCTGGCGCACGACGCCGTGCGTTTCGACTCGCGTGCGACCGGCCACGGCGCCGTGCCTGCCCCGCCGCTTCGCCGCCGCCCCTTTGCCGTCGAACTTGATGGCGCCTCGACGCAGGAGTCCGGCAACGAAGGTGTGGACCTCGTCCTCGGTCATCTGCGCATCGGGTAGCGCACCGAGTACCGCGGCGCGGCGATTGGTTCCGCCGATCAGCGCCGGCTCGACCCCGTAGGCGACGACGCCGGCGAGCTGCTTGGATAACGCGCCAAGCGGCACGGCGCGCAGGTGACACACTTCGGCGATCGCCTTGCCCCCGAGCTCGTAACTGCGCACGCTCATCGGCGTGCCGGCCGGCAGGCTCATCCGCGATTTCAGGTCGTCCAGCGTCGCCTTAGCGAGCGTCCTGCCGCGCGCACGTCGCACGAGCTTCGGTGCCGCGCCCTTGAGAGCGGTGCGCGGTGAAACCGCCGCCGCAGAGCCGAGCAGGATACCGTGCGCCTTGAACGCGAGGCGGATCGCTTCGTGGTACTTGCGCGCGTGAAGCGTTTCGTCCTCGAGCGTCATGGTCCGGCCCACCGCCTGAAAGAACCGCGGCCCGTGCGAAGCCTTGTCGGCGGCGCGCACCAGCAGCCTGCCGACGACCTGGGCTGCATTGGCCAGCGCCTTCGAATTCTTCTTTTTCGACGCGACGAAGACGTTACGGAGGGTGTCGTAGAAGCAGCCGACGAACACCTGGCCGAAGCTGTGGCTCTGGTTGATCAGCTTCCCGGGGCCACCCTCGTCGGGAAGTGTCGTCGGCAGCGTCCACTGGTGGCGATTGCTGCCGCGCCTTGGCTTGGCGCCGTTGTGCTGACGCTCCTCGTCGCGGATGCCGTTCGCCAGCGACTCCATCAGCGTCTCGACGAAGTTCGCGCGCGAAAGTTTCGGATCCCGCTTCAGCAGCGCCTTGCGCAGGTCCGGCTGCGAAAGCGCGGTCACGATGGCGATGCAGTCGCCGAACGCCTCGTGAAACGCGTTCGGCTCCGGATAGTTGCTGTCCCAGAGCGAAGGCCGGATGGCGTCGAGGAAAGCGTGTCCGGCCTCGTGCGCGACGACGTCCACACTCGCCGCGAAGCGCCGCAGCCGCCCGGTCTTCGAGCTCACCTGGTGATAGAAGCCGAGCGAGCGCCGGTCGTAGTAGGCGTTGGTGTCCTCGCCCTCGTCGACGTGGACCTTGAGCTTCCTGCGCGATTTCGCGCCCTGCCATTTCGAGAGCGGTCCTGCGATACCTTCCCACGCGCTGAGCGCGCGCAGCAGCGCCTCCCGGCATTGCAGGACCAGAAACTCGTCGCTCGCCGCGGGCCATTCCCTGAGAGCGGGCAGCGCACCGAAGTTGAAGTCGGTCTTGCCCTTCGCGCGGGCGCCCGATGGCGTGATGCGCTGCGCCATCGGTGCGCGCTTGGCTTCAGGATCGTTGGGGATAAACTGGATCGGCATCACGGTTCTCCATCGGCAGGTTGCGGTTTCAAGCGAGCGCCGCCTTAAACGTATTGGACGCACCACGAAACAGCCGCGTACGTGGCGCGATCGCGCCGCGGCGACCGGCAAGCTGCGCATGCACCGTCGCGTAGGTCGCGGGATTCACAGTCAGGTGGAACGCGAGCTCGCCGCCCAGCCTTGCGAGCGTCGCCGGCAACGCTCGCTGACTCACGCCGAACGTTTCGGCAAGCCAGGCGCGTACGCGATCGGGATCGACGGTGGGAAAGTAGGAAGCAATGCGTTCGAGATCACTCTCCGCAGCCTTGCGCGCCCCTCGTCGCACCCGCATCCCCGCCGCATGCACCGACGGCGGCAGCGGCGCTGCCAGCAGCGACTGCGCATTCACAATGCCCGCCCCCAGCACATCGTCGGGCCACGACGCAGGCGTCCCGGCGACGCCGGCGGTGGTCAGCAGCTGCTTGAACACCGGCGCAACACCGGCCGCGCCGTACTTCATCATCAGATTGCCGCGACCGTGGTAAGCAAGCCAGAGCGCTGCGATACCCGCGACGTGTGCAGCGGCGTACGAAGTACCCGAGCTTCGATCGATGTCGAAGCCGCCCGCGGTCGCCTTGGCGCGCCAGACCGATTCGCCCGGCGCCGTGATGTCGACATCGCTGCCCGATGCCGAGCCGGCCCAGCGTTCACCATTGATGTTGCATGCCGCGCAGGCGATCACTTCGTCGTAGCGGGCCGGATAGACCACGAACGGCCACTGGTTGCCTGCTGCCGCCACCAGGATAAGGCCCGCATCGACGGCCTCCTCGACCGCTTCGTGCAACGCGAACGACGGCAGCGGGCCGCCGAGGCTCATCGACACCACGTGCGTTTGCCGGTCGATGGCGCGCCAGAGTGCGGCGGTCAGGCGCGCCCACGAGAAGTGCACGACGCTGTTCGAGACCCGCAGCGGGACCAGCGTCGCCTCGGGAGCGACGCCCTGCACGCGCGGCTGGTCGGGGGCGTTGGCGTCGCTCAGTATCACGCTCGCGGTGCCGGTACCGTGGCCCGCATTCGGCGGGTCGAGCGGATCCTGCGCATCGGGATCGCCGGCGACAAAATCGAAGCCGCGCGCGGTATCGATCGTCGAGTTGGCAAGCTCGGGGTGCCCGGTCCAGCCGGTGTCGGGATGCGCAACGACGATCCCCTCCCCACGGGCCGCACCCCCGATCGGCAGGGGTTCGTTCCACGCGTCGAACACGTCACATTGCTTCAACGCCCAGTCGAAGTCCTCGGTGCCCGGCCTATGCGCAGCGCCCGCCGCCGCGCGCCTGCGGCCAGCCTTGGGCCGGTACGGACCCTCGCCCGGCTGCACGAACGCCGGCTCCGCGTCGAGCACGTCGCGGCGCGCTCGCAGGCGGTGCGAGATCTCCCAGGCCCGGACTTGCGTCGGCAGAGGTGCGCCGGCGCGCGGTGCGATCAGCAGCGACCTCGCGCGCGGGTTGAACGGAGCGACCCGCCAGTCGAGCCCTTCGTCCTTGAGGATGCGGCGGGCCTGCGCGACCGCCCGGGCCGAATCGCGCGTGTCGCCGCCAAGACGCAGCGCCAGCCCTTCGAACTGCAGCGGCCGCAAATGCGGCTTGCGCCTTCGCGCCATGCCGGCTCCCGTTCCCCCGATCGCGACGCCTTACTATCCACGCGTGACCGGCCGGCTGTAAAGCAGGCCGATGCAAAAGGCGTGATATGGTTGAACTTCCACTCGTCGCCGAGGTGATTCAGTGGTGAACCGGCGGGCATTCATCGGCACTGTGGCGGGCGGTCTTGTGGCTGCGCCGCTC
>JBKKAZ010000054.1:0-22419 GCA_046714435.1 Casimicrobiaceae bacterium
TGCGCATCGCGGGTGTTCCGCTGACCCGCGACGAACTCGCCGAGCGTGCCGGCGTTTCCGAACGCGATCGTGGCAGCTTCGACCAGGCGGTCGACGGACTGGTGCGCGCCGGCGACGTGCTCGTCAATCGCAAGGGGGGCATTCTCGTCGCGGAAAAGCTCAACCTCGTGCGCGGCACCGTGCAGGGCCATCCCGACGGCTTCGGCTTTCTCGTGCTCGACAGCGGCGGAGACGACCTGTTCCTCTCACCCCGCGAAATGCACAAGATCCTGCATGGCGACCGGGTAAGCGCACGCGTCACCGGGCAGGACCGTCGCGGCCGCCCGGAGGGTGAAATTGTCGAAGTGCTGGAACGCACGAACCGCGAAATCGTCGGGCGCCTGCACGAGGAACGCGGCGTCTGGTTCGTCGAAGCCGAGAATCGGCGGATCAGCCAGGACATCCTGATCCCTGCCGGCGAACGCGGCAACGCCAGCTCCGGCGAGGTTGTCGTCGTCGAACTGACCGGTCAGCCGTCCGCGCACAGCGAAGC
This sequence comes from Casimicrobiaceae bacterium, assembly GCA_046714435.1. Classification (GTDB taxonomy): domain Bacteria; phylum Pseudomonadota; class Gammaproteobacteria; order Burkholderiales; family Casimicrobiaceae; genus VBCG01. The sequence continues at coordinate 533 of JBKKAZ010000054.1, forward strand.
CATCGGCCGGGTGAAGGAGGTTCTCGGACGCGCGACCGACCCGGGCATCGAGATCGAGATCGCGCTGCGTAAGCATTCGCTGCCGTTCGAGTTCACCGCCGCCGCGCGGCGCCAGGCCGGGCACCTCCCCACGGAGGTGCGGCCGGCCGACCGCAAAGGCCGCGAAGATCTCACGGCGCTGCCGCTGGTCACCATCGATGGGGAGACCGCGAAGGACTTCGACGACGCGGTCTACTGCGAGAAAAAGGGACGCGGATTCCGCCTGCTGGTGGCCATTGCGGACGTCTCGCACTACGTCGCGGACGGCGACGGGCTCGACGTCGACGCGCGCGAGCGCAGCACCTCGGTGTACTTTCCGCGCCGCGTGATCCCGATGCTGCCCGAGGAGCTTTCGAACGAACTCTGCTCGCTCAAGCCCGACGTCGATCGGCTGTGCATGGTTTGCGACATGGAGGTCAGCTCGGCCGGCACGATCACCGCCTTCCGTTTCTACGCGGCGGTGATGCACAGCAGGGCGCGGCTCACCTACACCGAGGTGTGGCAGTGGCTGTCGGAGCCGGCGAGCGCGACCTCGCCGCGGGCGCGCGCGGTACTTCCGCACCTCAAGGATCTTTACGCGCTCTACAAGGTGCTCGCCAAGGCGCGCGAGAAGCGAGGCGCGATCGACTTCGACACCGTCGAGCTGGCGCTGGTGTTCGACGACAGCGGGCGCATCGAGCGCATCGTCCCGGCGCCGCGCAACGACGCCCACAAGCTGATCGAGGAATGCATGCTGGCCGCGAACGTCTGCACGGCCGCTTTTCTCGCGAAACACGAGCATCCGGCGCTGTATCGCGTCCATGAAGGCCCGACCGCGGACAAGCTCACGGCGTTGCGCGCGTTCCTGTCGAGTTCGGCGCTGCAGCTCAGCGGCGGCGCGAGCCCCCAGGCCTCGGACTATGCGAGGCTGCTGGCGCGCATCCAGGACCGTCCCGACCTTGCGCTGCTGCAGACCGTGCTGCTGCGATCGCTGTCACAGGCGCAGTACCGGCCCGAGAATGTCGGCCACTTCGGCCTCGCGTTCGACGCCTACACCCATTTCACGTCGCCGATCCGGCGCTACCCGGATCTGCTCGTCCATCGCGCGATCAAGGCCTGCCTGGCCCGCCGCCGCTACACGCCGAAGGGCATGAACTGGGATGCGCTCGGCGCCCACTGCTCGATGGCCGAGCGTCGCGCCGACGAGGCCGCGCGTGATGTCGAGCAGTGGCTCAAGTGCTGGTACATGAAGGACCGCATCGGCGACACCTTCGACGGCACCATCAGCGGCGTCGCCGGATTCGGCCTGTTCGTGACGCTCGACGGCATGAACGTCGACGGCCTGGTGCACATCAGCGAACTCGGGCGCGACTACTTCCAATTCGACCCGATGCGCCACGCGCTGGCCGGCGAGCGCAGCGGCGTCGTGTTCCAGCTCGCGGGACGCCTGCGGGTGAAGCTGGTGCGCGTCGATCTCGAGACAACGAAGATCGACTTCACGCTGGCCGACGACGACGCGCAGGCGCGGAGCGCCGGTGCCGACGCTACGCCACGCAAGGCGGGCAAGCGCGCGCGCGGCTGACACGTCGCCGGCGCTGCTAGAATCGGCGTACCGGCCGCCGGGATGATCGCGGCTTAACCTGCACCCTTCCATGCACATCGGCACCCCGCTTTCGCCGTCGGCCACTCGCGTCATGCTGCTGGGCAGCGGCGAACTCGGCAAGGAAGTGATCATCGCGTTGCAGCGCCTCGGCGTCGAGACGATCGCCGTCGACCGCTACCAGAACGCGCCCGGCCATCAGGTCGCGCATCGCTCGCATGTCATCGCGATGACCGACGGCGCTGCGCTGGCGCGCCTGATCGAACAGGAGCGGCCCGACATAATCGTTCCCGAGATCGAGGCCATCGATACCGCAATGCTGGTGAAGCTCGAGGCGGCGGGTGTCGCGACGGTCATTCCGACGGCGCGCGCGGCGCAGCTCACCATGAATCGCGAGGGCATCCGCCGCCTTGCCGCGGAAACGCTGGGGCTTGCGACTTCGCCGTATCGCTTCGCCAAGGACGCCGATGCGCTCCAGGCCGCGATCGACGGACGCGACGGCAGGCCCGCGATCGGCTATCCCTGCGTGGTCAAGCCGGTGATGTCCTCGTCGGGCAAGGGCCAGTCGGTCGTGCGCGGTCAGGATGAGGTGATGGCCGCGTGGCAATACGCCGAGAGCGCGGGACGCGTACGCGGTGGTCACGTCATCGTCGAAGGCTTCATCGACTTCGACTACGAGATCACCCAGCTGACCGTGCGGGCAAGGCGTGCGGATGGCGGAATTGCCACGCACTTCTGCGAACCGATTGGCCATGTGCAGGTCAACGGCGACTACGTCGAGTCGTGGCAGCCGCAGCCGATGACACCGGCCGCGCACCGCGCGTCGGGAGAAATCGCCGAGCGCATCACGACGGAACTCGGCGGCCGTGGCATCTTCGGCGTGGAACTGTTCGTCAAGGGCGATGAGGTCTGGTTCTCGGAGGTCAGCCCGCGCCCGCACGACACCGGGATGGTGACGATGGCCACACAGGCGCAGAGCGAGTTCGAGCTGCACGCGCGCGCCATCCTCGGCCTGCCGGTCGATACGCGAATGATTGCGCCGGCCGGTGCGTCCGCGGTCATCTACGGCGGCGCCGATGCTCGCGCCATCCGCTTTGAGGATATCGATGCAGCGCTAGAGGTACCAAACTCGGACCTTCGCCTGTTCGGCAAGCCCGAGGCCTACCGCAAGCGCCGCATGGGCGTCGCGCTCGCGACCGCGGACACGCTCGAAGGGGCCCGCGCGCGCGCGAAGGAATGCGCGAGGCGCGTGCGGCCGATCGCCTGACCGGCGGCCCCGCCGAGCATGAGTGCGACCGGCAAGGTCGATCTTGTCGTGCAGGGGCGCGACGCAACGCGTGTGGACGCAGACGCCATGGCCGCGCTGTCCCGCGCCGGAGGCGTCGAGCCGATCGGCAGCGGACCAACGCCAGCCTTCCGATTGCGCGAGCCGGCGTCGCGGGGCGGCGTCGTCGAGGCCGCGATCGAGCGCCGACTGGACGTGTCGTGGGTGCCGGTGGGCCGCCGCCTCGCCGACGTCCGAATCGTGTCGATGGACATGGACTCGACGCTGATCACCATCGAGTGCATCGACGAAATCGCCGACCTCGTTGGCGTCAAGCCTGCGGTGGCGCTGATCACCGCGAGCGCGATGCGTGGCGAGATCGATTTCCGCGCGAGCCTCGAGCACCGCGTGGCGCTGCTCGCCGGACTACCCGTAACCGCGCTGCAGCGCGTCTACGACGAGCGCCTGCGTCTGTCGCCCGGCGCCGAGAACATGCTGGAGCGCTTTCACGCTGCCGGCGCGCAGAGCCTGCTGGTCTCGGGAGGATTCCGGTTCTTCACCGACCGTCTGCAGGCCCGCCTGGGCTTGCACCACGTGCATTCGAACACGCTCGAAGTCAGCGACGGCATGCTCACCGGACGCATCGTCGGCAAAGTCGTCGACGCGGACGCGAAAGCTGCAGCGCTCCGGCAGTTGCGCGCAACGCGGCCTCCCGGACTCGCCGTCGCGATCGGCGACGGCGCCAACGACCTGCCGCTGTTCCGCTGCGCCGACGTGTCGGTGGCGTATCGCGCCAAGCCGGTCGTACGCGCGCAGGCGACGCACGCGCTCGATTTCAGCGGGCTGGACGCCGTGGCAAATCTGTTCTGCTAGCCGTCAATCCAGACCCGGGCAAAGCCCCACACGCTCCACAGCGCGAGGACCAGCAGCGCGCCCCAGTTGAGGATGCTTCCGGCCATCCGTCCCAATGACTCTCCGCTGCTGCGGGACAAGCCGATGGCGAAGACAACGCGACCCACGACGATCGCGATTCCGCAGGCGTGCAGGAGTAGCGGCGATGCGCGATTGAGCTCCGCGACCAGCAGCAGCAGGATGCCGGGCACTGCCCATTCGACGGTGTTGCCATGCACGCGGATCGCGCGCTGCAGGTCGGCGATGCCGCCGTCGCCGAGCCCGACCTTGTGGCGTCCCCGCAGGCCCGAAACCCGCGCGGCGAGCACGATCAGCAGGATGCCGATCAGTCCGGCGTAGAGCATCGTGACCGCCGGCATCGACGTTGGATTCATCGCGACTCCTTAGGTTTCATCGATCCAGGCTGCCTGGATCGCTTCGAGAATCTTCTCGCCCGAGTGCCTGGGATCGTCGTCGAATCCTGGTAACGCGAGCACCCAGTTGTGGAGATCGGTAAAGCGGATGTTACGCGGCTCGATGTCCGGATGGGCTTCGGCGAGCGCGATCGCGATCTCGCGGCTGTCGATCCATTTCATGGGCATGCTCCGGTGGCTGCGCCTCGAAAGAAGCCGGCTACTTGCCTTCGCGCGCTTGGTTGATCGTGTATTTGGGGACTTCGACGGTAAGCGGCGCGCCCTGCACGATCGCCTGGCAGGACAGCCTTGACGCAGCGGTCAGGCCCCAGGCACGGTCCAGCAGGTCGTCCTCGTCCTCCGACGATTCCTGCAGCGAGTCGAAGCCCTTGCGGATGATGCAGTGGCAGGTCGTGCACGCGCAGGATTTCTCGCAGGCGTGCTCGACGTCGATGCCGGCGTCGAGCAGGTTGTCGAGCAGCGACTTGCCGCTCTCCCCTTCGAAGGTCTTGCCCTCGGGACACAGTTCGGCGTGAGGCAGGACGGTGATGGTGGGCACGGCTGCGCTATGCCAGGGTGTCGATGCGCTTGCCTGCGAGCGCCCGCTGGACGGTGCGATCCATGCGCCGCCCTGCGAACTCTACGGTCGCACGGTTCAGCGCTTCGATCGCGGCACGCAACGCGGTCGCGTCGTCGTCCTTGCGCTTCTCCGCCAACGTCTCCAGCGCGGCGGCGATTGCAGCGCGCTCCGACTCGTTCAACAGCGCGCCATCCTCGGACAGCGCATTGCGCGTAGCCTCGGCGATCTGATCGGCTTCGACCTCGGCCTCGGCGAGCGCGCGCGCCGCCACGTCGTCGACAGCGTGCGCGAACGAATCCTGCAGCATCGCCGCGATGTCACTGTCGGAAAGCCCGTACGAGGGCTTCACCACGATCGAAGCTTCGATCCCCGACGCCTGCTCGCGCGCGGACACCGACAGCAACCCGTCGGCGTCGACCTGGAAGGTGACGCTGATGCGTGCCGCCCCGGCCGCCATCGGCGGAATGCCGCGGAGCTCGAAACGCGCGAGCGACCGGCAATCGGCGACCCTTTCGCGCTCCCCCTGCACGACGTGGATCGCCATCGCCGTCTGGCCATCCTTGTAGGTCGTGAATTCCTGCGCGCGGGCGATCGGGATGGTCGAGTTCCGCGGCACGATCTTCTCGGACAGTCCGCCCATGGTCTCGACGCCTAGCGACAGCGGGATGACATCGAGCAGCAGCCAGTCGTCGCCGCGGTCGCGATTGCCGGCCAGCGCGTTCGCCTGTATCGCCGCACCGAGCGCCACCACCTCGTCCGGATTCAGGTTGGTGAGCGGCGGCTGCCCGAAGTACTCGGCCACAGCGCGCCGGATCTGCGGCATGCGCGTGGAGCCGCCGACCAGAACCACGCCCTTGATTTCGGCCGGCGCAAGTCCCGCATCGCGCATCGCGCGGCGGACCGGCTGCATAGTCTTCCTCACCAGGTTCCCGGTGATGTCCGTGAACGTCGGGGTGGTGAGCGCCAGGTTCACTTCATCGCCGCTGGAAAGCCGCGCGACGATCGGCGCCGATGCGTGGCCGGTCAGCATTTCCTTCGCCTCGCGCGACCGGACCAGCAGCGCTCGCGCGTCGGCAGGCCCGAGCGGCGGCAGCTTGCCCGCCTCGATCGCCCAGCAGAACACGCGATGGTCGAAGTCGTCGCCGCCCAGCGCCGAATCGCCGTTGGTCGCGAGCACTTCGAACACTCCGCGCGACAACCTCAGGATGGAGATGTCGAAGGTGCCGCCACCCAGGTCGAACACCGCGTAGACACCCTCGGCCGCATGGTCGAGTCCGTACGCGATGGCCGCGGCGGTCGGCTCGTTCAGCAAGCGCAGCACGTCAATCCCCGCGAGCCGCGCCGCATCCTTGGTGGCCTGGCGTTGGGCGTCGTCGAAATAAGCCGGTACGGTGACCACCGCACCCTCGAGGGGCCCGCCGAGTTGCCGCTCCGCGCGCTCGCGCAGAAAGCGCAGGATCGCGGCGGAGATTTCGACCGGACTCTTGACGCCGGCGCGGGTGCCGATCTGCAGCATGCCCGGCGCTTCGATGAACCGGTACGGAAAGCGGCGGTCGTCGTCGACGTCGGCAAGTCCGCGGCCCATGAACCGCTTGACCGACACGATGGTGTTCTGCGGATCGCTGGACTGGTGCTCCATCGCGTCGTAGCCGACTTCGACGCCCGCTTCGCCGTAGTGGACAATCGACGGAACCAGCGGACGCGCTTCCGCATCGGGCAAGACGACCGGGATCCGGTTTCGCACCGTGGCCACCAGCGAATTGGTCGTGCCGAGATCGATCCCGACCACGCGCTTCGGCTCACGTGGCGGCGGCGGCGCGTCGGGTTCCGAGATCTGGAGTAGCGCCATCAATCGAGTCCCGCGATCATCGCGTCGACGTCCTCGGCGACTTTGGCGAGAAAGCGCAGCTCACGAACGCCGGCCGTCGCCTGGCGGGTTGCGCCAGGATCGTCGAGCAACACCGCGAGCGTCTGCTGACGGGTGCCAACCTCGGCGCGCACCTCGCCGAGGATGGCGTCGAGCGCGGCGATGTCCTCGGTCGCGGCAGCGTCGGCGGCCCGTTCGCGTCGCTCGAGCTGTGCCTCCAGGAACTCGAGCGGCAACCGAGTATCGGACTCGTCGAACGCGTTGATGCCTCGCATCGCGAGCAGATAACGCGCACGCTCGACCGGATCCTTGAGCGTCCGGTAGGCCTCGTTGACCTGCGCCGAAGACTGCAGCGCGAGGCGGCGCTGCGCGTCGTCCGCGCCAGCGTGTCGATCCGGGTGCACCTGGGCCTGCAGCGCGCGGTAGGCGGCGTCGAGCGCGTCGGCGTCGATCCGAAACGTCATCGGCAGTCCGAACAGCTCGAAATGATTGCGGGAGGGGTCGATCATCGGGCGCCCCCTCGTCGCGGAGGCCAGGGAACACCGGCGCGCCGGCGGTCGCGGCGGGTCAGACGTTAAACGATTCGCCGCAGCCGCACTCGTCCTTGACGTTCGGATTGCTGAACTTGAATCCTTCGTTCAGCCCTTCACGCGCGAAGTCGAGCTCGGTGCCGTCGAGGTAGGGCAGGCATTTCGGGTCGACGAACACCGCGACCCCTTGGCTCTCGAACCTGACGTCATCCGGCCGCGGGTCGTCGGCGAACTCCAGCTTGTAGGCAAGACCCGAACAGCCCGACGTGCGCACGCCTAGCCTCAGACCGATGCCACGGCCGCGCTTTGCGAGGTGTGCGGCGACGTGCTTCGCCGCGCGCTCGGTGACGGTAATCGCCATTCGACTGCGCTCCCTTTCAGTCGGCTGCGGCGTGTTCCGGCTGCGACACGGGCTCGGTTTCGCTGTGCTTGGTCCGGTAATCGGCCACCGCGGCCTTAATCGCATCCTCGGCGAGGATCGAGCAGTGGATCTTGACCGGCGGCAACGCCAGCTCGGCCGCGATATGGGTGTTCTTGATCGACATCGCCTGATCGAGCGTCTTGCCCTTGACCCATTCGGTCACCAGCGAGCTCGACGCGATTGCCGAGCCGCAGCCGTAGGTCTTGAACTTCGCGTCCTCGATCATGCCGTCTTTGCCGACGCGGATCTGCAGTTTCATCACGTCGCCGCAGGCTGGCGCGCCGACCATGCCGGTCCCGACCGCGTCGTCGTCCTTCGCGAACGATCCGACGTTGCGCGGGTTCTCGTAGTGGTCCAGTACTTTTTCGCTGTATGCCATGTTGACTCCGATCGATGATGACTACGCCCGATGATGGCTACGCCCGATGATGGCTGCGCCCGATGATGGCTGCGCCCGGTAAACTCGGCGCCGTGTTCATCGCGCGAAGCGATCATTTTTCATGCCCTAGTGCGCTGCCCACTGAATGGTGCTGATATCGATTCCGTCCTGATGCATCTCCCACAGCGGCGACAGCTCCCTCAGCTTGGCGATCTTGCGCGTCACCAGCTCGACGGTGTAGTCGACGTCGGCCTCGGTGGTGAAGCGCCCCACCGTGAAGCGGATCGAGCTGTGCGCGAGCTCGTCGCTGCGGCCGAGCGCGCGCAGTACGTACGACGGCTCCAGCGACGCCGACGTGCACGCGGAGCCGGATGACACCGCGATGTCCTTGACCGCCATGATCAGGCTCTCGCCCTCGACATAGTTGAAGCTGGCGTTGAGATTATGCGGCACCCGTTGCTCGAGATTGCCGTTGAGGTAGACCTCCTCGATGCCGGACAACCCCTTCCACAAGCGGTCGCGGAGCATGCGGATGCGCTCGTTCTCGGCGGCCATCTCGGACTTCGCCAGGCGGAACGCCTCGCCCATGCCCACGATCTGGTGGGTCGGCAGGGTGCCGGAACGCATGCCCCGCTCGTGACCGCCACCGTGCATCTGCGCTTCGATGCGCACCCGCGGCTTGCGACGGACGTACAGCGCGCCGATGCCTTTCGGCCCGTAGATCTTGTGCGCCGAAAAGCTCATCAGGTCGACCTTGACCCTCGCAAGGTCGACCGGCAGCTTGCCCGAGGCCTGCGCGCTGTCGACGTGGAACACGATGCCGCGCGCCCGCGTGATCTCGCCGATCGCGGCGATGTCCTGGATGACGCCGATCTCGTTGTTCACGTACATCACCGACACCAGGATGGTGTCGGCCCTCAGCGCCTTCTCGAACGCGGCAAGGTCGAGGAGTCCGTCAGCGTTCACGTCGAGATAGGTGACCTCGAAGCCTTCGCGCTCCAGCTCCCGCATGGTATCGAGCGTCGCCTTATGCTCGGTCTTCACGGTGACCAGGTGAGCGCCCTTGTCCTTGTAGAAGTGGGCCGCGCCCTTGAGCGCGAGATTGATCGACTCGGTGGCCCCGGAGGTCCACACTAGCTCGCGGGGATCGCAATTGACCAGTGCAGCAACCTGCTCGCGCGCTTGCTCGACCGCGGCCTCGGCGTCCCAGCCGTACTTGTGCGAGCGGGAGGCCGGATTGCCGAAATTCTGGGTCAGCCACGGAATCATCCGGTCCGCGACGCGGGGGTCGACCGGCGTGGTCGCCGAGTAGTCGAGGTAGATCGGCAGCTTCATCGCTTGCTGACGGGAGTCGGGCATGACAGGTCCCTCAGACGATCGGCGCCGGCTCGGTGGGCCGCGACGCGGGGACGCGCTGGGCCTGCATCACGACGACCTCGCTGCCCTCCTTCTTCTGCTGCGCGACCAGCTGCGCCAGCGTGACCGACCGCAGGAAAGCAAAGATATGGGCGTTTAGCGAGGCCCACAGTTCGTGGGTCATGCAGCGCCGGTCGTCCTTGCAGTTCTCGCGCCCGCCGCATTGGGTGGCGTCGATCGGTTCGTCGACCGCGAGAATGATGTCCGCGACCGAAACCTCCGCCGGCGGACGGGCGAGATGATAGCCACCGCCCGGTCCGCGGACACTGTCCACCAGCCCGTGACGGCGCAGCTTGCCGAACAGTTGCTCCAGATAGGAGAGCGAGATCTTCTGGCGGTCGGACACCGCGGCGAGCGTCACCGGGGCTTTCGTTCCGCTCATCGCGCCGTACATCGCGACATCGATCATCGCGGTGACGGCGAAGCGACCCTTCGTGGTCAGGCGCATCTTCGATTCCTCGGTTCGGTGCCGGCCGGGGCCGGACCGGAGTGCGTCTCTGGGTTACCCCAGGGTGGAGTTGTCCAGGACAAATCGGGACTATATTCTAGTATACCCGAACGATTTAGTCAACTAAAAGCCCGACAAGTTCACTCAAGCATTTTATTGATCGGAGCCGGATCGAACCGCTCGGCCGTCGCTTTGGCGTCGCTGAGATCCAAACCGTCCTGTTGGAGATGACCGATCAGACGCTCCAGTCTCTGATCGGTCTCACAGGCATGGTCGAGCAACTTATGGATGGCCTGGACCACCGGGTCGTTCATGTCCGCGGAGATCGCATAGGCGGAAAAGCCGATTTTGACGGCCTGGACCTCGCGCCGGCTCTGTTCTTCGGCAGTGACGATGCGTGCGGGAATGCCGACCGCGGTGGCCCCTGGGGGAACCTCGCGCACGACCACCGCGTTGGAACCGATTTTGGCGCCTTCGCCCACTTCAATCGGTCCCAGAACCTTTGCGCCAGCCCCGATCACCACGCCCCGGTGCAGCGTCGGATGGCGCTTGCCCTTGTTCCACGACGTCCCGCCAAGCGTCACCCCGTGGTAGAGCGTGCACTCGTCGCCGATGACCGCCGTCTCGCCGATCACGACCCCCATGCCGTGGTCGATGAACACCCGCCGGCCGATCTTGGCGCCCGGGTGGATTTCGATCCCGGTCGCCCAACGGCCCCAATGCGCGAGCCAGCGCGCGAGCCACTTGAGTCCCAAGCCCCATAAAGGGTGGACGACGACGCGATGCCATACCAGCGCGTGCAATCCGGGATAGCAGGTGAGCACTTCCCAGCGTGTGCGAGCGGCGGGGTCGCGTTCGAACACGACGGCGATATCTTCGCGCAGGCGGGCAAACATGCCTTCATTCTCCCATTTCCGACTGTTGCGCTCAACTATTGCTGCAGGCCCTTCGTCGTTACACTATGATCGAAATCCAATCGGCGACGCCGCGCGACCCCGCGCCTGAAGCGTCCCGCACTGCGGAGGAATCATGCGCGTCGCATCCCTTGTCGCTACTGCGACTTTCGTCGTCGCGGCTGCCATGCCAGCCGCCGCCCAGGAAATCACGCTCAAGGTTGCGCATTTCTGGCCGCCTGCAGCGATGCCGCCGTCGACGCTGCTGGTGCCGTGGTGCGACAAGGTCGCGAAGGAGTCGAGCAACCGGCTCAAGTGCCAGCTCTATCCGGCGATGCAACTCGGCGGTACGCCGGCGCAGTTGATCGATCAGGCGAAGGACGGTGTCGCCGACATCGTCTGGACATTGCCGGGCTACACCGCCGGACGCTTCCCGCTGATGGAAGTCTTCGAGCTGCCGTTCATGTCGTCGTCGGCCGAAGCGACCAGCCAGGCAGCGTGGGAATACTTCGACAAGTACGCGCAGAAGGAATTCGCCGGCCTCAAGATTCTGGTCGTCAACGTGCACGACAATGGCTACGTGCACAGCCGCGAGAAGCAGATCAAGACCATGGCCGACTTCAAGGGCCTCAAGTTCCGCGCACCCACGCGCCAGACCAACAAGATGCTCGGTGCGCTCGGCGCGACGCCGGTGGCGATGCCCCTGCCGGCGCTTGCCGACGCGCTGTCGAAGGGCGTCGTCGACGGCTACCTGCTGCCGTGGGAAGTCATCCCCTCGATCAAGGCCCACGAGCTCACCAAGTTCGATAGCGAAACGGATCCCGCATCGCGTGCCCTCTACACCGCGGTTTTCACGGTCGCGATGAATCAAACCAAGTACGAAAGCCTCCCCGCCGACCTCAGGAAGGTGGTCGATGCCAACTCTGGTCTCGCTGCGGCGAAGGCGTTCGGCAAGCAGTGGGACGGATCGGGGCCGCCGGCGCGCAAGCTCGCCGTCGACCGCGGCAACATCTTCTATACGATCCCGTCCTCCGAACTTGCGAACTGGCAAAAAGCCACTGCGCACCTCGAAGAGGAATGGGTCAAGGACGTCACCGCCAAGGGCCATGACGGCAAGGCGTTGCTGCAGGACGCGAAGGCGCTGATCAAGAAGTACGAAGGCGCAAAGTAGCGCGCAGGCGGAGATTGCGGGCGCGCGCAGCGCCCGCTTCCCCATTCATGGAAGCCTCGGTCGAGCCGGCGGCGCGCCTGCGCGGCCGCGCGGGCCGCGTCATCGAGCGGCTTTGCGAATGGGTCGCGCTCGCCGGCGGCGTCGTGTTGGTGGCGATCGCGCTGATGTCGGCGGTATCCATCGTCGGCCGCGCGTTGTTCAGCGTACCCATCCAAGGTGACTACGAGCTGGTGCAGATGGGCTGCGCGATTTTTGTCGCCTGCTGCCTGCCCGCAGCGCAGATCCGCTACGCGAACATCATCGTCGACTTTTTCACGACGCGCGCCTCTCCGGCGACCCAGGCTTCGCTGGACGCGATTGGCGCTCTGGTGCTCGCCTGCGTGATGGGCGTCGTTGCGTGGCGCACCGGAGTCGGGCTGGTGGACATCCGCCAGTCGGGACAAACCACCACGATCCTGGGCGTGCCCACCTGGTACACCTACGCCGGCATGATGCCCGGGCTCGTGCTCGCATCGGTGGCCGGGCTGTATTGCGCAGCCGAGCAATGGGGCAAGCGCTCGCCATGACGGGACTGACCGCGGGCCTGCTGATGTTCGCAGGCATGATCGTGCTGATGGCGGTGCGCGTGCCGATCGCCATTGCGATGTTCGTCCCCGGCGCGATCGGCTACGTCGGGCTCGCCAGCGACGCGGCCTGGCTCAACCACCTGAAAGGCGCGAGCTTCGCGCGCTTCTCGGTCTACGAGCTGTCGGTGATCCCGCTGTTCCTGCTCACCGGCCAGTTCGCAACCCATGGCGGACTGTCGCGTTCGCTGTTCCGCCTGGCCAGCGCGCTGGTAGGCCACCTGCGCGGCGGCCTTGCGATGGCCGCGGTGCTCGCGAGCGCCGCGTTCGGCGCGATCTGCGGCTCCTCCGTTGCGACCACAGCGACGATTTCGCACGTCGCAATGCCGGAGATGCGCCGCCATGGTTACTCGGGACGTCTTGCCACGGCGACGATGGCGGTCGGCGGGACCATGGGAATCCAGTTGCCGCCGTCGGTGGTGCTGATCATCTACGCGATCCTCACCGAGCAGAACATCGCCAAGCTGTTCGCCGCCGCGCTGATTCCTGCGCTGATCGCAGCCACAGCCTACCTGATCACGATCTACGTGTATGTGCGCTTGCGGCCGCACGAGGGTCCCGCGCAACCGAGGCAGTCGCTGCGCCAGGTGGCCGATACGGTCAAGGACGTCTGGCCGGTCGCGGTGATCTTCGTCACCGTGTTCGGCGGCATCTACGGTGGTATTTTCACGCCGACCGAGGGTGCCGCGATCGGCGCGACGATGACTTTCGCGCTCGGCATCGTCAAGCGCGAGCTCGACGCGAAGGGCGTCCGCGAATCGTTCGTCGGCGCCGCCCGTTCTTCCGGCATGATCTTCATGATCTTCCTCGGCGCCGACATGCTGAACGCCGCGCTCGCGCTCTCGCAGATGCCGTCGCAGCTGGCGAATGTGGTGGCCAACTCCGGGCTCGCACCGCTGCTGATCGTCGTCGCGATATTGCTGATGTACATAGCGCTCGGCGCGGTCATGGACGAGCTGTCGATGATCCTGCTCACCATTCCCGTGCTGTTCCCGGCGGTGATCGGACTCGACTTGTTCGGTCTAAACGCCACCGAAAAAGCTGTCTGGTTCGGGATCCTGGTGCTGGGCGTGGTCCAGATCGGCCTGATCGCGCCGCCGGTCGGACTCAACGTGTACGTCGTCAACGGCTTCGCACGCGACGTGCCCATGGCCGAAACCTATCGGGGCGTGCTCCCGTTTCTAGTTGCGGACACTTTGAGGATGATTCTGCTCGTGCTGTTCCCGGGCATCTCACTGTGGATGGTCCGGCTGCTTGCCTAGCGGCCCGGTGAAAAAGGGTGTGTCATTCCGAGCTACGAGGAATCTCCAGCGAAGCGAAGGATCTGCTGTTGCGGTGCTGCCCGATGAAGAAGCAGATCCCACGCTGCGCTCTGGATGACACCCATGAGTAGATCCCACGCTGCGCGTTGTATGACACCCATGAGCAGATCCCGCGCTGCGCTCTGGATGACACCCATAGGCAGATCCCTCGACAAGCTCGGGATGTCACCGGTTGCTGTAACGGCCTGCATATTTCAACAGCCCGTCAGGTTCTCCGCTGACCCCGCAGCGTTTCATCGATGCGCGCGAGAATTCCGCGCAGGATGTTGACTTCCTCGCGCTCCAGGCCCGCACGCGAGAACAATCGCCGCAACCGCGGCAGCAACCGCTTGGGCATGCGCGGATCGAGGAACTCGAGGTCGGCCAGCGTTCGCCTCGCGTGGGCATGCAGGCCTTCGATCTCGTCGTGGGTGGCCGGCGGAAAGCGCGGCGCGCGCCACACTTCGCCGCCGTGCGCGGCAACGAACAGCTCGTAGGCGGCGACCTGCACGGCGGCGGCCAGATTCAGCGACGCATAGGCCGGGTTGGCCGGAATCGCGGCGACCACGCCGCAACGCGCCAGTTCATCGTTCGACAGGCCGGACATCTCGGTGCCGAACACCAGCGCGACCTCGCCGCGCGTCGCCTCGATGGTGCCGCGCTCGGCCGCTTCGCGAACCGAAAGCACCTTGCCCGCGAACTCGCGCGGCCGGCCGGAAAGGCCGATGGTGAATGCCGCGCCTTCGAGCGCAACATCGAGCGTATCGACGATACGCGCGGCCTCCAACACGCCAGTCGCTCCGGAGGCAAGCGCCAGCGCTTCAGGATCGGGAAACCGGCGTGGCGCAACCAGCACCAGTCGGGACAATCCCATCGTCAGCATCGCGCGGGCCGCGCTGCCGATGTTGCCCGGATGGCTGGTCGCCACCAGCACGATGCGGATGTTGTCGAGCGCGGTCGGAGCGGCGGCGATGGTCATCGAGCGAGCAGCAGCGTTGGCGCGGAGCGGACACTCCGGACGAGCGATTAGAATACCGGGTTCCGCGCCCGCATTCCGCATCGGGCGCAAGGACCTTTTTCCCCATGCACCCGTTGCTCACCACCGCCGTCAAGGCAGCCCGCCGCGCCGGCAACATCATCAATCGCGGCGCGCGCGACATCGACCTGTTGACGGTGAACGCCAAGGGTCCGAAGGATTTCGTGAGCGAGGTCGACCGCAGCGCGGAGGCGGCGATCGTCGAAACGCTGCTTGCTGCCTATCCCGACCACGCGATACTCGCCGAGGAGGGCACGGCGAAGGGAAAGAACGCGAGCGCCGAGCATGTCTGGATCATCGATCCGCTCGACGGGACCACCAATTTCCTGCACGGGTTTCCACAGTACTGCGTCTCGATCGCGCTCGCCCATCGCGGCATCGTGACCCAGGGGGTGATTTTCGACCCGGTCCGCAATGACCTATTCACCGCGTCACGGGGCCGCGGCGCGTACCTTAACGACCGCCGGATCCGCGTTTCGAAGCGCCAGCATTTGCGCGACTGCCTGATCGGCACCGGGTTCCCGTTTCGCGACGGCAGCTACCTCGACACCTATCTCGCGATGATGCGCGCGATGATCACCCACACCGCGGGCATTCGCCGTCCGGGCGCCGCGGCGCTGGATCTCGCCTACGTCGCCGCAGGGTTCTACGACGGATTCTGGGAGGTCGGACTCAATCCCTGGGACGTCGCGGCGGGCAGCCTGCTGGTGCTGGAAGCCGGCGGGCTGATCGGCGACCTTACCGGCGAAGGCGACTACCTGCACGGCGGCCAGGTCATCGCGGCCAACCCGAAGATCTTCGTGCAAATGGTTAAGGAACTGACTCCATTCCGCGCCGATCTGGCGCGCGACCGCGCTGCGAAGCCCGCGGCCCGCTGATCCGACCGCGGTATCGCCTCGCCGTTTCCCGCATCGGGTGCGCCGCGAGGCGCATGACCGCCGCCTGGCGTTCCCACCCCGCCGCAGGGGTCCGTCGATAGTTGGTACCGGACTTGCTTGCGGTACCCCGGCTCAGGTAGCGGTTTTCACACCTTTCGATGGAGTCGACCATGACCTTCACGTCCGCCCGCATCGCGGCCCGCGCGTTGGTGACGGCGTTGACAGCCGGCCTCGTACTGGTCGCCGCGCCGGCCTTCGCCAAGACCACGCTCACCGTGCCGACGCTGCGCGTCATGCTCAACCCCGCCGCGGCACCCGGCGGCACGCTGCCCGACGCGGTCAAGGTTCATCTCGAGTCCCTGACCCGGTCGCCCTTGATGCTCTCGGGGGTAACCCGGACCGGCGCCCTGGAGTTCGCACTGGGCGGGCCTCGCGATCCCGGTTCGATGAGGGAGCTTGCGGCCCGTCTGCGGGCCGACCGTTCGGTCCTCTGGACCGAGCTCGCCGATCGCACCATCCACGCCAAGTCGTTGCGGGATGCGCCCGGCGCCGGCCGCAAGCTGATGGTCAGGCTGATCGACGGAACCGATACCGAAGCGGTGTTGCCTCGACTGGCGTCCATTGCCGGGGTTCCGCTGACGATCGAACGTACGCTCGGCGCTGTCCAGGTGATTGCGCTCGCCCAGACCGTGGCAATGCCACAGCTCGCGAAAATCGCGAAAGCATTCGAGAATGATCCAGCCGTGCGCTACGCGGACCCGGTGCACCGGGTCATGCCTCATCGCGTGCCTGGCGATCCGCTGTTTGCCGCGCAGTGGTCGCTCTTCAACGTGAATGCGCCCTCGGCGTGGGATCTCGGCACCGGCAGCAGCGCCATCACCGTTGCCGTCGTCGACACCGGCATGCTCGATCACCCCGAACTCGCCGGCCGGCTGCTCCCGGGATTCGACTTCATCAGCGATGCCGAAAGCGCGCGCGACGGCAATGCGCGCGACGCCAATCCGCGCGACGAAGGCAACTGGACCAACGAAGGCGATTGCGAGGGTGGAGGGGCGCAGCCTTCGTTCTTCCACGGTCTGTTCGTCGCCGGACTGATCGGAGCCAACGCTGACAACGGCATCGGCATCGCCGGGCTCGACTGGTCGGCGAAGATCCTGCCGGTACGCGTGCTCGGCAAGTGCGGGGGCACGTTCGAAGACGTGCTCGCCGGCATGCTCTGGGCCGCGGGTGTCCCCGTCGACGGCGCGCCGCCGAACCCGAATCCGGCAAAGGTCATCAACCTCTCGCTCGGCGGCTTCGGTAGCTGCGCCGCGGCGATCCAGGAAGCGGTCGACGACGCGCTTGCGCAGGGCTCCGTGGTGGTCGCCTCGGCGGGCAACGAATCCGACGATGCAAGCAACCATGCACCTGGCAATTGCAGCGGCGTGATCAACGTCGGCGCGCTGTCCCGTATCGGCGAGCGCAGCAGCTACTCGAATTTCGGGCCCCGCGTGGACATTTCCGCGCCGGGCGGCGACGTCGATCCGGAGGGATTGATCGTTTCGACGCACGCCGAAGGCGCGACCGAGCCGGGCGCGTTCGGATACGACGAAGCCATGGGTACCAGCTTCGCCGCGCCCCTGGTCTCGGGCACCGTGGCGCTCATGCTGGCGCGCAATCCGGTACTTACCGCGGGCCAGGTGATTTCAATCCTGCAGGGCTCGTCGTCCGAGTTCAAACCCGGCTCGATCTGCAACCTCGGCGCCCACTGCGGCGCAGGCATGCTCGATGCGGGCAGCGCGGTCGCGAGCACGTTTCCCGCGGTGTCGAACCCGCCGCCGGGTGCGGTCAGCGTAATCGAGTACTACGACCGGATGCTCGACCACTATCACATGACCAGCGACCCCGCGGAGATGCAGTGGCTGGACCTGTACCAGAGTCATCGCTGGCAGCGTACCGGCCATCTGTTCTACGCCTGGGCCGATCCGTTGTTGGCGCCGGCCGGCGCGATCCCCCGCAATGTATGCCGGTTCTACGCGGGCCCGGAACAACTGATCGACTCGTATTACTTCACAGCGGATCCCGTCGAGTGCGGCTACGTGATCACCAATAACTCGGCGGTGTGGACGCTGCAGTCGACCGCCGCCTTCTGGATCGAGACACCGGACTTCGCCGGCAAGTGTCGCGCGGGAACGCTGTCCGTGTATCGATTCTTCAACGGCCGCCGTGACGCCAGCCAGCGCCACACGATCGACCTGTCGGTGCGCCGCTCGCTGGTGAATCGCGCGTGGGTCGCGGACGGCAAGGGCGTCAACGGCGTCGCGATGTGCTCGCCGATCTGACGGGGCGCGAACAACACGCTGCTTGCCAATACCGTCGTCGTCAACGGCGTCACGGCGCAGGGATACCACACCAACTTCGCCAATCCCACGCCGCTGTGGCTGCGCAATGAACCCAGCGATCACGGGCTGGGGGAGTGCTCGGAAGGCGCAAGCTGCGCCACCGGTGGCAGCGACGTAAACGAACTCGACAACAACGGCCTGCTCGAGGCGATCCTGCTGACCCGGCCTGCCGGCACGGTCTGGACCAGCCTGTGGGTCTCGTCGCTCGACCGCGGCGGGAGCGGCGGCTCCGAGGAAGGCATCCTGCGCTGGGGCAACAGTCTCGCCGAGCTCCTGGCCGGTATCAACGCCTTCAATTTCGGTTTCGGCGACTTCGGCGGTGCCGTCGAAGGCAACATCCTGTCGCTGGTCGCCGCTGCAGGATTCGATTCGAGCGCGCTGTATGTTCTGTTCCTGCCGAACTACAACGCCGGGACCAATAACGACTACCTGGTCTGGAAAGGCAGCTACGAGCCGGGTCGACTGGTGCCCGAACCGGCCACCCTGTTGCTGCTGGGTAACGCAAGCTTAACCTTCGCTGTCGCTCCGGTTAGCGGACGCGCGATGCCATTCGGCATCGTACGAACCCAGGTTCCCGGGTACTCATCCCATTCGCCGAAAACGACGCGGCCGCTCGCGCAGCCGTGTTGTTTTTGGCGTAGAGACTGGGATGAGCGTCCGCCGCCTGCGAAACGCAGGCTTAACGTTCGCGTAGGCTCACGTTAGCGGACGCGCGACGCCCGCCGGGCGTCGTGCGAACCCTGGTTCCAGGGCTCTCATCCCTTCCCCAATTTTAGACGGCCGCTAATGCGGCCGTCTAAATTGGCGGAGAGACAGGGATTCGAACCCTGGATACGTTGCCGTATACGTGATTTCGAGTCACGCGCCTTCGACCACTCGGCCATCTCTCCGGAACTGCAAATTATAGCGCAGCCGAGCGACCCGATCCGTCAGCCCGGAGCACACGCGGTCGACGAGCCCTCAAACAAAAACGGCGGGTCGCCCCGCCGTTACGTTCGACGCCTCGACCGCTACCGCTTCGTTTCCGGCGGTGAATGCGCCCCCTGCTTCTCCGGCTGCGACGATACGGCCTTGCCAGCGACTGGCGCGGGCGCCGCCGGCGCCATCTGCGGTGCCGGCACCTGCTTGCCCATTGCCTTCATCTCCGAGTAGTAGCGCGCGGCGGTACGATCTTCCGCGCTGGCTTGCGCTGCCTTGCCGGCTTCCGCCGCGGCCGCATCCTTGCCCTTTTTCTCCTCGGCCGCTTTTTTCTGTTCCTCGGTCGGCGGCGCCGGGGGAGGCAGCTTGGCGATCGCGACACCAAACGTGGTGACGACAAAGGCGGCCGCGATGACTGCGCGCAAAGTCTTCATGGTGCTCGTTCCTCCTCCTTCGAACTTCAACGACGACCGGTCAGGCAGGCTTGTGACGAATGGTCGCCGTTACCGGCGGCGGAGGCGCACCGCGCGGCTCGCGGCCGGCCATCACGTCGTTGTACCAGTATTCGTGGTGCTCCTTCGCCCAGGTCTCGTCGACGTAGCCGTAGCGCATGCCGTCGTAGGCCCCGCGCATGCCGATCGTGCCGATATAGACGTGGAACAGCAGGAGGGCAAGCGCGAGGATCGCCGCGATCAGGTGCACCAGGTTGGCGAGCTGCATGGTCTGCCGGGTCTGATCGAAGTTCGGGAAGTTCAGCACATAGCCGGAAACGACTAGCACGATGGACAGCACGACAACCATGATCCAGAACATCAACTTCCCGCCGGCGTTGATCTTGCCTGCGGGGACGTGCGTCTTCCCCGACCGGTCGAGCAGTCCGCCGAACTTGGCGAGCCATTTCCAGTCGTGGCTCGCCGGCAGGTTTTCGGCGACGAACATCACGATCATTACCGGCAGCAGCAGCGAGAAGATGGGGCCGACGAAGTTGTGCAGGTTCTTGCCGAGGATGGCGAGCCAGCTGAACAGCGTGTAGCCGATGATCGGAAGCAGCACCGACTTGCCGAAGGTGAGGATAAGTCCCGTAACACCCAGCACGACGAAAGTGATCGCGACGCTCCAGTGGACGATGCGCTTCGCCGGCGAGTAACGCTCGATCACGCGCCCCGTCTGCGGCTGCTTCATTTCGATCGGGCCGCGCCAGGCATAGAACGCCACCAGTGCCAGCAACACGACCGAGATCAGCAGACCGCCGGCGGTGGCGATCGGCACGCGCTGCGCCCGCCAAGTCTGCCCTTCCGGCTGGATGAGCACGTTGGTTTCGCGGCCCGGCAGGCTCGTGACCTGCGGGATGCCGGAGCGGATCTCCCGCCACACCGGCGAGTTGTTCAACGGCTGGGTCTGCTGCCTAAGCTGCTGCTGCTTCGCGAGATCGGTTTCGGCGGGCGCGGCGGCGGGGGACTGCGCCGCAGCCGTCGAGAGCCAGCACGAAGCCAGCACCGCGACGCCCGCGCGGAGTAGAGTGCTTCGCATCTTGCCTCCTCTAAAGTCAGTCGCCGATTCGCTTGTACTCGTTCTGGGCCTGGCTGCGGGCGCGGATCGCGCTTTCCCACTGCTGCTGGCTGCCGTTGAACGGCTCGCCGGCGTAAGGCGGCGTATCGGGTTTGCCCTGGTAGCTCCCCTGTTTGTAAGCGACGACTTGCGGGCTCTCGCCGCAGGCCGCGAGGCCCAGGGCGAGCACCGCAGCCGCAACCGCGACGGTCCGGATCATGATTTTTGGCCCGTAGCGGGCGCGGGTTGTACAGGCGCCGGACGCGGCTGCCCTCCGCCCGGTGCCGGGCCGTAGGCTGTCGCCCATCCCCAGACGTCGCCGCCCTTGCCTCGCACCGTGACCCGCTGCCGGTAGATGTCGGCAAGCACATCGCCGTCACCGCCGAGCAGCGCCTTGGTCGCACACATTTCGGCGCACGCGGGCAGCTTGCCTTCGGCGAGCCGGTTGCGGCCGTACTTCTTGAATTCGGCCTCGGACCGGTCCTTCTCGGGCCCGCCGGCGCAGAACGTGCACTTGTCCATCTTGCCGCGCACGCCGAACGCGCCGGCCTGCGGGAACTGCGGCGCGCCGAACGGACACGCGTAGAAGCAGTAGCCGCAGCCGATGCACAGGTCCTTGTCGTGGAGCACAACACCTTCTTCGGTGCGATAGAAGCAGTCGACCGGGCACACCGCCATGCACGGCGCGTCCGAGCAGTGCATGCACGCCACCGAGATCGAGCGCTCGCCGGGCACGCCGTCGTTGATCGTGACCACCCGGCGCCGGTTCACACCCCACGGAATCTCGTGCTCCTGCTTGCAGGCCGTGACGCAGCCGTTGCATTCGATGCAACGTTCGGCGTCGCAAAGGAATTTCATTCGAGCCATGTCGTGTCCCTCCGCTTACGCCGTGAACTTGGCGACCTGGCAAACGGTCGTCTTGGTCTCTTGCATCATCGTCACCGAGTCGTAGCCGTAGGTCGTCGCGGTGTTGACGGCCTCACCGCGCACGATCGGCGCTGCCCCGGTCGGGTAGTACTCCAACATGTCCTTTCCCATCCACCAACCCGAGAAATGGAAGGGGATGAAGGTCGTGCCCGAGCCGACCCGCTCGGTCACCTGCGCCTTGACCTTGATCTGCGCGCCGGTCGGGGTTTTCACCCAGACGAACTCGCCGTCGCGCACACCGCGGTCGTTTGCGTCCCTGGGGTTGATCTCGACGAAGTTCTCCTGCTGCAGCTCGGCGAGCCAGGGGTTGCTGCGGGTCTCCTCGCCGCCCCCCTCGTACTCGACCAGGCGGCCGCTGGTGAGGATCAGCGGAAACTCCTTGCC
>JBKKAZ010000055.1:0-7933 GCA_046714435.1 Casimicrobiaceae bacterium
TGGCGCTGATTGGACACGGCGAACCCCGGCCACACGATCCCTTCGCCGCGTGCGAGCGCGAGTACCTTGAAAAGCTCGCCCATCTCCGCCGGCGAAAGCAGCATCTGCACCGCCGAGGCCTCGCGAAGGTAGTCGATGCCCTCCGGCGGGCCGACTTTCGCCAACCGGTCGAGCAGGCCGCAACCCAGCAGGAAGCCCGACTGCGTCGTGAATCCGGCGACTTCGAGCCCTGCCCGGACGCCGGCCTCGGCCATCGCAGTGAAGTCGACGTGCGTGGTGAGATCGCTAAGGCCCGGCCAGACCAGCGGATCGGCGTGCGCACGATGGCGGTAGTGACCCATCAGCGTTCCCTCCGCCCGTTGCGGGTGGTAGTACTCGCGGCGCGGAAAGCCGTAATCGATGACGAGCATCGCTCCGGCTTCCAACCGGAGCCCGAGATCCTCGATCAGCGCCTCGGCAGCCGGATTGAGCTCGCTTTGGTAGTCGCAAGCCTCGGGAAAGCGATGCTCGGCCAGCGTGCGGAGCGATCCTTCGGCCAGCGGCCGGTCTTCCAGTGCCAGCGTTCCTTCGACATCCCGCACGCCACGCTCGAACCAATGCCCGCGCCGCCGTACGATCAGATGGGCAGGAATCGCATCGAGCACTTCGTTCAACACGACCCCGCCGGTGTGACGTTCCGGCAATGCATCGAGCCAGTCGACGCGCGGCGCGAACGCGGGCACCGACCGCACAATCGTCTCCCGCTGACGCTCGCGCAGTTCCGGCGACACTTCGACAATCCGATAGCGCCGTGGCGTGCGGCCCAGCCTGTCGAGCGAGGCCAGCAGGTCGGCCGCGAGCCGGCCGCTGCCCGCGCCAAGCTCCAGCACATCGCCGTCGGCGTGCTCCAGAATCGTCGCGACCTGGACCGCCAGCGACTGCGCATACAGCGGCGTCATTTCGGGAGCGGTAACAAAATCGCCGGCGGCGCCGAACTTGCGCGCGCCGGCGACGTAATAGCCGAGCCCGGGTGCGTACAGCACCAGGCGCATGTACGCCTCGAACGGCATCCATCCCCCGGCGAGGAAGATCGCGCGCCGGACGGCGTCGACAACGCGCGTGCCGTGCTCGCGCGCGTCAGCGCCGGGAACCGGCAACGAGGGATCGGAAATGTTCACCAGAGCAGGTGCCAGCGGGCATTGCGCCGAGCATGGCCGAAGCAACAACGGCCGCGGTCATTGTGCTAGATTCCACGGGTCCGGTGTCCCGAGTCAACGATGAATTGCGCCGATCGGCGAGACGGGACGGACGGGCACCGATTGCGAGATCACTGACCCGGAACTCCAGCTCAGGGCCAACCCGTGCACAGCAAGGTCGTGCTCATCAGCGGCGGGGCGAAGCGCGTCGGCGCGGGGATCTGCCGGAAACTGCACGCGTCGGGCGCGAGCCTGATGCTGCACTACCGCGCCTCCGCGGGCGAGGCGCGCCTGCTGCAGGCCGAACTCAACCACAGCCGGCCCAATTCGGTTGCGCTGATCCAGGCGGACCTGCTCGACCTCGCCAAGCTGCCCTCGCTGGTCGAGCAGACGCTCGCGACCTTCGGCAGGCTCGACGCGCTGGTCAACAATGCGTCCTCGTTCTTCCCGACGCCGGTCGGGGAAATCACGCCCTCCGCGTGGGAGGATCTGATCGGCACCAATCTGCGCGCGCCGCTGTTCCTCGCCCAGGCCGCCGCGCCGGCGCTGCGGCGCACCCAGGGCGCGATCGTGAACATCACCGACATCCACGCCGACCGCCCGCTCAAGAACTACGCCGTCTACTCGATCGCCAAGGCCGGACTGACCGGGCTGACCCGATCGCTCGCGCGGGAGCTTGCGCC
Source organism: Casimicrobiaceae bacterium (assembly GCA_046714435.1). Taxonomy (GTDB): domain Bacteria; phylum Pseudomonadota; class Gammaproteobacteria; order Burkholderiales; family Casimicrobiaceae; genus VBCG01. The sequence goes on from JBKKAZ010000055.1 coordinate 1,859, forward strand.
GGAGGTGCGCGTGAATGCGATCGCGCCGGGGCCGATCCTCTGGCCGGATGACGACCAGTTCGACGAGCTGTCGCGCCAGCGCATCGTCTCGAACACGCCTCTGAAGCGGGAAGGCACCGCCGACGACATCGCCCGCGCGGTGCACTTCCTGCTCGTGGATGCTTCGTATGTCACCGGCGTGACCATCGCCGTCGACGGCGGCCGCCACATCGCGATCTAAGTGTGTAGCGTCAAGAGCTTGTTTTCATGAGTTGCGAGGGGCGCTCGCATTTTTTCCTCTGTCGCCCCCGCGCAGGCGGGGGCCCAGCGACTTTTTCGCAGGGAAAGATGCTCAGTTAGCACGACACTGGGTTCCCGCTTTCGCGGGAACGACAAGTTAGCCACATCGACGCACCGCCCTGCGCAGCAGACTCATGCCCTCGACCAGCCCGGCGCCGCTGTCGGCGCGACTCGCCCGCGTCACCGGTGCCGCTGCTGAAGAGCTTCCCGCGTCGCTCTGGTCATTCGCGTGCTTTTACTCTCTTCTCGCGGGCTATTACGTGCTGCGGCCGATCCGCGACGAAATGGCCATGCAGGTCGGGCAGGCACGATTGCACGAGCTGTTCACCGCGGTGTTCCTCACCATGCTGGTCGTGACGCCGGTGTTCGGTTGGCTGACCCGGACCTTCCCGCGCAAGCGCCTCCTGCCGTGGCTGTACGCCTTTTTCATCGCGAACCTCATCGGCTTTTTCGTGCTGTTCGAGGCCGGCGGCACGCAAGCGGGAGTCGTGGCACTTGCGTTCTTCGTCTGGGTGTCAGTGTTCAACCTGTTTGCGGTCAGCGTGTTCTGGAGCCTGATGGCCGATATCTACGACACCGCGCAGGCGCGCAGGCTCTACGGTTTCATCGCCGCGGGCGGGACCGCTGGCGCGCTCACCGGCCCTACGCTCACCGCGATCTTTGTCACGCTGGTCGGTGCCCGCGGGATGCTGCTGGTCTCGGCGGGGTTCCTCGCGGTGTCGATCGTCGCGGTCCTGCGCCTGCGAGCGTGGGCGGAAGCGACCGGTGCAACCGGCACGACGGCGCAGGAGGCGCCGATCGGGGGCAGCATTTGGGCGGGCCTGACCGACATCGTGCGCTCGCCCTACCTCGTCGGCATCTGCCTGTTTCTGTTCTGCTACTCGCTGCTGTCGACCTTTCTCTACTTCCAGCAGACCGAGCTGGTGCCGGCCGCGATCACGGACAGCGCCGAGCGAACCCGCCTGCTGGCGATGGTCGACGTGGCGGTCAATCTGCTCGCGCTGGCGATGCAAGTGTTTGCGTTCGGCGCGCTGATCCAGCGCCTGGGGACTTCGTTCATGCTATGCCTGATGCCGGCGGTGTCGATCGTCGGTTTCGCCGCGCTCGCACTCAACCCGGGCCTCGTGACGCTGGTCGCGTTTGGTGTTCTGCGCCGCGCCGGTGAATACGCGGTGTCGAAGCCCGCGCGGGAAACGCTGTTCAACGTCCTTCCGCCGGAGCAGAAGTACAAGGCGAAGAACGTGATCGACACGCTGGTGCACCGCTTTGGCGACACCTCCTCGACGTGGATTTTCGCAGGACTGCGCGGCGCGGGAGTGTCGCTTTCCACGATGACCTGGCTCGCCGTACCGATTGCCGGTGGATGGCTTGCGACCGCCGCCTGGCTTGGGCGTCAGCAGCAGGCCCAGCTGCCGCCGGTGTCGGCGGCAAGATCAGCTGCCTGATTCCTCGCGGGTTGCGCAGCGCGGCGCCACCAGGGCCGCGAGCCGCTCGAGGTAAGGATCGACGATGCCGTGCGCGATCAGCGCCACGCGTGTGCGCTCGAGATAGTCCTGCGACGTGCCGAGGTGACCACACGCGCTGCCGATGACGTTGGCCTGTTCGTCGAGCGAAAGCGCGCCCGCGTACTGCGGATGGTCGCGCTTCACCGTGAAGGTAAGCGCGAAGATCGGCTTGCCGTCCGTCTCGAGCCGCACCCAGCGGGGATGGTAGCTGCCGACCACCATTTCGCGGCGCCACAGCAAATGCAATTCGTCGATCGCGGCCGGCGCCGGCAGGCGGAACGCAATGCCACGACACGATCCGCCGGGAACCAGGGCGAGCACCAGGCCCGGCGCCTGCGCGGTACCACGCGAAGCGAGCGAGCGCAGGCAGAAGCTGCGATGCAGTCCGCGGAGCAGTGCTGGCTTGGCTTCCGCGATCGGAAAGATCGGATTCCACAGCAACGACCCGTACGCGAATACCCACCAGCCGGCCCCCTTGGGCTTGTCTGCAAGCGCTGAAGTGAGCGATTGCGACAACTCCTCGTCGGTCAGCGCGCGCACGGACCCGCCATTGGCGAGATAGATGTCGCGCATGCGCCCCGCTTCGAGATCGCGGCGAGAAAGTGCCTTGGGCTGCGTCGCGATCGCCGTCACGGGACCGCTTGGAGGCTTCTCAGTCATGGTGTTGGTCGTCGTGCAGCGCTCGTTCAAGGTCGCGCTTGGCACGCTGGCGCTTGGCCGACGTCGACTTCTGATGCGGTCCTCCCTTGCCCAGCAGCGGCGAGCGCGCGACCGGATTGCGCGGCTTGGGCACGGGCGGCGGATGACGCTTGGCGCGCTTCATGGGGTGTGAACGCGCGAGGCCGGCGGCCGGACTACTGCAGACCCGCGAAAGGAAGCCTCGCCTCGCACCACGCTGCAACGGCCAGCAGTTTGGCATCGTTGCCGGGCGAGGCGATCAGCTGCATGCCGAGCGGCAGTCCGTGCCCGTCCAGTCCGATCGGCAGCGTGATCGCCGGCGCACCGATCAGCGAGGCCAGCGTGCAGCACGAAGGATCGCCGGTAGTGCCAAGACCCTCGGGCGCACCGCCGGGGGCCGGTGGCGCGATGATGGCGTCGTAGTGGCCCAGCCAATCGGTCGCCGCTGCGATCATCACCGCGCGGCTCGCGAGCGCGTGCCGGTAGTCGCCCGCCGGGATCGCGCGGCCCTCGTCGAGCGCACCATTGAGCACGCCCGACAGCTGCGGTCGCGCGCGCACCTGAACTTCGTCGAGATTGATCGCAGCCTCATAGAGCATGATGGCGCGAAGGGTCCGCACGGTCTCGTGCAGCGCGTCGGGTAATTCCACCGGCACGACCGCTGCGTCTGCCGTGCGAAGCCCGGTGGCAGCGACATCCAGCGCATCGCTTGCGTCGCGTCCGATCTGCGTCCACGGGAAGCCCGCAAGATAGGCAAAGCGCGGCGGAGTCGTAGTCGACGTCGGGGGAGCCCCGATCGCGCCGGGTTGAGCAAGCGACGAGGCGAGCAACGCCGCATCGGCAACACTGCGCGTGAACGTGCCCAGCGTGTCCAGCGAAGCGCTGAACAGGTTGACGCCGTCAAACGCAATGGCGCCTCGCGTGGGCTTGAAGCCGACCACGCCGCAGTACGCAGCGGGACGGATCACCGAGCCGTTGGTCTGAGTTCCGAGCGCGGCCGGAACCTGCCCGGCGGCGACCGCGGCCGCCGAGCCCTGCGACGACCCGCCGGGTGTGTGGCGAGGATTCCACGGATTCCGGGTGGCGCCAGGGTGCAGAAACGCAAATTCGGTGGTCACGGTCTTGCCCATTGCGTAGCCACCGACGACACGCATTCGCTTGAGGCACGCGGCGTCGGTGGCGGCGTGGAACTGCGCCATCGCAGCCGAGCCCATCCGCGTCGGCTGGTCGACGGTGTGGATGATGTCCTTGAGCCCCACCGGAATGCCGTGCAGCGGGCCGCGCGCGCCCGGCGCGACGTGATCGAGATGTGTAGCCTCGCGGCGAATCCCTACGGGGTCAAGGTGCGCCCAGGCACCAATGTCCGCGTCCGTTGCCTCGATGCGCTCGAGCAGCGCATCGGCGTACGCTCGCGCCGTCAGACGCCCGTCGCCGATCCAGCGCGCGGCTTCGACCAGCGAAAGCGAATGCAGCGCAATCATCGGTGCTGCAGGCCCACGGTGATCGTCGCCGCCTTGGTCTCGGGGCGCGGGGGGGGCGTGTCGGGAAGGAACAATGCAGTGGTCCGATTCAAAAACCGGCGCCCAAGTTCGGTTGCGGCGATGCGCGCCGGATCGGGGTCCAGCAGGCCTTCACGCGCGCCCTGCTCGAGCGCGCCCGCGACGATCGCCAACGGGAACCCGGTGCGCTCCGCGAAGCTGGAACTCGGCACGCCGGCGGTGAGCCGCAACGCGTTGAGCATGAACTCGAAGCCGAGGTCGTCGCGCTTGACCTCCCGCCGCTCCATCGCGGGCTGTCCTTCCGCAACCTTTTCCATGTATTGGCGCGGCTGCTTCCAGCGCACCTCGCGCACGATGCGATCGGGGAACGACAGCTTGGCGTGCGCACCGGCGCCGATACCGAGATAGTCGCCGAAGCGCCAGTAGTTGAGATTGTGGGCACAGGGGGATGCCGGCTTCGCGTACGCCGAAACCTCGTAGCGCGCGTAGCCGGCGCTCGCGAGCCTCGACGCCACGACGGCCTGCATATCCGCGGCGAGATCGTCGTCGGGCAGCCGCGGCGGATGACGATGAAACAGTGTGTTCGGCTCGAGCGTGAGCTGGTAGCAGGAGAGGTGCGGCGTGCCCAGGCTAAGCGCAGCCGACAGATCCGTGTCGCACTCATGAAGTGTCTGCTCAGGCAGCGCGAACATCAGATCGAGGTTTACGTTGCCGAAAATCATCATCGCGCTTTGCGCGGCGCGCCGCGCCTCGTCGGCGTCGTGGATGCGGCCCAGCGCCTGGAGGTGGGCGGGATTGAAGCTCTGTACGCCCAGCGACAGCCGGTTGACGCCGGCACCAAAGAACCCCGCGAACTTCTCGCGCTCGAAGGTCCCGGGATTGGCCTCCAGCGTAACCTCGGCGCCCGGGAGCAGCGGCACACGCGCGCGGATGCCAGCCAACAGCCGGTCGATCGACGCGGCGGAAAACAGGCTCGGCGTGCCGCCGCCGATGAAAATCGAGATCACCTTCCGGCCCCAGACTTGCGGCAGCGTGCTTTCGAGATCGGCGAGTAGCGTGTCGACGTAGGCGTCCTCGGGCGGCGTCTCGTGCGCCTCGTGCGAGTTGAAATCGCAATAGGGACATTTGCGCACGCACCACGGGATGTGAACGTAAAGCGCCAGCGGCGGTAGCGCCGCGAATATCGGGCGACGCAGGTCGGCCCCGATGGGGTTGGAGACCGTGTTCTCCGAAGCGTTCATGCGCCCTGTTCCGGCGCCCGGAGCATGCGCTCCGACGCCATCCTCTCGATCAGCGCGCGGATCGCCTTGCCACGATGCGACAGCGCGTTCTTGCGTTCCAGCGGAAGCTCGGCGCCGGTGAGGCCGGTCGCGAAATCCTCGAAATGAGGATCGTAGCCGAAGCCGCCGGCCCCGCGCGGCGCGTCGATGATGCGTCCGTGCCAGCGCCCGTCGGCAATGATCGGTTCCGGGTCGAGCGCATGACGGACCAGCGCCAGCACGCAAACGTAGTGCGCTCGGCGGTCCTCGACACCCTTGAGTGTGTCGATAAGCTTCTGGTTGTTGCGCGCGTCCGACCGCGGCTCGCCAGCGAAGCGCGCGCTGTTGACGCCCGGCGCGCCATCCAGCGCCGTCACACAAACGCCGGAGTCGTCCGCCAGCGCCGGCAGCTTCGCGTGCGCGCTCGCATGGCGCGCCTTCTCGAGCGCGTTTTCGACAAACGTCGGGTGCGGCTCGTCGGACTCGGGGATGCCGAGTTCGGCCTGCGGGATCACTTCGACGCCCAGCGGCTCCAGCAGGCGGCGGAACTCGCGGAGTTTGCCCTCGTTGTTCGAGGCGAGCACCAGGCGGATGCGATCGACCATCAGCGGGGCGCGATCACGCCAACAGCCCCAGCGCCTGCTCCTGCGCAGCGATCAGGTGCGCGATGCCGCTCTCGGCGAGACCGATCATCGCATCGAACTGCGCGCGGGAGAACGGGGCACCCTCGGCGGTTCCCTGCAGTTCGACGAAACCGCCGGCGCCGGTCATCACGACGTTCATGTCGGTGTCGCACGCCGAATCCTCGGCGTAGTCGAGATCGAGCACCGGCGTGCCTTCGACCATGCCGACCGA
>JBKKAZ010000056.1:0-2061 GCA_046714435.1 Casimicrobiaceae bacterium
GTGACGCCGCCGGTGCCGATGGTGATGAACTTCTGCTGCGCGGCGACCGGGACGCTGAACGAACCGAAACCGATCGCGGCTGCGGTCAGGAATGCGGCTGCTGCGGGGATGCGTTGGGTTTTCACGACCTTCCTCCTGGACTGGCGTAGTGACAACGACGAAACCTTAACCCGTTGCGAGCGCCGCATCGATCGCAGCCTGCAATCGCTCGACGATAGTGGCGAGTTCGGCTTCGGTGACTATGAATGGCGGAGCCAGCAGGATGTGATCGCCTCGCCGGCCGTCGAGCGTGCCGCCCATAGGATAGGTCATCAGCCCGCGGGCCATGCCTTCACGCTTGATTCGCGCATGGAGCTTGCGCGCCGGATCGAACGGCGCCTTGCTCGCGCGGTCGGCGACCAGTTCGATGCCCCAGAAGAGGCCGCGTCCACGGATGTCGCCGACCTGCGGGTGATCGGCGAAGCGCGCCCGCAACAGGTCTTCGAACTGTGCACCGCGTTCGCGAACCCGCGCGAGCAGTCCGTCGCGTTCGATGACGCGTTGTACCGCGAGCGCGGCGGCGCACGCAACTGGATGACCTAGATACGTATGGCCGTGCTGGAAAAAACCACTGCCAGACGACATCGCGTCGATGATTTTGCGTTGTGCGAGCACCGCGCCGATTGGCTGGAAACCCCCGCCCAACCCCTTCGCGATGGTGATGAGATCGGGAACGATGCCTTCCTGCTCGCAGGCGTGCAGCGTGCCGGTGCGGCCCATGCCGGCCATGACCTCGTCGAGGATCAGCAGCACGCCGTGGCGGTCGCACACCTCGCGGATGGCCTTGAAGTAACCGGGCACGGGAACGAGCACGCCGGCGGTCGCACCGCCGACCGTTTCGGCGATGAATGCGATCACCTTGGACGAGCCGAGGCGCCGAATGACCTGGTCGAGTTCATCGGCCAGCCGCTGACCGTAGGCCTCGGGCGACTCGTCGGCACGCTGGTCGCGATAGGGATAGCAGGGCGAGACGTGCTCGACGTCGATCAGCAGCGGACCGAACTGGCTGCGCCGCCACGTGTTGCCTCCGACCGCGAGTGCGCCGAGCGTGTTGCCGTGGTAGCTCTGGCGCCGGCCGATGAAATGCGCGCGCTGGGGCTGACCGATCTCGACAAAGTACTGCCGCGCCATCTTGAGTGCGGCCTCGACCGCCTCGGAACCGCCGCTTACGAAGTAGGCGCGGGTCATGCCGTCGGGCGCGGTGCGGATCAGCTGGTCGGCGAGCGCTTCGGCGGGCTCGGAGGTGAAAAAGCTGGTGTGGGCGTACGCAAGACGGTCGATCTGCGCGTGCATCGCCGCGAGCACGTCGGGGTGGCCGTGGCCGAGGCATGACACCGCCGCACCGCCGGACGCATCGAGATAGTCGCGCCCGCTCGCGTCGCGGATGGTCACGCCGTGTCCCGACGTGGCGACCGGCGGCGTATGGTGCAGGTGCCGGTGGAAAACGTGGGTCGAAAGGCCGGCGGGGGCGTCGCGCATCGCGCCAGTTTACGCTGGGGCTGTGCGGGCCGGCCCGGGGTCCGCGGAGTCTCGCCTGGCGACCCAAAGCAGCAATATAATGCATTATTTGGCGACGCCGGTGATCTACCGCGTGCCCTGTGCGAGTTCCGTCTCACAGGCGCGGCCGCATTGATCGGGCCAAGAATATGCACTATTATGCACAATTGCCCAATGCATCACGCTGCGCAGCAGAAACTTCCTGAAGCGACCTGATCCGATGACCGCCCGACACCCCGCCGAACCCGCCGACGGCACCGCGCCAGCGGTCGACTACCGCACCGAGCCGTCGCGCTACCGACATTGGCGCATGAGCATCGATGGCGCAATCGCGACGCTGTCGATGGCGGTTGCCGAGGACGGCGGCATCCGCCCCGGCTACAAGCTCAAGCTCAACAGTTACGACCTAGGCGTCGACATCGAGCTCTACGATGCGCTCAACCGCCTGCGCTTCGAGCACCCGGAAGTGCAGACGGTGGTCGTGACCGGCGGCCGCGAGCGCGTGTTCTGCTCCGGCGCGAACAT
>JBKKAZ010000057.1:0-22284 GCA_046714435.1 Casimicrobiaceae bacterium
TCGTCGACAAAGCGCGTGGTCTCCCAGAGCTCGGGCACGTCGGGCTGGCTGCTGCGGTGCGAGCCCAACTGGTCGTAGTAGTAGTACTCCACGCCAGCCCGCGGCAGGTAGCTGTCGAAGGCCTCGAAGTACTCGTGCGTGCAGCCCGGCCCGCCGTGAAGCAACAGCAGCTTGATTCGCGCGTTGTCACCGCTACGCTTGGTCCAGACCTTGAACGTGCCGTGCGCGGTCTACACCGGTATCAGGCGCGCACCGCCGCTGAAGGCGTCGGGATGGCGGCGCAGGGTCTCGGCAACGCTGATGGCTTTAGCTCCAGTCATGCTTGATCGGTCCGTATTCAGCGCACGGTTAAGTATCTATTGATGCGCAATGGGTTTCTTGGTGAACAAGTAGTCCTTGAGCTGCTGGGAAAACCGGGGATCCTTGCGTCGAATCCACTCCAGCACCATGGATGCATGCTCCTTTTCCTCGTCTCGATTGTGCTCGAGTATTGCCTTGAGGTCCGCGTCTTTGCATGCATCCGCACGTTGGTTGTACCAATCAATGGCTTCCAGCTCTTCCATCAGCGAAACGATTGCTCGGTGCATGTCGCGCGTTCCATCGGATAGTTCCTCTATGGGCTCGTGATAACCGACACTTGACATGTCTTTCCTCCGTGGTTTCGGACGTCTGGCCGACAAATGCCCAACGTACCAGCTAAGCGGCTTGCCGCAGGCCAGTCCGGCTGAGCGCCGGTTAGGGCGGCAATTCGCTACTTTTTTACGCTCTCGACCGGCACCGCATCCAACGGCGATTCAAAGGCAATGAAGAGGACACAGGGGACGGCGCTTGCGCAAAAGCCCTTGTGCGGTCGTTTGGCGGGACCGTACGCATAAGTCCCGGATTTGAGAACGGCCGTCTTCTGACCGTCATAGGTGACATGAAGTTCACCCGCTACCAGCACCATGCGCTCTGCCGAAGTATGCCAATGGAGAGGAATGGTCGACTTGGCGGGCACTTTGAAAAACACGTCGACGTTGTCCTTTGCAGGGTCACCATGAAGAACGGCGATGCCGCATCCTTTGGGCAAGAACGGCGGGCACGGCCCCCACTTGAGCTCCGCATCACGGGCAGTCCGCGTCAGTGCCTGCTCTTGAGCAGCCCCTTGTGCATTGGCGAAGGAGCCGACCAGTCCCAAGACAAACAACAACGAATAGTGCAAGGCTGCCGACAACGAGCGTCCTATCAGGGTTTGGTGACACACAGTGATTTCTCCTTTGGGTTGAAATTTGCGCCGCTGAATTGACGCCCAACGAACCACGTTAACCGGCGACCCGACTGCGGACACGAAGTGCCGCAGACGAGGCGTCCGTGTTGAACGCCAGCTTAAGCGGACTGATCATTGCCTGCGGCAAACCAGCCGACATTCCTTTCCATAGTACTCACGATAGATCGCGTGTATTTTGGCCCACCTCGACGAGCGCCGCGAGCTTCGCGAGTGACGACCGCCAGCCGGCCTCGTTGTCGGCCACCGGCAGGCCGCGCGGTAGCCCGTCGTGCACGGCGAGGACATCGGTGCCGCCGTCTGCCTCGGCGAGCGCGATCGTGATCGTCATCTCGCCGCGCAGTGCGGGATCTGTCGTCTCGAACTCGACCACTTCGACAACCTGCTGGTTCGTCACGAGCTTCACGAAGCGGCCGTGGAACGTGTCGGTGTGCGCGGTCGTCTTGCCGATCCCGGTTAGCGCGTCGTACCTGAGCGAGATCCGGAACGCATCACCTTCGCGGGCGTCGAACGCATGCACGTGGCTGGTCATGCCAGTCGGCACCATCCAGGCCGCGACCGCGCGCGCATCGAGAAGCGCGCGATAGACGATCGCGCGGGGTGCGTTCACGCGGCGACTGATGCGGGTGGAGCTCACGCCAGAACATTAGCACGTGCAGCGAGACGGGCGACACGCCGACCGGGTGGCCAAATCGCCGAAGCGAAAGTGACGGCGTTGAATCAGAAGGCGAAGGCCGCTTGATCAGTGCCTCGCAGTAAGCGCCGCAGCAAACACCAGTCTCTGGACCGTCCAGCGGATGGCTTGCCTGCAATTCGAGATTGGTGGGGTTCAGTTCGGCCGTGCCGGTGGGCGCCGAAAGATGCCCGCCGGACACGGTCCGCGTTGAACGAATGGGTGGGGCACATCATTCCGGCGCTACGCTTAGGGACGCGCCATCTCCGACCGCGATGGGCCCGAGGGCGAACGGGTCAACCCCTTCGATACACGCGACATTGAAGCCGTACTCGTTAGGGTTGCTGCGACGCTGATGATGCGTGTAGATGCCGCAGACACTGCAGAAATAATGCTTGGCTTGCTTGGTATTCCACTGGTACAGGGTGAGCTTCTCTGCGCCTTTCACCAAGCGAAGCCCAACAATCGGAACGCTGGCCATGACGGCACCCTTTCGGCGACACAGCGAGCAGTTGCATCGGGCCAGTTTCCCAAAACCGTCCACGAGTTCGACCTCAAACCGGACTGAACCGCAATGACATGAACCAACTCGTGTTTCCACGGAACGCGCTCCTGTGGCCTAACGTCAAGCTAGCCGGCGGGCCGCGCCGATACCCGCCAACGATAAGCCGCGTATCGGCCTGTCCGGTTCAGCGCAAGGTTGGGCGGCAGTTAGCACGGTACGCCCAAGTTCCAACTTCGGCCAGGAGCCGACGCTGTCACAAGAGCGCAGGTCGCCTAGCCGCGCCGCTCACCGCGCTCATGCCTCGTCCGTCCAGTAGTCCAGGTGGTGATCTGCACGCGTCATGTGGCGCAGGCCGCCGCCGAAAGCGCCGATTTTCTTCGAATCGGGGTATTCGCAGACCTCCGCCGGCAACATGGTGCTGATGGACAGATAGGCAAGTTCGGCCTCGGAGTCGTTGACGATCTGGTGCGCCGTTTCCGGGCCCCCCGTTGGGCAGCAGATCACGTCACCTGCACAGATCTTTCGTGTCTCGTCGCCGTAGCGCAACGTGCCTTGGCCCTTCACGATAAAGAACATCTCCTCTTCGCCACGATGACTATGGAAAGGGCACGAGCGCTTTCCGGGTGGGACGACATCGTAGGAATAGCCGAGTTCTTTCGCTCCGAGGAGCGGCCCGATGCGCACGGCGTCGCACTCGAACTTATCGCCCTTCGCGAAATGCTCAAGCTTCAATGCGTCGATGTTGACGATTCTTGAATCGATCACGCTCATCGGTCTAGTTCTCCGTACATGACACAAACTCTAGGGCGACGTGACCAGCCCGAACGCAAGCGAGATGAAGGCGATCATCGCGGACTGGATCAGGTCAATGCCCGCGCTCTTCGCGAGTGGTTAGTCGACACCCTCGGCACTGGCGACCTACCTCGGCTGCGGGCCGCGAGTGAGCGTGATTCGTCCGCGCCCCGCCGTTCCCCGCCTCACTTCAGGAAATCGGGCCGGATGAGGCCGGGCAGGAACAGCGGAATTTCGGGCCACACGATCAAGGCCGCCAGCACCAGCAGCATCGGCACCAGCATGATCATCGTATCCTTGAGCGCAAAGCGCATGCGCACCTTCGCTATGGCGCACGAGATCAACAGGCACAGCCCGTAGGGCGGCGTGACGAGCCCGAACGCCAGCGCCACGATGCCGATGATCGCGAACGACACCGGATGCATTTGCACCGATTCCGCCAGCGGTTGCAGCGTCGTGCCGACGATGATGATCGCTGGAATCGCGTCGAGGAAGCAGCCGACGACGAGAAAGACGAAGGCGACGAAAAAGCCGACGCCCATGATGCCCAATCCCCACGACGTGACGTTCTGGAGCAGCGCCTTGGGAATCTGGAAATAGGCCAGCAGCCACCCAAACACCGAGGCCGTGCCGACACAGAACAGCGCAATCGCGGAGAGCCTGCCCGTCTCCAGCAGCGCGTGCCACAGTTCCTTGCGGCCCATCTGCCGGTAGAACACGATCGACAGCACGGCGGCGTACAGGACGGCGGTCGCGGCGGATTCCGTGGCGGTGAACCAGCCGAGCAGGATGCCGCCCACGACGATGAACGGCGTCATCAGCGCCGGCACGGCCACCACCGCGGCAGTAATGAACTCGCGAAAGGTGGCGCGCGGATAGGTTGGGTAGCGGCGAATCTTGGCGTACACGTGCACGGTCGCCATTTGCGCCCCCCCGATGAGCAGCCCCGGTACTACGCCGGCGAGGTACAGCGCGCCGATCGACACCTGCAACACGCCGCCCCACACGATCATCAGGATCGACGGCGGGATGATGACCGCCAGGACGGCCGATACCGCGGTGATCGCGATCGAGAACGAGAGGTCGTAGCCCTCCTTGACCTGTGCCTCGATGAAGATCTTGCCCTGGCTCGCCGCGTCGGCTGTCGACGACCCTGATATGCCGGCGAAGAACACGCTCAACAGCACGTTGATCTGCGCCAGCGCGCCCGGGAAATTGCCCACCATGGTCCGTGACAGCGTGACCAGCCGGTCGGTGATGCCCCCGACATTCATCAGGTTTGCGGTGAGCAGGAAGAACGGCACGGCGAGCAGGATGAAAGAGTTGTAGGCCTTGAACGTCGTGTTGAACACCACCATCGGCGACAGTCGTGGCTCGATGAACAGCACCGGAAGGCAGGCGAGGCCGAGCGCGAAGGCCACCGGCACGCGCAGGACCAGAAACACGAAGAACGTGCCGAACAGCCACAGAGCCGCTACGGTCGGCGTGAGCGCGGCGCCGGTCACACGACACTTCCGTGGCTAAGGTCGCGGGGTGGCGGCTCGTCTCCCGGGGCGCGCCCATGGCGCACGATGCGCAGGGCCCCGAGGATGCGTTCGACGCCGAACAGCAGCCACGTCAGCCCCGTCAGCGGCCAGGCGATGAAGATGTAAGTCATCGGCAACTCGGCGAGTTCGGACGACTGGTTCCAGCCGAACTGCACGAACCGGTAGCCGTACCAGACGAACACCAGCGCGAACACCAGGACGAATACGGTCGAGACGATTTCCAGCATGGCATTGGCGCGAATCCCGAGCTCGGGCCACACGTCGCATTCGAAATGCGTGCCGTCGCGGACGCCGATCATCGCCCCCAGCATGACCATCCAGATGAACAGGAATCGCGCCAACTCCTCGGTCCAGATCCAGGCCGGGATCAGCTGGGTGAAGCGCGAGATCATCTGGATCGTCACCGGGACGACCAGGATCGCGACAGTGGCGCCCAACAGCACGGTGAGCAGGTGGTAGTAGCCAACGATGAGTCTGCGCATGCTCGCCCCAGTGCCTTCTGCGTCGCGACAAAAAAAGTCCGGCGGAAGCATCGCCTCCGCCGGATCGTCCGAACCGCTGCTACATCGAGTTGATCTTGTTGTAGATGGCTTCGGCGCCGATTTCCTTGGCGTACTCGGCCATGACCGGATCGGCCAGCTTCTTCATCGCGGCGCGGTCGGCGAACGGGATCTTCTTCAGCCGGCCGGCCTTTTCCATCGTGTCGAGCTTGGCGGAGTCCTCGCTCGATTCGATCTCGCGGCCATAGACGCCGGCTTCCTTGCCCGCCTTCACTACCGCGGCTTGCAACTCCGGCGGCAGCTTCCGGTAGGTCTTGGCAGAGAAACAAATCGGCCGGATCGTGATCGCGTGCTGCGTCAAGTTGATGTTCGGGCCGACTTCGTAGAACTTCATCGCCTCGACACCAGCCGACTCATTTTCGCCGGCCGCGATCACGCCGTTCTGGATCGCGTTGTACACCTCGTCGTAGGCGATCACCGTGGGCGACATCCCGATTGCCGAGAACGTCTTGCTCCAGATCGGCGCACCCTGCACGCGGACTTTCAGGCCTTTCATTTCGGCCAGATTGCGCACCGGCTTGTTGGCGAAGATGTTGCGCGTGCCGCCGCCGGCGAAGCCGATCAGCATCACGTCGCCCTTCGCCGCCACCTCGTCGGCGACCGGTTTGAGCGTGTCGGCGTCGAGCACCTTGTTCCAGTGGGCAAGGTCGCGGAACAGGAACGGCGCGTCGATAAACGGCGCGGCCTTCGAGAACGTCGACATGTGCGCCGGTGACACGATGGCGTAGTCGACCGAGATGCCCTGGTTCATGAACGCGAAGTAGTCCTTCTCGAGGCCCAGCTCGCTGTTCTTGTGCAGGACGAAGTTCACCGGTTTGCCGTAGTACTTGACAACCAGTTCCTGGAACCGCACCAGCGCTTTGGTGAAGGCGTGGTCGTCGTTGAACTGGACCGCACCGCGCAGCGTGATCGGCTGGGCGGATGCCGACAGCGGCGCGATGGCCGAAATACCAAGCGCGAGTGCTGCGGCGCCGCGAACAACCGCGCGGACGAATCGTTGCATGCTTCCTCCTGGGGGGTCGTGAACTCACCCGTCGCTTTCGACCGCGCGCGTGCGTGGCCGGCCGTGCCGGTCAGGTGGTCAGGCCGATTTAAACCGGCGGATGCCGGCGTGTCAACCGCGGCGGCGGGCGGGCGGAAGCATGCTGCTCTGCAACATCCCCGCGCTTCACCCGCTGCTACGCCCGGAAGCGAACCGGCTGGGGGTCCCGCGAACGGCTGACTCGGGACGCTAGTGCCGGGGAACGTACCGGGCGACGGCGATCGCCGACCGGCTGAGGCGGAGCGCTTCCTCGCTCAGCGGCGGTGCCGGACGCGGAACCTTCACGACGCTCGCGAGCGCCTTGGCGTCGTGCTCCGGGCTCGTCTGGCGCGCAGCAATGAAGGCGGTTCCGCCGATGACCGCGACCAGCGTGAAAAAGGCGGCAAACCCGCGCCGCAGGTTGTCACGCCGCGTCCTGCGGCGGGCCGCGTCGGAGGAACGGCGCCAGCGCTCGTGCGGATCGGCCGGTTCGGGATCGGGGAGAGGACGGCCGCGCAGCTCGACGAGCGAATACGGCGACGGCCGGGTGACCGGGGACACCCGCCCGAAGCCATACGTCGTCGTCTCAAACCGCGGCATCGAAACACTCCAGCGACTTTTCGGGACTTGAAAGATCCCGCGGGCCGCACCTCTCCTCAACGCTTTATCGCATCTGGCGGTGCACCGGGCAACGGCCTGGCGACGAAATACCCGCCCCGGCGACCGGCGGTTATGGCTCGCGCAACAAACCAATAAACGTATGACCGCCTCAACCGGAGAACGATCCCCGCCTCGCGCGCCGTCACACGCCGCACGACGAAGCGGTCGCCGCGCGCTGCCGGTCGGAGCCTGGCCACTTGACGTACGGGCGGCGCTGCCGTCTATAATACCGGTACCGCATATCCATACGGTCCTGCATGGCATCCCGCCCCGCCCCTCGCCGCCGCCCGTTCGCGCATCTCGACCCGACAGCGCCCCCCGGCGCGCCGGCGCTCACCGCACGCCAGCGCCAGATTCTCGACTGGATGCGCGGCTACCTCGACGCCAACGGCATGCCGCCCACGCGCGCCGAGATCGCAAAGGGCCTCGGCTTTTCGACGCCTTCATCCGCCGAGGATCACCTGCAAGCGCTCGCGCGGAAGGGCGCGCTCGAACTCTTGCCGGGCACCTCGCGCGGCGTGCGCCTGAAGGAGATGCCGGGCGTGCCGCAGCAAGGGACACTGCCGCTGGTGGGACGGGTGGCGGCCGGCAGCCCGATACTCGCGGCCGAGCACATCGAGGGCCGTTACCGCATCGATCCGGGCCTGTTCACCCCCCGCGCCGATTACCTGTTGCGGGTGCGCGGCGCCAGCATGCGCGATGCCGGCATTCTTGACGGCGACCTGCTCGCGGTGCACATGACGGCCGAAGCCCGCAGCGGCCAGATCGTGGTGGCGCGCGTCGGCGGGCGCGGCGGCGACGAGGTGACAGTCAAACGATTGAAACGTCGCGGGCGCGAGATCCTGCTCGTGGCGGAGAACCCGGCGTTCGCGCCGATCGCCGTCGATCCGGCTGCACCCTTCGCGATCGAAGGCGTGGCTGTCGGTTTGGTACGCCAGGGCCGCGGCTTCTGACGCGCCAGCGCTTTTTTGTCACTGCCCCCAGGCACGTTCCCCAAGGAGCAACCGATGGCCGTCAATCCCATTCCCCCCGCCCACGCCGCCGTCACGCCGTATCTGATCGTGAACGACGCGACCCGCGCTCTCGAGTTCTACAAACAGGCTTTCGGCGCGGTCGAAACCATGCGCTTCGACGCCCCCGGCGGCAAGATCGCCCACGCCGAGATCCGGATCGGCGCAGGCGGCGTGATGCTCGCCGACGAGATGGAGAGCCATCGGGGGCCGCTGTCGCTCGGCGGAACGCCGGTGAGCATGATGTTCTACGTAGCCAACGTCGACACGGTGTTCGCCCGCGCGATCGCCGCCGGCGCCAAGGCCATGCGGCCGGTCGTCGACCAGTTCTACGGCGATCGCAGCGGCACGCTGGTCGACCCCTTCGGCCACGTGTGGACGATCTCGACCCAATTGAGGCAGATGTCGGCTGCCGAAATGCAGCAGGCGATGGAAGCGATGATGCAGAAGGAATCGAAGGCTTGAAGCGGGGGTACGCGAAGTCCGCATCGAGGCTGATGGGCGAGTTGCGCCAACCCCGGCATCCCGCAAGCAACGCAACCGAACGTTCCTGACCGATGACCCCCGCCCTCGCCGCACTGCTTTGCCATCCCGCGATCTGGCGCGGCGGCGACTGTGCGCCCGAACCGGCTGCGCTGCCCACCGGCTTCGCTGCGCTCGACCAGGTGCTGCCGGGGGGCGGCTGGCCGGGCAACGCGCTGACCGAGATCCTGCTCGAGCGCGAAGGCATCGGCGAATTGCGGCTCACGCTGCCGGTGATCGCGCGGTTGACGCGCGCAGGGCGCGAGGTGGTCTGGATCGCACCGCCGCATCGTCCCTACGCGCCCGCGCTCGCCGCGGCCGGCGTGGTGTTGCGCCGGCTCGCGCTGGTGCGCTGCCGGACAGCGCAGGAAGCGTTGTGGGCCTTCGACCAGGCGCTGCGCGCCCCGGAGTGCGGCGCCGCGTTCGCCTGGCTGCCCGAGCGCGACGAGCGTGTGCTGCGCCGTCTCGCCGTCGCCGCGCGCGAAGGCCGGACCTGGGGAGTGCTGTGGCGCCGGCCGGGCGTGCGCGCGCAGGCGATCGCAGCGCCGCTCCGCCTCGCGCTCGAAGCGCGCGACGGACAACTCGCGGTCAGGGTGCTGAAGCGCCGCGGCGGCGAACTGGTGAACCCGTTGCGGATCGACCTCGCTGCGCGCTGGTCCACCGCGCCCGCCGAAGCCCTCGCCCAGCCCGCGTTCTCGCCACGGCTGCCGCCACGAACCGAATCGAGGCGGGGCACTGATGCAGACCCGTCAGCGCATCACCGGGCCGCTTCTTCCATGTAGGCGCGAAGCAGCGCGTTGATGCGCGTCTGGTAGCCCGGCCCCTGCGCCTTGAACCATGCCAGCACGTCGTCGTCGAGGCGCAGCGAAACCGCCGTCTTCGGCGGCAGCGGCTTCAACCCCCGACGAACCACGCCGCGCACGATGTGCCGGGGGTCGGCTTCGGGGTGCTCGGCCGTAAGTACGATGTCTCGATCGGACATCGACCGCAACCGCCGCCAATCAGTCTTGGAGGCTTTGGAAGAAGATCGCCTGCTCACCACGGGTGGCTCCTCGAAACGAAATGATGCGAATACAGCCAGGACTTTCGGTATGCACGATCGAAACGACTCGGCCGCGCAACACACCAAGCGTCACGAATCTCTGCTCGCCGTAGTCGAAGCGCCCGTCCTCGAACGTGTACGTCACGTCCGCGAACACGGCCGCGACGTCCCTGAAGTCCAAGCCGTGGCGACGCAAATTTTCGCGGTGCTTGAATTCATTTCATTGGAATTGTATTGTCGATTGTATATACGAGCGGCGGCCTGTCAAGTCCGCCCATGATTTCTCCCTTCGCTTGCCTGGTGCATTCATCCGTTCGCCCGATTGCCCTTCGATGCTCTTCGCCGCGCTCGCCTTTCCCTCGCTGCCGCTCGACGTGTTCGCCCGCGCGTGGCCGCCGGAACTGCACGCGCGTCCATTGGTCGTCGACAGCGGCGGTCACGTCCCGCGCATCGTCGCGCTGAACAACGCCGCGCGCGCAGCCGGCCTGCGCGAGGGCATGCTGCTCTCCGCCGCGTATGCGCTCGCGCCCGAGCTGGTGCAGCAGGCGCGCGATCCCGCCGCCGAAGCGGATGCACTCGCCCAGCTCGCAACTTCGGTGCTGGCATTCACCCCCGCGGTGAGCCTCGCGCCACCAGACGCGCTGGTTGCGGACATCGGTGGGAGCCTCAGGCTCTTCGGTGGCCCCGCGAAGCTTGTCGCCCAGCTTCTCGGCAGCGTGCGGGAACGCGGTTATTCTCTGCGCACGGCCGTCGCACCGACGGCGCTCGCCGCCCTTGCCTTCGCCCGCGCCGGACACGAAGCGCCGATCCTGTCGCTCGCGGCGTTGCCCGACGCGCTTGCGCCGCTTGCGCTGATTCATTTCGACGTGCCGGACGCATCGCGCGAGACACTGGCAGCGGCCGGCGTGCGCAGCTTCGGCGAAATCGACCGGCTGCCGCGCGCGGGTCTCGCGCGCCGCTTCGGTCCCGAACTGGTGACAACCCTCGACCGGACGACAGGCCGCGCACCCGATCCGCGCCAGCCGTACGTGCCGCCCCTGCAGTTCGCGACCCGGCTCGAGTTGCCCGCACCGGTCCATGAAGTGACGGCGCTCGGTTTCGCCGTTCATCGCCTGGTGCAGGAACTCGCGAGCTGGCTGCTGGCGCGAGGGCTCGGCGTTACTGTGCTGGCGCTGGCGCTGTCGCACGAGCGCGCCCTCGCGCGCCATCGCGATTCGCCCTCGACCGAAGCGCGCTTCGCGCTCGGCGCACCCTCACGCACACCGCAGCACCTGATGCACGTGCTGCGCGAACGGCTCGCGCGCCTGACGCTGCCGGCACCGGTGGCCGCCATCGCGCTCGCCAGCGAAAGCGTCGCGCCGCTCGCCAGGCGCAATCTCGGCTTGCTGCCCGGCGACGAAGGCTCCCTGCCGGAGGTGCCGCTGATCGACCGGCTGCGCGCTCGCCTCGGCGAAGACGCGGTGCGATGGGTCGCGCCGCACGCCGAGCACCGCCCCGAACGCGCGATGCGCGGCATGCCGGTCGGCTCCGCGCCTGCACCGGACAGCGTGCCACTGCCGCCGGCGCCTCGGCCGCTGTGGCTGCTGGGAGAAGCGCAGCCGCTCGCGGCGCTGTTCGAAGCCCAACCGTGGGTGCTGCGCGAAGGACCGGAACGCATCGAATCCGGCTGGTGGGACGGCCACGACGTGCGGCGCGACTATTTCGTCGCCGAGAGTCCCAAAGGCGAAGTCGCGTGGATCTACCGCGATCACCGCTACGGGATCGACGACGGCGAGTGGTTCCTGCACGGCGTGTTCGCGTAGCGGCCGACGCGAAGGGCCCACGACGGCCCGATGCCTTTCGTGCGATAAGGACAACGCAAGAACGACCTCGACCCACCATGTCTGCGCATCCCTACGCCACCCTCACCCCCGATCGCATCCTGGACGTGCTCGACGCGATCGGCATCCATGGCGACGGGCGGCTGCTCGCGCTCAACAGCTACGAGAACCGGGTCTACCAGGTCTGGCGCGACGACGAGCCGGCGGTGGTCGCGAAGTTCTACCGGCCAGAGCGATGGAGCGATGCGCAGATCGGCGAGGAGCACGCCTTCGTCGCCGAGCTTGCGGCGCACGAAATTCCGGTGGTCGCGCCGCTAGTCATCGACGGCGCAACCCTGCACGAGCGCGAGGGCTTTCGCGTCGCCGTGTATCCGCGGCGTGGAGGGAGGGCACCCGAACTGGAAGACTTGGCGACCCTCGAATGGATCGGCCGCTTTCTCGGCCGCATCCACCTGGCCGGATCGACGTCGCGATTCGAGCATCGACCCGCGCTGGATCCGACGACGTTCGGCGCGCGGCCACGACAGTGGCTCCTCGCGCACGGCAAGCTGCCGGCGGATCTAAGCGAGGTCTATTCAGGCGTAAGCGCGCAGGCACTCGAAGCGGTGCACCGCGCGTTCGGCCGGGCCGGTGACATCGCCACGCTGCGCCTGCACGGCGACTGCCATGGCGGCAACGTGCTGTGGACCGACGACGGCCCGCATTTCGTGGACTTCGACGACGCCCGCATGGGACCGGCGGTGCAGGACCTGTGGATGCTGCTGTCGGGGGACCGGCCATCGATGGAGCGCCAGCTTCGCGCACTGCTCGATGGCTACGAGCGATTCCGCGACTTCGACCGGCGCGAACTCAACCTGATCGAGGCGCTGCGCACGCTGCGTCTCATCCACTACGCAGCCTGGATCGGCGAGCGTTGGGACGATCCTGCGTTTCCGGCGGCCTTTCCCTGGTTCGGAACGCAGCGCTACTGGCAGGATCGGGTGCTGGAATTGCGCGAGCAGATCGCGTTGATGGATGAGCCGCCGATCGAGTGCGCCTAGCGAAGATACGCTGCCATCGCTGGTGACGCGGTGTTCGACGTCAGCGGCGCGCCGCGCGAGCCTTGGCCGACCCCGGCCCGCGCGGCCGGGCCCTCGGCCCCCTGTACGGCATCGTCGATGTCCTTGCGGGTGGTCGAATCCTCCTCGCGCAGGATCATGTGCTCGCTTTCCGGATCGGCGAGCCGGATCGATGTGCGCCCGGGGGAAGCGGTGCGCGACGGGCGCGGCGACGACGACGCGATCGCAGCTGCAAGTCAGCGCGAGGAAGCGCGGATCGTGCGTGTACTGGGCGTACTCGAAAAGCTAGTCGGCCAGGAGGCAGGCGCGACCGAATGGCCACGACGCTAGAAAAGCTCGATCCGGCAGTTGTCCTCGACGAAGCGCACCTGCGTAGTGACCATGGGCGGGCTGATGTGCAGCAGGCGGGCCGCGGCCGTGAAGCCTCCGGCGCGGGCGACCGCAAGAGATGAGCGCAACAGCGTCAGCCGCATGGCGGATCTCCCGGGCGGCTCGGGCGAGAATAACTTTCTTGCATGGAGTATGGCAAATAAATCAATTTTGTCTATGCCATCCCCGACGCAGCGCAAGGGCGTGCCCATCCCGATGGACGAGGCGCGCGCGCCGATGGGGGCGCACAAGCGCGTCCACATCCAGAAGATTTCGCAGCTCGACACCGTGCGTCAGCGCTGGCAGCAACAGCACGGGTCGCTGCCAACCGAGGCCGACGTCGACCGCATGTTCGCGGACTTCGTGCCGCTTCAGCTCGAGTGCCTGTCGCAATACTCCGCGTTGATTCCGGGAACGCTGGAAGCCGTGGCCGCCATGCGCAAACGCGGCATGAAGATCGGCTCCACCACCGGGTACCTGAGCGAGATGATGGCGATCAACCTGCGCGATGCGAAGCGCCAGGGCTACGAGCCGGACTCCACGGTGTGCGCGAGCGACGTTCCGGCCGGCCGCCTCTATCCCTACATGTGCCTGCAGAACGTCATCAACCTGCAGGTTTCGCCCGTGGAATCCTGCGTCAAGATCGACGACACTGTGCCGGGCATCGAGGAAGGGCTGAACGCCGGGATGTGGTCGATCGGACTCGCGGTCTCCGGCAACGAGGTGGGCCTACCCCTCGACGAGGTGCGGAAGCTCGAGCCCGCCGAGCTGGAACGCAAGCGGAGCCGCGCCTACACGCGGATGCGGCAGGCCGGCGCGCACTACGTGGTGGACAGCATCGCCGAAGTGGTGCCCTGCCTCGACGACATCCAGCAGCGCATCGCCCGGGGCGAGGGGCCCGGTATGTAGGGTCAGCGCGCGAGTACGGGCAGGTCACGCCAACGCACCAGAAGCGCGCCTCCCGCGGCGAGCGTAAACGCAGCGCCTGCGTAGAAAGTGGCGCTCGGGCCGACGCTGTCCCACAGCCAGCCGGCGAGCGCGCTGGCGACGAGCAACGCGAGGCCGCAGGCGAGGTTGAACACGCCGAACGCGGTACCGCGCAGGTCCTCCGGCGCGACGGCGGCGACCAGCGCCGACAGCAGGCCCTGCGTCAATGCCATGTGCAATCCCCACAACCCGGCCCCGACCAGCACGCCGGCAGCACCGCTCGCCTGCGCCAGCACCAGATCGCTCGCTATCAGCGCGCACAGTCCAACCCCGATCAGGCGGGACGAATGGCCGCGATCGGCCCACGCGCCGGCGGGAAAAGCCAGCACAGCATAGACTCCGCTCATCGCCACCATCACCCAAGGCGCGGAAGCGAGCGCCATGCCGACGTTCTGCGCGCGCAGCACCAGGAAGGCTTCCGAAAATCGCGCCAGCGTCAGCACGACGGCGACGCCAGTCACGAATGCGAAGCGGCTGTCGAGCCTTCGCAGGTCGGCGAAAACGATGCGCCGCGCGGACTTCGAAATTTCAGGCGGCTCTGGCTCGCGCACGCCGAACACGATCAGCGCCACGCAAAGCACAGCGGGAATCACGGCGACCCAGAAGGCGGCGCGGAAATCGCCCGAGAACCACGCCATGGCCCCGACCGCGAGCAGCGGACCGGCGATGGCACCGACAGTGTCGAGCGCCTGCCGCAGCCCGAAGCTGGCGCCGCGCGCTTTCGGCGGCGCCAGGTCGGCGATCAGCGCGTCGCGTGGTGCGCCGCGAATGCCCTTGCCGATGCGGTCTACAATGCGTGCACCGGCAATCCAGCCCAGCGCCGTTGCAAGCGGAAAGACGAACTTCGACACGGCACCGAGTCCGTAGCCCATCAGCACCAGCGGCTTTCGCCTGCGCGTCACATCCGACGCATAGCCCGAGAACGCCTTGACGATCATGGCCGTCGCCTCGGCGATCCCTTCGATGATGCCGACGACCAATGTCGACGCGCCAAGCACGGTGACCATGTACAGCGGCAGCAGCGCGTGGACGAGTTCGGAGGATGCGTCCATCAGCAGGCTCACGAAGCCCAGCACGACGACGCCGCGGGGAACTCGGCGGAGGGAACGAAGCAGCATGGACGTAAGGAGGTGAGGAGGTGAGGAGGTGAGAAAGTGAACAAATGAACGAGTGAATGAGAGCGCGCGATGCGTGCGCCTTCACCTGTTCATCTGTTCACTCGTTCACGGCTCCTTCGCTCACTCCAGCTTCACCTCGGCGCGAAGCGTCCCCGCACGCTCGTGGCGCGCAACGAGCGACACCACGTCGCCCGGCCTTGCTTCGACGACCCATTCCATTTTCAGCCGGTCGTCGGTGACGTTGTAATCGGGCCAGAACGACACGCCGGTGTGCTTGTAGGCACGTCCTTCGAGCTGGCCCATCTCGTCGCGCAGCTTCCCCGACGCGAGCGTCGCGCCATCCGGCAACCCGACCTCGACGACGAGCCCGCGCACGACCTTGCGCGCGAGCGCGCGCTTGGAGACATACGAAGGCAGCCAGCCTTCGTTCTGCACGATCAGCGTCAGCTTCCACGCCACCCTGCCCGCCTCGCCGGCAATGCGCTTCGCGCCGCAATGGACCAGCGCCAGTTTCGGCGAGATCAGCGCCTGCCACAGCAGCCACTTGGGAAAGCGCTGCAGCTCCCTTTCGAGCAAGGCGGGCGGTGGATTGGTAAAGGCGTGGAAGCGGTTCCATCCGCCGATTTCCACGCGACCAAGCTGCGGATGATCGAACGGCTTCCAGGCAATGTGCGCGAGGCCTCCCAGCTTTTCATCGCTCCAGCGCAGGAGCTTCAGGTCGTCGTCGATCGGGTGGTCACGGAACCAGTCGATGTACTTGGTGATCTCGATGCCGGCTTCGCGCAGCGGCGACCAGATCTCCACCACCCACGAGAACATGCCCAGGTGCTCGTAGATCCAGTCGAAGGTGCCGCCGATGACCTGTTTCGGGTGATAGCGGAACTCGTGAAACACGGAGATGTTCGGGTAGCCGGTGAGCTCGGTCCCCTTGCGGCCCACTGCCTGGTAGACCCAGAGGTCCTCGGCGTCCATCTCCTCGTCGGGCAAGTGCTCGAAAGGGCGCAACAGCACGCCGCTCCAGGTATGGAACGCCGTCCCGCCGGTGACATTGGTGTGCCGCGACAGAAAGTCGACGACGGCACGCACCTCGGGTTCGGAGGCGGGATACGGCCCGGCACCGAGTTGCTCGAACTCCTGCCGCCAGCTCGCCGGGAAATTGCGATTGAGGTCGAGTCCCTGCGGTCGCTTCTTCATGGTGAGCGTGTAGCCGTCGTAGTTATCGACGCGCCCCTCCGGAAGGACGCGGTAGTAGCTGCCTCCGGTTTCGACCGGATCGCGCCGGATCATCAGTCGCGGCTCACTCGGATGCGCTTTCCAGAGCCCGTTGGGATCGGGAATGCGCATTTGCAGGATGCGGCCGTCGCCGTCGATGTCCTCGACGACCAGTCCGTCCAGCCCCTCCTCGTCGAACGGGTACGGGCGCGTTGACGAGCGGATCCAGCGTGGGTGCTCCGCGAGGGCCCACTCGGCGCCATCCGGATTGATGCGAGGACAGAGGTAGAACGCCCGGGTGTCGAGCGCGCGCGTGACTTCGGCATCCTTGCCATACTGCGAGGTCAGCACGTGCAGGAAATACAGGACCGCCGCCGACGCAGCCACCTCGGTCGCATGGATGTTGCCGTCGACCCAGAACGCCGGCTTCTCCGCAGCGACACCGGTCCTGTTGCTGGTCACCGTCAGCACCCACAGGTCGCGACCCTCGTGGCTCTTGCCAATCGATTCGATCGACACCAGTTCGGGGAACTCGCGCGCGAACCCGTGCAGATGATCGGTCAGTTCCGGATAGCGATGGAAGCGGTCGAATGCGAGGGTGGGCATGCAAGCAAGTCGGGGTGAAGGGATCGCAAGTGTCGCGGCGGCCGCGATGCGCCGTCAAGGTCGGCGTCGGGACCTCCCCGCTCTTGACAACGCGCGGCCGGTCGTGTCGGATGCGGTCTGTCGCAACCAGGAGGACTTGATGAGGCGCAGACTTTACTGGCTGCTGCCGGACGTCGACAGCGCGAGGCGCGCCGCCGACGACCTGCTGCTGGCCCGCGTCGAGGATCGTCACATGCACTTCCTCGCGCGCCCCGGCACCGAGCTGGGCTCGCTGCACGAGGCTTCGGTGCTGCAGAAGAGCGACGTCCGCCACGCGGCGATCGTCGGCTCGCTGCTCGGTGCCTTCATCGGCGCGGTGGCGGGCTGGGTGCTGACCGCGTTCCCGATCGAGCGGCTCGACTTCGGCGCCGGCGGATTCGTGCTGATCACCTTGTTCGGCGCGCTGTTCGGCTTCGTCGCGTCGACGATGGTCGGCAGCTCGGTGCCGAACTCCCATCTGAAGCAGTTCACCGATGACATCGAGCAGGGTCGGATCCTGATGATGGTGGACGTGCCGCTGTACGAGGTCGACCGGATCCAGGCCTACCTGGTGGAGCGGCACCCCGAGGCTGCGTGGCGGGGTGTGGATCCGGCGGTGCCGGCCTTCCCGTAGCGAAAAAGGGGTTGAGTTCAATTTTCCCGGCGCCGGCGTTCGGAGGCGCCGACGGTCGTTCGGAAAATTGAACCCAATCCCTTTTTCGCTAATACCGTATATTTGTACGGTAGTCGCGGGCGCCGATCGCCCGCGGCCGGCCTCGTGCTCCCCGGATACGCCGAACTCCATTGCCTTAGCAATTTCACTTTCCTGCGCGGTGCCTCGCACCCCGAGGAACTCTGCGAGCGCGCGCACGCGCTCGGTTACGCCGCGCTT
Source organism: Casimicrobiaceae bacterium (assembly GCA_046714435.1). Lineage (GTDB taxonomy): Bacteria > Pseudomonadota > Gammaproteobacteria > Burkholderiales > Casimicrobiaceae > VBCG01. Next base: position 17,677 of record JBKKAZ010000057.1, read on the forward strand.
GCGATCACCGACGAATGCTCGCTGGCCGGCGTGGTGCGCGCGCATCTCGCGGCAAGAGAGCTGGGCGTCAAGCTCCTGATCGGCAGCGAGGTCACGCTGCGCGACGGCGTCAAGCTCGTGCTGCTCGCGACCGATCGTGCCAGCTACGGCGATCTCTCGCAGCTCATCACCCGGGGCCGGCGGGCCGCTGCGAAGGGCCGCTATGCGTTGATACGCGACGACGTCGCAGCGCTCGGCTCGCGCTGTCTGGCACTGTGGCTTCCGGGGCACGGGGGCGAATTGGAGCCTCATCGCGATGCGGTCGAGGCCCGATGGGTGGCGGAGGTCTTCGGCGATCGCGCCTGGATCGGTGTCGAGCTGTTCGCACAGGCCGGCGACCGGGTACGGCTCGCGCGGCTGGAAGCGCTGGGGCGCGCGAGCGGGCTGCCGCTGGTCGCCGCGGGCGACGTTCACATGCACGCCCGGGCGCGTCGCGCGCTGCAGGACACGCTCACCGCGATCCGCCTCGGCACGCCGATCGCGCAATGCGGCTATGCGCTGCATCCAAACGGCGAGCGGCACCTGCGCTCGCGCGGCAGGATCGCCACGCTCTATCCGCGTGCGCTCACCGACGCAACGCTCGACCTCGCCGAGCGCTGCGCGTTTTCGCTCGACGAACTGCGCTACGAGTATCCGCGCGAAATCGTTCCGGAAGGCGAGACCCCGGCGTCGTGGCTGCGCAAGCTGACCGAGCAGGGACTGGCGCGGCGGTACGGGAACGCAGGGTCAGACTCGACTTTCCCGGCCGACCCCACGCATCCCCGCGATCGCGACGCAAAGCCGGGCCCACCCCTGCTTTCGGGCGATCGCACCTTCCGCTGCCTGACGGTCCCCGCCAAGGTCCGCGAACTCGTCGAGCACGAACTCGCGCTGATCGCCGAGCTAGGCTACGAACCGTTTTTTCTCACCGTGCAGGACATCGTCGCCTTTGCAAGGAGCCGGGGCATCCTCTGCCAGGGCCGCGGCTCCGCTGCGAATTCCGCGGTCTGCTACGCGCTGGGGATCACCGAAGTCGACCCGGCGCGGATGTCGATGCTGTTCGAGCGTTTCATCAGCCGGGAGCGCAAGGAACCGCCCGACATCGACGTCGACTTCGAGCACCAGCGCCGCGAGGAAGTGATGCAGTACGTCTACGCGAAATACGGGCGCGATCGTGCAGCGCTCGCCGCGACCATCATCAGCTATCGGCCGAAGAGCGCGGTGCGCGACGTCGGCAAGGCGCTCGGCCTCGATCTGGCGCAGGTCGAACGGCTGGCGGGCGTGTTCGCGTGGTGGGACGGCCGCGCGATCCAGCGCGAGCGCATCCGCGAGGCGGGATTCGATCCCAACAGCCCGGTGATCCGGCGGCTGATCCGACTCGCGAGCGACCTGATGGGCTTCCCCCGGCACCTTTCGCAGCACGTCGGCGGGTTCGTGATCGCGCGCGACCTGCTCGAGCGCATGGTGCCGGTCGAGAACGCGGCGATGGCCGAGCGCACGGTGATCCAGTGGGACAAGGACGACCTCGACGCGATGGGGCTGCTCAAGGTCGATTGTCTGGCGCTCGGCATGCTCTCCGCGATCCGCCGCGCGCTCGACATGCTGGGGCGGGATCTGTCCCCGCAGGACATTCCGGCCGAGGACCCCGAGGTCTACCGGATGATCCAGCGCGCCGACACCATCGGCGTGTTCCAGATCGAGTCGCGCGCGCAACAGTCGATGCTGCCGCGCCTCAAGCCCGCGAATTTCTACGACCTGGTGATCGAGGTGGCGATCGTGCGGCCCGGCCCGATCCAGGGCGGCATGGTGCATCCGTATCTGCGACGGCGCCAGGGCCTGGAGCCGGTGTCCTATCCGAGCGACGCGGTGAAAGCAGTGCTCGAGCGCACGCTGGGAGTGCCGATCTTCCAGGAACAGGTAATGCAGCTCGCGATCGTCGCCGCCGGCTTCACGCCCGGCGAGGCCGACCGGTTGCGCCGTTCGATGGCCGCCTGGCGGCGCCGCGGCGGACTCGAGAAATTCGAGCAGCGCCTGGTCGAGGGCATGGCCGCGCGCGGTTACCACGAGTCGTTCGCGCGCCAGATCTACCAGCAGATCCTGGGCTTCGGTGAGTACGGCTTCCCCGAGTCGCACTCGGCGAGCTTCGCGCTGCTGGTCTACCTGTCGTGCTGGCTCAAGCGCTACCATCCGGCGGCGTTCACCGGCGCGCTGCTCAATTCGCTGCCGATGGGTTTCTACGCGCCGTCGCAACTCGTCGCCGACGCGCGCCGGCACGGCGTCACCGTGCAACAGGTCGACGCGACGGTCAGCGACTGGGACTGCACTTTGGAAGATGCTCGTCGTCCCCGCGCAGGCGGGGACCCAGCGTCTTCGGCCTTGACGGATGCAATCGCTCCCGAAACCTGGGGTACCCGCGGCCCGAGCTTGCGCCTCGGCCTGCGCCTGATCGCCGGCCTTGCCGAAGCGGCCGCGCAACGTATCGTGGCTGCTCGCGCGAGTGCTTCGTTTGCGAGCGTCGCCGATCTCGCGCATCGCGCGAAGCTCGACCGCCGCGATCTCGAGGCGCTCGCCGACGCCGGCGCGCTGGCGAGCCTCGCCGGTCATCGCCATCATGCGGTATGGCAGGTTGCCGGTGTGGAACGGCTGCCCGAGCTGATCGCCGGCAGCGAGTTCCACGAGGAGCTTCCGGAACTGCCCGCACCGAGCGAAGGCGGCGACATCATCGCGGACTACCGGCGCCTCGGGTTGACGCTCGGCCGCCATCCGCTCGCATTGCTGCGCAAATCGTTGCGTGCACAACGACTGCTGGCAGCCGCCGAGGTGCGCGCAGCACCCCACGGCCGCCTGGTGCGCACTGCGGGGCTCGTGATCGGACGCCAGCGGCCGGACACCGCGAGTGGCGTCGTGTTCGTCACGCTCGAGGACGAGACCGGCACGCTGAACGTCATCGTCTGGCGCGATCTTGGCGAGCGCCAGCGCCGCGAACTGCTCGGCTCGCGGCTGATGGCGGTCTACGGCAAGGTCGAGCGCGAGGGCGAGGTCGTGCACGTGCTCGCCGGACGGATGGTCGATCTCACGCCGATGCTGGGGGCGCTCAAGACCGCGTCGAGGGATTTTCACTAAGCGAAGCTCCGACCGTGGACGCGAAGCGCGCCGACGCCTCACTCCGCGGCCGCCGCCGATCCTCAGAGCAGCGCGAGCGCCTCGAGATCGTGCCGGAGCAACTCCGGCGACCGGAAATGGATGCCGTGCATGCCTAGCCCTGTGGCCGCCGCCGCATTGTCCGGATTGTCATCGATGAACACCGCCTCCCGCGACGCGATGCGATAACGCTCGAGCAGGATGCGGAAAATCCGCGGATCGGGCTTGATCACGCCTTCCTGGCCGGACACCACGATGCCGTCGAACCACGACAGGAATTCGAAGCGCTTGCGCTGGGGAGGAAAGGTCTCCGCCGACCAGTTCGTCAGCGCATATCGAGGGACGCCGGCGCGTTTCAGAGCCGCCAGAATGTCGACCGTGCCTTCGATCACGCCGGCGATCATCTCGTCGAACCGACGGCCGTACGCCTCGATGAGATCGGCCTTGTCGGCGTGTCGTGGCATGAGTTCGGCGACCGCGTCGGCGAAGCTGCGCCCCGCGTCCTGACGCGCGTTCCACTCCGCAGTGCAGACGTTGGCGAGGAACCACTCCGTCGCGTCCTCGTCACCGGCAAAGAGCTTCCGGTACAGGTGGCGGGGATTCCAATCGATGAGGACGCCACCGAGATCGAACACGACGACGCGACGCTGCGTCTGGGGAGTGGTCAAGGGCGAGGTCTCGGGCGGCGGCCGCGTGCACCGAGTCGAGATCGGCGACTGGCGGGCGGACCGCAATTATTTCGGTCTTCCCCGCCGCGTGCCTCGCGGCGTGCGAACGGTGGCGCCCGGCAGCGGAGAAATGGAACCGTATCATACTGCGCGACCGCGACGAAGTTCCAACGCCGCGCGATCGGCACGTCGTATCCCGGGTGCCCGATACCGTAAACTCGCGACCATGAATCCGTTGCTCAACGAGCGTCTCGCGCGCTTCGATTCGCCGTTCCGGCGCCTCGACCAGTTGCTCGCGGGGATCGCGCCCAATCCGCGCTTGCAGCCCATCACCATGTCGGTGGGCGAGCCGCAGGATGCGCCGCCGAGGTTGCTGGCCGATGCGGTCGCCGCCCACGCCCATCTGTGGAACCGCTATCCGCCGGCGATCGGAACCCCCGAGTTCCGCCAGGCGGCGAAGGCGTATCTCGAACGACGCTATCCAGCCACGCGCGGCCGGATCGATCCCGACACGCAGATCTCGCCCGTGACGAGCAGCCGTGAAGCGCTCTACCTCGCCGCGTCGATCGCCACGAGTCCGTCGCGGCCGGCGCCGCTCGCGCTCATGCAGAATCCCTGCTACCAGACCTACCGGGTCGCAGCGATCATGGCGGGCGCCGAACCCCGCTATCTGCGCCACAGCGGGTTCCCGGAATTTGCGCCGGATCTCGACGAATGCGACGCGGACACGCTGGCCCGCACCTCGATCCTCTACCTCTGCTCGCCGTCGAACCCGGATGGG
>JBKKAZ010000058.1:0-16975 GCA_046714435.1 Casimicrobiaceae bacterium
CGACACTGGCCAGATTTCGTGCTTATTTGCCAACTGAGTCTTTGGGACGGGGGTTCTTTGGGGGCGCTTACTTTGTTGCTGGGCTGGCCAATAGCGCCTGCTAATGGCTGCACCCTGCGTCGCGTAATCATCCCCGGATAACCCCCGTCGCGCCCGTGTACTTGATCAGAGCTTCCCTAGCGCGCGCTGTCGTCGTCAGGCGCCGCGTCGGCGTCCTCGCCGAGAGTCTGGCTGAGGTCGCTGCCGCCCTCCGCATCCTGCCGGTGCTTGCGTCCGCGTCCACGCGAGCGCCGGCGCTTCCTCGGCCCTTCGTCGGGTTTGAGCATCGCTTCCTGCTCGGCCTGATCGGCGCTCTGAAAGCGCGTCCACCAGTCGGCGAGGTCCGGCGCGGCCTCGCCGGCCTCCCCGCGGAGCAGCAGGAAATCGTACGCGGCGCGGAACCGCGGATGCTCGAGCAGGCGGAATGGACGTTGTCCCGCGCGCTGCTCGAAGCGGGGTTGCAGCGCCCAGATTTCCTTGATGGTGGCTTCGAAGCGGCGCGGAATCGCGATCTGCTTCGCCTGGCGCTCGAGCACCTGGTCCATGGCGTCGAACATCGCCGGCTGCGGCTTCGCGCCCAGCTCCTTCGCAGCTTTCCAGGTCGCGAGCACTTCGTGCCACAGCAGCGTCGCGAACAGGAACGCGGGTGACACGCCCTTGTTCTCGCGCACCCGGGTATCGGTGCTCGCGAGCGCGATTTCGATGAAGCGCTGCCCGCCCGGCTGCTCGAGGATCACGTCGATCAGCGGCAGCAGACCGTGGTGCAACCCGTGCTCGCGCAGGCTGCGTAGCGTCTCGGTGGCGTGGCCGGACAGCAGCAGCTTCTGCATCTCGTCGAACAAGCGTGCCGCCGGCACGTTCTGGATCAGGTCGGCGAGCTTCGGAATCGGGGCCTCGGTCTTTGCCTCGATGCGGCAGCCGAGCTTGGCGGCGAGGCGAACCGCACGCAGCATCCGCACCGGGTCCTCCCGGTAGCGCGTGACCGGCGGACCGATCAGCTTCAGCCGACGCGCGCGTACATCGGTAACGCCGCCGACGTAGTCGACCACCTGTTCGGTCGACGGATCGAAGTAGAGCGCGTTGATCGTGAAGTCGCGCCTTGCCGCGTCCTCGGCCTGCGATCCGTAGACGTTGTCGGAAATCAGCCGGCCTTCCGAGTCGGTTGCATCGTCACCGGTCTGCGCCGCGCGAAACGTCGACACTTCGAGCACCTCGGCCCCCGCGTGCACATGCACCAGCCGGAACCGGCGGCCGATGATGTACGCGCGCCGGAACAGCGGCTTGATCTGCTCGGGACGCGCATCGGTCGCGAGGTCGAAGTCCTTGGGCTCGATGCCGAGCAATAGGTCGCGCACCGCGCCGCCGACGATGAAAGCGCGGAATCCGGCTTCCTGCAGCTTGCGGGTCACCATGCGCGCGCCCGCGCTTATCTGCTCGGCGCGCACGGGGTGCTGGTCGCGTTGATAGACGCGTGGCTCGCTCGACCGCAGTCCAGGGAGGAAGCGGGCGAGCAGACGGCGGATCATCGGGGGCGGGGCGCAGTCCGGCGCGCTGATTCAAGGGGTGCGGCCGGTGCTGCGAGCGGCGCGGATGATAGCACGCGTCCCGGGAACGGGCGGCCCCGGTTTCGGCCTCCGGCGCGAGGACGACGTGGACGCTGCGGTCTTATCCGGCGTCATGGTCGCGTCGGGAAAATGACCGATAATCTGAGTTTTCCCCGGCCTGCCGCGTCAACCGCGCTGCAGGCCGTCAGGCCCCACCTCTGGAGAGTCCGATGCCAAGTTACCAGCACGTCGCCGTGCCCGCCGGCGGCGCCAAGATCACCGTCAACCCGAACTTCAGCCTCAACGTCCCCGACCACCCGATCATCCCCTACATCGAGGGCGACGGCACTGGGCTCGACATCACGCCGGTGATGCTCAAGGTGGTCGACGCGGCGGTCGCCAAGGCCTATGGAGGCAAGCGGAAGATCCACTGGATGGAGATCTACGCCGGCGAGAAGTCGACCCGGGTCTACGGCCCCGACGTGTGGCTGCCGGAAGAGACGCTGGCGATCGTCCGCGACTACGTGGTGTCGATCAAGGGACCGCTCACGACGCCGGTCGGCGGCGGCATCCGCTCGCTCAACGTCGCGCTGCGCCAGGAACTCGACCTGTACGTGTGCCTGCGGCCGGTGCGCTATTTCGCCGGCGTTCCTTCGCCGGTTCGTGAGCCGGAGAAGATCGACATGGTCATTTTCCGCGAGAACGCCGAGGACATCTACGCCGGCATCGAGTGGCCCGCGGAAAGCGAGGGCGCGAAGAAGCTGATCGCATTCCTGCAGAACGAGATGGGCGTGCGCAAGATCCGTTTCCCCGCAACTTCGGGGATCGGCATCAAGCCGGTCTCGCGCGAGGGCACCGAACGGCTGGTGCGCAAGGCCTTCGAGTACACGATCGCCAACGACCGCAAGTCGCTGACCCTGGTGCACAAGGGCAACATCCAGAAGTTCACCGAGGGCGCGTTCCGCGACTGGGGCTACGCGCTGGCGCAGCGCGAGTTCGGCGCGAAGCTCTTAGATGGCGGTCCGTGGATGACGGTGAAGAATCCGAAGACCGGCCGCGACATCGTGGTCAAGGATGTGATCACCGACGCCTTCCTGCAGCAGATCCTGCTGCGGCCCGCCGAGTACGACGTCATCGCGACGCTCAACCTCAACGGCGATTACATCAGCGACGCGCTGGCGGCGCAGGTCGGCGGCATCGGCATCGCGCCGGGCGCCAACCTGTCGGACACGGTGGCGATGTTCGAGGCGACCCACGGTACCGCACCCAAGTACGCCGGCAAGGACTACGTCAACCCGGGCTCGGAGATCCTCTCTGCCGAGATGATGCTGATCCACATGGGCTGGAAGGAGGCCGCCGCGCTGATCGTCAGGTCGATGGAGAAGGCGATCGGCGACAAGATTGTCACCTACGACTTCGCGCGGCTGATGAGCGGCGCGAAGCAGGTGTCCTGCTCGGGCTTCGGGCAGGCGATGATCGAGCGCATGTAGCGAACCTGCAGCAAGTCCTGGTCCGCGGCGACGCGGGCCATGTGGATAGGGGGCATTCATGCGGACGACCGCGCGGCGCGGCGTGCTGGTGGTGTTGCTGGCGATGGCGACGGCATCGCTCGCCGCCTTCGCGCAGCCGATCCAGTGGCAGAACGCGATTCCGAACCTCGGTTTCGGGTCGACTTTTGAATCTGCGTCCGCCGCGCTCGCCGAGGATCCATCAGGCAACGTCTACGTGGGCACGCGCGGCGCGGCGTTCCAGTCGTTTGTCAGCCGCATCGACACCGCGGGCGTGTTGGGTTGGACCGCGGAGGTCGGGGGCGGCTTCGTGTGCGCCCCGTCGTGCGGAACGTCCCGGGTCGGAATCGCCGCGGACACGAATGGTGCCTACGCTGCTGCCAACACCTACCGCGGGCCCATGGCATGCCCGCTGGGATGCGGCTACGGGTACGTGCGCGGGCTCGCCGCGCTCGATGGCACTAACAGCTACGTCTATGCGACGCCGTCCACCCAGCCGGTCTCGGCCGGACTGCGCGGACTGGCCGCCGCGCCAGGCGGAGGCGCCGTAGCGGTTGGTTACGATGCCGCGGGTGGATTGCTCGTCCGCACCGGCGCGCAACCTTTCGAGCGCAGGTACGGCAGCGTCATGACCGGCGTCGCGGTTCTTGCCTCGGGAGCCATCCTCGTCAGCGGCTACGATCCCGGAGGCGATCCGTACGTCCGGCGCTATTCGTCCGCCGGCGACGTCGACTGGACGCGCACGCGCACCGGCATGAGCGCATGCGTGCTGTTCGCCGCAGACGCTGCTGGGCGAACCGCCTGCGCAGGGTCTGCCGACGTCACCGTGTACGACCCCAATGGGAGCCCACTCTGGGGCCCGCTGCCCCTCGTCACCGGAGCGATGGCGTTCGACGGTGCGGGCAACCTGTGGGTCACCGGGCAGACCTGCGCGGGCACCGCGCACCACTGCGCGGCAACGCTTGCCAAGTACGACCCGACCGGGACCCGTGTCGCTTTCGACAGCCTCGCGGATCCAGCGCGAGGTTACGGCTGGAACGCCATCGCGACGGGACCGGCGGGAGAGGTCTACGTGACAGGAACGACGCGGCCGATCACCGTTGCCCCGCCACCTCCGTACATTCCCGCGGACATGCTGACCGGGCGCTACGACAGCACCGGAACGCGCAGCTGGTTCGCTGTGCACAATGGTGCGGCCGATTCCGAGGATCGCGGCGACGCGCTCGTCGCCACGGCGGACGGCGTGATCGTCGGTGCCTATGTGTACGACACCGCGGTGTCGTCGATCATGGTCCTGAAGTACGGAGCCGCAGCACTCCCGCTTCCCGGGATCGTGCTGTCGGCTTCGCCCAACCCGGCGATTCCCGGGCAGCCCGTGACGCTGACCGCGACGCTGTCTGGCGCGACGGCCCCGGCGGGAACGGTCAGCTTCCACGACGGGACCACGCGTCTGTGCGCGGCGGTACCGCTGATCGCGACGAACGCCACGACAGCCAGCGCGTCGTGCGTGGTTCCGGCCCTGACGTCAACGTCGCAACGCTACTTTGCGGCGTACGGTGGTGGCACGGGCTATCCGCCGGCTGCCGCCGACGTCACCGTTGTCATCGCGTCAGCCGCGACGATGGAAGTGCCGACGCTCTCGTTCGCGGGGCCCGCGCTGCTGACGGCGCTACTGGGACTGCTCGCGATGCGCGAGGCGCGGCGTCGCGGCTAGCGCCATCCGCTGTCAGCCGCGCGCCTTCCGGTAGGGCGCGAGTTCGAGTTTCGCGATCTGCGCGCGATGCACTTCGTCGGGACCGTCGGCGAAGCGCAGCGTGCGCGCCTGAGCGTAGTGGAACGCGAGCGGGAAGTCGTCGCTCACGCCCGCGCCGCCGTGCGCCTGGATCGCCCAGTCGATGACCTGGCAAGCCATGTTCGGCGCCGCGACCTTGATCATCGCGATCTCCCTGGCCGCTGCCTTGTTGCCCGCGACGTCCATTTTCCACGCCGCGTTCAGCACGAGCAGGCGCGTCTGGTCGATCGCGATGCGGGCCTCGGCGATCCTCTCCTGCGTGACGCCTTGATCGGCGATCGGCTTGCCGAACGCGACCCGGCCGAGCGAGCGCCGGCACATCGCCTCGAGCGCGCGCTCCGCCTGGCCGATCAGCCGCATGCAGTGGTGGATACGGCCCGGCCCGAGACGCCCCTGCGCGATCTCGAAGCCGCGCCCCTCGCCGAGCAGCATGTTCGAGACAGGCACGCGGACCTTCTCGAAATCGAATTCGGCGTGGCCGTGCGGCGCGTCGTCGTAGCCGAACACCGACAGGTGGCGCACCAGCCTCACGCCGGGCGTGTCGACCGGCACCAGGATCATCGACTGCTGCCGGTGCCGGTCGGGATGGCCCGGATCGGTCTTGCCCATGAAGATCAGGATGCGGCAGCGCGGGTCCGGCCCGCCGGTGGTCCACCATTTGCGGCCGTTGAGCACGTAGTCGCCGCCATCGCGAACGATCGACGCCTGGATGTTGGTGGCGTCGGCGGAGGCGACGTCCGGCTCGGTCATCGCGAACGCGGAGCGGATCTCGCCCGCGAGCAGCGGCTTCAGCCAGCGTTCCTTGTGCTCGGCGCTGCCGTAGCGCACCAGCACTTCCATGTTGCCGGTGTCCGGCGCGTTGCAGTTGAACGCCTCCGGCGCGATCCACGAGCGGCCCATGATTTCGCACAGCGGCGCGTACTCGTGATTGGCGAGCCCCGCGCCGTAGTCGGACTCCGGCAGGAACAGGTTCCACAACCCAGCGGCGCGCGCCTTCGTTTTGAGCGTCTCCATCACCTGCGTCGGGATCCACGCATTGCCGCCGCGGCGGTTCTCATCGACCTCGGCGGCGAACGCGGCCTCGGCCGGGTAGACGTTCTCGTCCATGAAGCGGGTCAAGTGCGCCTGCAGTTCACGCACCCGGTCTGAATGGCTGAAGTCCATGTCGAGGCTCCTAGTGTTCCTGCCGCTGCGCCATTTCCCACGCCGCGTCGGCCAGGAGTCGCGCGCGGCCGCCGGTTGCGATCGCATCGCTGCTCGCGGCGTTGCCCTGCATCGCGCGCGCCAGCACGCCGTGCAGGATCGCCGCGATGCGAAACAGGTTGAAGATCAGGTAGAACTCGAAATCATCGATGCCGGGTCTCGCGGTTCGCCGGCAGTACGCCGCAACGTACTCCTGCTCGGAGGGGATGCCGAGCTTGGCGAGGTCGGCACCCTTGAGGCCGCGGAATTGTTGCGGCGTGAGGCGCCAGGCCATCACCTGGTAGGCAAAGTCGGACAGCGGGTGGCCGAGCGTGGCGAGTTCCCAGTCGAGCACGGCGAGGATGCGCGGCTCGCTCGGGTGGAAGATCACGTTGTCGAGCCGGAAGTCGCCATGCACGATCGTGGTTTCGTCGCCCGCCGGCAGGTGCGCCGGCAGCCATTCGATCAGCCGGTCCATTGCCGGGATGCCGTCGATGCCCGCCGACTGGTACTGCTTGCCCCAGCGCGCGATCTGCCTCTCGACGTAGTGGCCGGCGCGCCCGAAGCCGGCCAGGCCGACGCTTGCGTAGTCGACGCGGTGCAGCGCGGCGATCACGCGGTTGAGTTCGTCGTAGTGGGCGGCGCGCTCCACGGCAGTCATTCCCGGCAGTGTCGGATCCCACAGGATGCGCCCCTCGATGTGCTCCATCAGGTAGAACGCCGTGCCTATGACCGACTCGTCCTCGCACAGCGCGTGCATCCGCGCGACCGGCACGTCGGTCCCGGCGAGCGCGGACATCACCCGGTACTCGCGGTCGATCGCGTGCGCAGAGGGCAGCAGCCTGCCCGGCGGCTTGCGGCGCAGCACGTAGCGGCGCCCGCCCGCGGTAATCCGGTAGGTGGGATTCGACTGCCCGCCCTGGAACTGCTCGACGGCGAGTTCGCCGCCGAACTCGCCGATCCGCTCGCGGAGATAGCGTCCCAGCGCCGCCGTGTCGAAGGGGTGGATCGGCTCGACCAGCCGCGCACCAGGGTTGGCCGCGGCCGACATATTCAGATGACCGACGTGCCGCCGTCCACGACCAGCACCTGCCCGGTGACGTGGCGCGACGCGTCGGAAGCGAGGAACACCACCGCGCCCTTGAGGTCGTCGTCGCCGCCAAGTCGCCCCAGAGGCGTCAGAGCGAGGATCTCCTCGCCGATCCGGTCGAGCGTCGCGCGGGTCATCTTGGACGGAAAGAATCCCGGGCAGATGGCGTTGACGTTGATGTCGTGGCTGCCCCACTCCGCGGCGAGCGCGCGGGTCATGGCGATGAGGGCGCCCTTGCTCGTGTTGTAGGCTAGCGTCTGCATTTGCCAGCTCGGCGGGTTGCCCAGGAGACCGGCGATCGACGCGATGTTGACGATCCGGCCGGTCCGGCGCGGGATCATCGAGCGGGCGCCGACCTCGCGCGCAAGCGCAAACGCCGCGTCGACGTTGAGGGCCATCACCTTGCGCCAGGCCTCGTCGGGATAGACCTCGGCGGGGGCTGCCCAGTTGCACCCTGCATTGTTGACCAGGATGTCGACCTGCTTCCAGCGCGCGAGCACGGCATCGACGACTGGCACCGAGCTGGCCGGCGCGCCGAGGTCCGCGGCCACGGTCAGGCATTCGATGCCAAGCGCGTCGAGGCGCGCACGCGCCTGATCGAGTTCGTCAGGGTGGCGCGCGGTGATCGCAACGCGCGCACCCATTTCGCCCAGCGCTTCGGCCATCTGCGCGCCGATGCCACGCGAGCCGCCGGTGACGAGCGCAACCCGGCCAGTGAGTTCGAACAACTGTCTGGCGTGCATCTGGGGCCTCCGTGCAGGGGGTTGGCGGCGGGCCATCGTCGGCGCCGCCGGTTGTGGCGGGGCGATCGTGGCGCTGGAAGGGACGCGGGCCGCGGGCCTCGCTTCCGGGGTCCGGCCCGGACGCAACAAAAAAAACACCCGCCGGTGGGCGGGTGCTCTCGTCCCCACCACGCGGTGTTCTCGCGCGGCGGAACCCGAATTCAGGCTGCCTGAATGTTGCTGGCCTGCTTGCCCTTCGGACCCTGGGTCACCTCGAAGCTGACCTTCTGGCCTTCCTTCAGGCTCTTGAACCCCTGCATCTGGATCGCCGAGAAATGCGCGAACAGATCCTCGCCGCCATCGTCGGGGGTAATGAACCCGAAACCCTTCGCGTCGTTGAACCACTTGACGGTACCGGTTGCCATACAGCTTGTTCCTTACAAAAGTGGAAATGTCGTTCGGGAGGGGGACTACGGCGGTAAGCTCGACAAAACGACGCGGTGCGGCGCGAAACGGTCGAAACCCTGCATGTCCTGCGCGGTGCGACGTGCTGCGGCAGACCGGTGAAGCAGCTCCCCCTGCAAGCCAAACGTCACCCTTGTACGCGCAATGTCTCCCGGGCGTCAAGCCCACGGACCCGGCAGGGGATTCCCCTTGTAAAATCTGTTGCAATCATCAAACATACCCCCCATCTAGAGGCGGATTCAGGGCACCTTTCCTTCACCGATGGCCGTCCACGAGCAGCGCGGCGAGCTTCTCGAGGCCGAGAAGACAAAGCAGAAGCCTCCCCCGCTATACAAGGTGATGCTGCTGAACGACGACTACACGCCGATGGACTTTGTCGTCGTCGTGCTTCAGACTGTGTTCGCGATGTCGAGGGAAAAAGCCACGCGAGTGATGTTGCAGGTTCATCGCGAGGGAATGGGGGTTTGCGGCACTTACACGCGGGAAGTGGCGGCGGCGAAAGTCGATCAGGTGATCGGTATCGCCCGCAAGCACCAGCACCCGCTGCAGTGCACGATGGAGGAGACTTAAGCGTTATGGGACGAGCGCCCGGATTATCGCCGGCCGCAACCTCCCGAACCGGAGCAGCACGATGATCGCGCAGGAACTGGAAGTCTCCCTCCACATGGCCTTCGTCGAGGCGAGACAGAAGCAGCACGAGTTCATCACCGTCGAGCACCTGCTGCTCGCGATGCTGGACAACCCGTCTGCGGCGGAAGTGCTGAAAGCCTGCGGCGTAGTCCTCGAGGAAATGCGGGGCGTCCTCACCGACTTCATCAACGAGCACACGCCGCGGCTTCCGCAGCACTCGGACGCGGACACCCAGCCCACCCAGGGGTTCCAGCGCGTCATCCAGCGCGCGATCCTGCACGTGCAGTCGTCGGGCAAGAAGGAAGTGACCGGCGCCAACGTCCTGGTCGCTATCTTCGGCGAGAAGGAGTCGCACGCCGTCTATTTCCTGAACCAGCGCGGCGTGACCCGCCTCGACGTGGTCAACTACATCGCCCACGGCATCACCAAGACGCCGCAGGCCAAGCCCGAGAAGGGCGAGAGCGCCAAGGACGATGGCGAGGGCGGCAACGAGTCGCAGGGAGCGCTCGACGCCTACACGGTCAACCTCAACCACCTGGCGAAGAACGGCAAGATCGACCCGCTGATCGGCCGCGCGCTCGAACTCGAGCGGGTCGTGCAGGTGCTGTGCCGCCGCCGCAAGAACAACCCGCTACTGGTCGGCGAGGCCGGCGTCGGCAAGACGGCCATCGCCGAGGGGCTCGCGCGCCGCATCAACGAGGGTGAAATTCCGGAGTTGCTGAAGGAATACCAGGTCTTCTCGCTCGACATGGGCGCGCTGCTCGCCGGCACCAAGTACCGCGGCGACTTCGAGCAGCGCCTGAAGGCGGTGTTGAAGCAGCTCGCCGAGAACCCGCGCTCGATCCTGTTCATCGACGAGATCCACACCATCATCGGCGCCGGCGCCGCCTCGGGCGGGACGCTCGACGCGTCGAACCTGTTGAAGCCCGCGCTCAACACCGGCGCGCTCAAGTGCATCGGCGCGACGACCTACAACGAATTCCGTCAGATTTTCGAAAAGGATCACGCGCTGTCGCGGCGCTTCCAGAAGGTCGACGTGCCGGAGCCGTCGATCGGGGAGACCATCGAGATCCTGAAGGGGCTGAAGTCCCGCTTCGAGCAGCACCACGGCGTCAAGTACGCGCCGGCGGCGCTGACCAGCGCCGCCGAACTGTCGGCGCGGTTCATCAACGACCGCCACCTGCCCGACAAGGCCATCGACGTGATCGACGAGGCGGGCGCGGCGCAGAAGATCCTGCCGAAATCGAGGCAGAAAAAGATCATCGGCAAGGGCGAGGTCGAGGAGATCGTCGCCAAGATCGCCCGCATTCCGGCCAAGAACGTCAGTTCGGACGACCGCAATGCGCTGAAGACGCTCGGCCGCGACCTCAAGAACGTGGTGTTCGGCCAGGACAAGGCTATCGACGCGCTGGTGTCGGCGATCCGCATGGCGCGCTCGGGGCTCGGCAATCCGCAGAAGCCGATCGGCAACTTCCTGTTCTCCGGGCCGACCGGCGTCGGCAAGACCGAGGTGGCGCGCCAGCTGGCGTACTGCCTCGGCATCGAGCTGCTCCGCTTCGACATGTCCGAGTACATGGAGCGGCACGCGGTGTCGCGGCTGATCGGCGCGCCGCCGGGCTACGTGGGCTTCGACCAGGGCGGCCAGCTGACCGAGGCAATTACCAAGCACCCGTACAGCGTGCTGTTGCTGGACGAGATCGAAAAGGCCCATCCGGATATTTTCAACGTGCTGCTGCAGGTGATGGACCACGGCACGCTGACCGACAACAACGGGCGCAAGGCCGACTTCCGCAACGTCACCATCATCATGACGACCAACGCGGGTGCGGCGGATCTTGCCAAGAGCACGATCGGGTTTTCGACCGAGAAGCAGCCGGGCGACGAAATGGCCGAGATCAAGCGCCTGTTCACGCCGGAGTTCCGCAATCGCCTCGACGCGATGGTGAGCTTCGCCTCGCTCGATCACGACGTCATCCTCAAGGTGGTCGACAAGTTCCTGCTCGAACTCGAGGCGCAGCTGCATGAGAAGAAGGTCGAGCCGACCTTTACGCCGAAGCTCAAGACGATGCTGGCGAAGCGGGGATTCGATCCGCAGATGGGCGCGCGGCCAATGGCGCGGCTGGTCCAGGACCTGGTTCGCAAGGCGCTGGCCGACGAACTGCTGTTCGGACGGCTGGTGAACGGCGGAAGGGTGACGATCGACCTCGACGAGACCG
This sequence comes from Casimicrobiaceae bacterium, assembly GCA_046714435.1. Taxonomy (GTDB): domain Bacteria; phylum Pseudomonadota; class Gammaproteobacteria; order Burkholderiales; family Casimicrobiaceae; genus VBCG01. Next base: position 11,189 of record JBKKAZ010000058.1, read on the forward strand.
ACAGCGTCAAGCTGACCTTCGAAGACGCGCCGCCGGCGCCGGCGGAGCCGGTGGAAGCGGAATCCGCGTAGCGGCCCGAAAGGGCCGATGAAAGATGATGCGCGCGATTGCGCGCCGATGATGCTGCGCGATGAATGAAAAAGGGGCGCCACCGGCGCCCCTTGATCTTCATGGCCCGCGCCAGCGGGCCGTCATCTTTCATGGCGAAGCGTCATGGGCGCAACGCGCCATCATCCGCTGCGGCCGTCAGGCCAATGCGTCCGCCCAGATGTTCTTCGCCCACGAGAACGCGTGCTCGCCCTCGAGCGGCGTCCAGGTCGGCGAGACGCCCCCGGCGCCCGGCACCGCGAGGAAGGTCCGCTTGTCGCGGTCGTACTGGTGCACCGAAGCGACGTGCATGACGTCGCGGTCGCTGACGAAGCTGTAGCAGGTGTTCGTGAGGACCGGCGTGGGGTTCACCGGTTGGCCGGACAGCAGCGCGACGACCGCCGCGGCGCAAACCTTCGCGTGCGAGTTCGCCATGTGGCCCGACTTCGGCATGGCGGGCGCGATCTGGATCGCGTCGCCGAGCACGTGGATGTTCTTCACCTTGATCGACTCGAAGCTCACGAAATCCACCTCGCACCAGCGGTTGTTCGCGGTGATCACCCCCGCCTGCCTCGCGATGTTGCCGGCGCCGTGCTGGGGGATCGGGTTGAGCACGTCCGCCTTGACGTCGTTCGCGACCTCGAACTTCGCGGTCCGGGTGCGCCAGTCGACATCGGTCATCACGTGGTTGTTGCGGTACTCGACGATGCCCTTGTACTCCTCGGACCAGGCGCGCTTGAACAGCCCCGGCTTGGAAGTGACGTCGGGGTTGCCGTCCAGGATCAGCACCTTCGAGCGCGGCTTCGCCTTCCGGAAGTACCACGCGACCTGGCAGGCGCGCTCGTAGGGTCCCGGCGGGCAGCGGTACGGTGCGACCGGGATTGTGATCGCGTAGACGCCCCCGTCCGGCATTGCCTCCAGCTGACGGCGCAGCGCGACTGTCTGCGGCCCCGACTTCCACGCGTGCAGCACCTGCTCCTGCGCCGCGGCGCTGTTCATGCCGGGCACGGTGTCCCAGAGAAAGTCGATGCCCGGCGAGAGCACCAGGCGGTCATACGGAAGCGTGGTCCCCCCGGCGAGCCGAACCGTCCGCTTCTCCGCATCGACCGCGGTGGCCGTGTCGCGAATCACCCGGACGCCGTGTCGCGCGGCCAGGTTGTCGTAGGACACGGTCATGTCGGCGATGGTCTTGCTGCCGCCGAGCACGAGGTTCGACAGCGGGCAGGACACGAACGCGGGGTTGGCTTCCACCAGCGTGACCTCGACGCTTCCGCCGCTCCACAGCCGGATGTACTTCGCCGCCGTCGCGCCTCCGTACCCGCCGCCCACCACCACCACCCTGCCGACCGTGGCACCGCCGGGCGCCATCGACGCGCAACCACCGAGCGTCGACGCTGCGCCGACGGCCGTTGCCTGCTTGAGAAACTCACGCCGTCCAATGCTCATCATGGTCTCCTTCGGCAGGCAGGTCATTTTTGCTGGGCGAACCAGCCCGCGATCATGTCGACTTGTTCGGGCGTGTAGCCCTTCGCAATCTGATGCATGATCGCTGCCGCCCGCTTGCCGTCGCGGAACTCGCTCATCTTCTGCACGAGATCGGATTTCGGCTGTCCGGCGAGCGAGGGAACCATCCCCTGCGACTTGCCGCCGGTGCCGTGACAGTTCGCGCAGGTCGCCGCGAGGTTGCGCGCCAGCGTCTGATCGCCCTGCGCGAACGCAGCACCGGCGCACATCGCGAACGATCCCGCGACCGCCGCCCAAGCCACCACCGTCTTGCGCATGCTCAATCTCCCGGGAAATGAACGGCCCGCCGCGAGCCGGCGGCGGAAAACCGTAAGCATAATCCCGCGCGCGTGCTGCCCGCGACAGGCGCTGACGCGAATCTTGCGACCAACGCTGCGTGCCGGAGGATAAACACGCATCCCGCCGGCCCCCGGGTACGACGACAACGCGGGCGCTGTCCCCTTGGAATCATTTTCCGAGGGATGGAATCTCGCACGGGGTTCTCGAAAATGCGTTGCTTCAAGACAATTAATAGTTTTCAACGAGTTACATAAAACGCCGAGGGACTCTCGGCGTCCATTGCACGCGTCTAGACTGCAATGCAGCAATGTGAGGGCAAAAACAGGCCACCTGGATTCCACGATGTGGAAGCAATTTCTAAAACATTGATTATTAGCGAGTTTTTTAATGCGGCGGCGCAGAAAAACGCTTGTAGAGCCGCTTCGGCTTTGCTAAGTTGACGCTGTCACGACCGTTGCGCCGGGTCACGCTTTCGGCGCAGCGAGCCTCGAAGGGCCTGGGACCTTTCACCCCATCCATGCCCGCCCGACCGTGCGAGCGATCCTCGCCGGTTCGTGCGCAGAACGCCGGCGGCAGTGTCCGCCGGAGTCTCTGCAATCGCGTGGCTTTCGTGCGCGAGTTGCGCGCGGGCTGTCACGCCGACCAAAGTGCCGCGGGCGACCCAAGGGGCGCTCCCGGCTTGGCCCGAAACGAGCTGATGGGAGCAGTGGAAATGAGCTACGACCTCGAGGCAGCAAGACTGAAGAAGGACTGGGCGGAAAACGCCCGCTGGAAGGGCATCAAGCGCGGCTACACCGCGGAAGCTGTGGTGCGCCTGCGCGGCTCGATCCAGATCGAGCACACGCTCGCGCGGCGCGGTGCCGAGAAACTCTGGAAGCTGATGCACGACGAGCCGTTCGTGAACACGCTCGGCGCGATGACCGGCAACCAGGCGTTGCAGCAGGTGAAGGCGGGCCTGAAGGCGATCTACCTGTCGGGCTGGCAGGTCGCTGCCGACGCCAACATCGCCGGCGAGATGTATCCCGACCAGTCGCTGTATCCGGTGAACTCGGTGCCGATGGTGGTGCGCCGGATCAACAACACCTTCCAGCGCGCCGATCAGATCCAGCACATGGAAGGCAACGGGGACATCGACTACTTCGCGCCGATCGTCGCCGACGCCGAGGCGGGATTCGGAGGCGTGCTCAACGCGTTCGAGCTGATGAAGGCGATGATCGAGGCCGGCGCTGCCGGCGTGCACTTCGAGGACCAGCTCGCGTCGGTGAAGAAGTGCGGCCATATGGGCGGCAAGGTGCTGGTGCCCACGCGGGAAGCGGTCGAGAAACTGATCGCCGCGCGGCTCGCCGCCGACTGCCTCGGCGTGCCGACGATCCTGCTCGCGCGCACCGATGCCGAAGCCGCCGACCTGGTGACCTCAGACGTCGACGACACCGACAAGCCGTTCTGCACCGGCGAGCGCACCGTCGAGGGCTTCTACCGGACCCGCAGCGGTCTCGACCAGGCCATCTCGCGCGGCCTCGCCTATGCTGCGTACGCCGACCTGATCTGGTGTGAGACGGGCAAGCCCGACCTCGCGTTTGCGAAGGCCTTCGCCGAGGCGATCCAGGCGAAGTTCCCGGGCAAGATGCTCGCCTACAACTGCTCGCCGTCGTTCAACTGGAAGAAGAACCTCGACGACGCGACGATCGCCAAGTTCCAGCGCGAGCTCGGCGCGATGGGCTACAAGTTCCAGTTCATCACGCTGGCGGGTTTTCATGCCCTCAACTACTCGATGTTCGACCTCGCCCACGGCTATGCGCGCAACAACATGAGCGCTTTCGTCGAGATGCAGGAAAAGGAATTCGCCGCCGCCGAGCGCGGCTTCACGGCGGTGAAGCACCAGCGCGAAGTCGGCACCGGCTACTTCGACGCGGTGACCACGACGATCGAGAAGGACGCCTCGACCGGCGCGCTGAAGGGATCGACCGAGAACGAGCAGTTCTTCGACGCCAAGCACGGGTAACGCGTAGGCGCGAGGCGCGCAGGCGCTGACTTTTAGCGGGCCCGCCTTTGGGGGGCCCTGTCCGTTGGGCGCGACAATTCGCGCATGAACGACGACACCCCTAAGCGCGCCGACTTCCGCCACCTCGAACGCCTGCGCGTGCGCTGGGCCGAGGTCGATCTGCAGAAGATCGTCTTCAACGGCCACTACCTGATGTACTTCGACACCGCGGTGGCCGGCTACTGGCGCGCGATGGCGATGCCGTATCACGAGACGATGCACGCTCTGGACGGCGACCTATACGCGCGCAAGGCGACAGTCGAGTACCTGGCCTCGGCGCGCTATGACGATCTGCTCGACGTCGGCATCCGGGCCGGGCGCATCGGCAACTCGTCGATCGTCTTTCACGCCGCGGTGTTCATCGGCGAGCGCTGCCTGGTGCACGGCGAACTGCTCTACGTCTTTGCCGACCCGGCGACGCAGACCTCCAAACCGGTGCCGCAGAAGTTCCGCGATCTGCTGGCGGCGTTCGAGGGCGGTGAGCCGATGGTCGAGGTGCGCGTCGCTGCGTGGAGCGAGCTGGGCCGCGAGGCGCAAGCCGTCCGCAAGCAGGTCTTCATCGACGAACAACGCATCGCCGCCGAACTCGAATGCGACGGCGCCGACGACAGTTGCGTGCATGCGCTGGCGGTGAATCGCTTCGGCCTGCCGCTGGGCACCGGCCGCCTGCTGCTCCACGCGGACGGCATCGGCAAGATCGGCCGCATGGCAGTGCTGGCACCGATGCGCGGCAGCGGCGTCGGTCGTGGATTGCTGAACGCGCTCGTCGAGGCGGCACGCACACGCGGTGACCGCGACGTGCTGCTGCACGCGCAAGCGAGCGCAGTGCCCTTCTACCTGCGCGCGGGCTTCACCGAACGCGGCGCGCCGTTCGACGAAGCCGGCATCGTACACATCGAGATGGCGCGCGCGCTCTGAAATCCTTCCTCTCCCTCGGGCCCGAGCAGCGCCTGCATGCCATCGTGCGTCAGCCTGCCGGCGCGGGCCGCAACGCCGCAAACCATCAAGGCCAGCGCAGCCAGGGACGCGATCAATCCACGCAAGGCACGAAGCGCTCCGCGTGGCGTGCACCGACCGTCCAGCGTGCCAGCGCCGCCTGCGCGCGCGCTTCGACTTCGGCCAGCGTGTCGTCGTCCAGGCCGGTGTAGACCTCCATCAAGGTCGCGTGACCGTCGCTGCCCGCGCCCGGGCGGCGCAGCAGTTGCGCGCGCACGTCGGGATGCCTATCGCGCAACTGCGCGTGCAGCGCGTTCGCGGCGGCAATGCAGTCGGCGACATCGCCCTGCGCAACCTTGTAGTAGACATACCAGTGGGCCGTCATCGCACTTCACTCAGCCACGGGCAGCGCGTAGGGCAGGGCGGTGCGCGCGAGCGGTGGCCCGTCGGGTGCCCCGAGGTGCAGTGCCGCGCCGGCGAGTGCCGCCAGCTTGACCTCGGCGAGCACGCTGTGGCGGCCGTCGAACGACGCCGCATTCACCACCATGCCGGCCGGCTGGCCCGGGTCATCGGCGGCATACACCTCCTGGGCGGGCTGCGCCGGCGCGGCGCTGTCGAACAGGAACGCGCGGCGCTTGATCGTGCCGCGGTACTGGCTGCGCGCGACGATCTCCTGGCCGGGATAGCAGCCCTTCTGGAAACTGACGCCGCCGACGGCCTCGAGGTTCACCATCTGCGGCACGAACTGCTCGACCGTCGCGGCGGTGATGCGCGGCACACCGCTGGCAACTTCGAGCCAGGCCCAGGCCGCAGGGTCGAGTTCGGGTGCGTCGGGCGCGGCACCGACGGCGAGGCCGCGCGACACGCCCGCGGCGCGGCTCAACCCGATCGCGTCCGTCGCATCGGCCGCCGAGCCGGCG